>DASVTN010000094.1:0-78010 GCA_036387555.1 Allosphingosinicella sp. | reverse complement strand
CGCGGGCGCGCTCACCGACATCGCGGTCGCCTGCGCCATCGCCTGGCGGCCGACGGCGAGGCTGGGCCTGTGGGCGGCGCTCGGCGTCTCCCTGTTCTACATCGTCGCCGGCACGATCCTGCTTCCGGAGCTGTGGTCGGACCCGCTCGGACCGATGATGAAGATCTGGCCGATCCTCGCGCTCAACCTCCTCTGCTTCGCCATCCTGGACGAAAGATGACGGCCTACTTCCTGCTCAAATGGCTGCACGTGATCGGGGCGACGGTGCTTCTGGGCACCGGGGCGGGGATCGCCTTCTTCATGCTGATGGCGCACCGCACGGGCGACGTCAGGGTCATTGCCGCGGTCGCCCGGATCGTCGTCATGGCCGATTATCTCTTCACCGCCACCGCCGTGGTGGCGCAGCCGGTCACCGGGGTGCTGCTTGCCCGGATCACCGGCTATTCGCTGACCGAGGGGTGGATCGTCGCGTCCGTCGCGCTCTACCTGTTCACCGGGGCCTTGTGGCTGCCGGTGGTGTGGATGCAAAGCCGGATGCGGACTCTCGCCGCGGCGGCGGCGAAATCGGGGGAGGGGCTGCCGGAGCAATATCACCGGCTGTTCCGATGGTGGTTCGCATTCGGCTTTCCAGCCTTCGCGGCAGTGCTCGCCATTTTCTGGCTGATGATCGCCCGGCCGGAGATATCGTTCTAGAGGCGGCCATGGACGAAGAGGAAATCCGCCCGTGCAGGACGAAAAGCTGAAGCTGACCAGCCGCCTCCTCATCGGAGCCATTGCCGGATTCGCCGGCACCATGGCGATGACGGCGGCGATGCGGCGGCTCCACCGGCGCCTGCCGGAGGAGGAGCAATACCCGCTGACTCCGCGCGAGATCGTCGATTCGGGGTCGAAGCAGCTCGGCCTGCCGCTCGCGGGCGAGGCAGCCAAGGACGTCACCACCGCCGCCCACTTCGCCTATGGCGCGGCGATGGGCGCGATGATCGCGGCGATGAACCCGGATCCGAAGAAGCGGACAGGAGCGGCCGCGGGCGTCGCCGTCTGGCTCGCGAGCTACATGGGCTGGATCCCGGCGGTCCGGAACCTCGAGCCGGCGACCGAGCATCCGGCGCGGCGCAACCTGCTGATGATCGGGGTCCACCTCGTCTGGGGCGCCGCGACGGCGGCGTCGATCCGGGAGCTGAGGGCGGCGCGCGAAACGATCTTCAGGGACGGGCCGGACAAGGATGCGCCGCGATGAATGGAACTCCTCTCCCAGCTTGCTGGGGGAGGGGGACCAGGCGAAGCCTGGTGGAGGGGCAGTCCTGACCCCGAATTCCCCTCCACCACGACGCTTCGCGTCGCGGTCCCCCTCCCCGAGGCAAGCTCGGGGAGGAATTTAGTCAATCCACGTGCGGGTTGATCGCCGGCGGATCGCTGGCCGGGAAGCTTTCGTCGGAAGCTTCGTCGACCTTGCTCCATTCCTTCGGCGGGTCGCGCATCGCGTCCGGACCCGCCGAGCGGGCGCCGCCCGAATCGCCGACGGCGCCATGATCGCCGGCGCCGCTGATCGCGGGCCTCCCGCCGGGGCCGGAGCCGCCCGCGAGGCGGCGGCGCCAGAGGGACGAGGCGGCGAAGCCGAGCCCCGCGGCGCAGGCGGCGGCGATTCCGGTGATGACGGCCCCCTTGCGCATCTTCAGCCCTCCGCGCCCATGGTCGCGGGCTCGGCCGGAGGCAGGCCGCCCTCGGCGTCGGCGAACATCATCAGCTCGGCCTTGCGGGCCGCCATCCGCTCGCCCAGCGCCTCCAGGTCGACCTCGGCCGCCCGCGCCTGCTGGAAGAGGTTGCCCTGCTGCTTTTCCTCTTCCTTGACGTGGTGCTCGATCTGCTCCTTCAGAACCTTCACCTTGGCCTCGTAGAAATCGTCGTCCGGGCCGCCGGCCTCGATCTCGTTGATCAGCATCTTGGCGCCGTCATGCTCGACAAGAGCCTCGTCGAGATCGTCGCCCTCGATCTTGCCGCGCAGCGCCGGGTAGAAAATCTCCTCCTCGATCATCGTGTGGGCCTTGAGCTCGGTGCAGATCTGGCGGGCGATCTTCTCCTTGCGGCCGTCGCCGCTGGCCTTCTCGAACTGCTCGAACAGCTCCTCCACCTTGCGGTGGTCCTCCGCCAGCAGGCGGGTCGCGTCGATCTTGCGCTCGGTAACCATCTGATGATCTCCTCGTTTGGGCTCTGGAACAACTGGCGCTAGGGACCGGTTCCTTGGCTCGAAACCCCCGAGGAAGATGCCTTGAACGATACCGAGACCCTGTCGCCCGTGCTTCCCGACGAGACCCAGGAAGCGACCCGCCGGCTGCTCCAGAAAGCCTCGGAGCGGGAGCTTCGCCTCGCCACCGCGGAAAGCTGCACCGGCGGAATGCTGGCCTCCCTGCTCACCGACGTGCAGGGGGTCGCCCATGCCTTCGAGCGCGGCTTCGTCACCTACACCAACGAAGCCAAGCACGAGATGCTGGGAGTGCCGATGGACCTCATCAACGAGAAAGGCGCCGTCTCGCGCGAAGTGGCGATCGCGATGGCGGAAGGGGCGGTGGAACGCTCGCGCGCCAACATCGCCCTCTCGGTCACCGGTTTCGCCGACGCGGGCGACGAGCCCGGCCTCGTCCATTTCGGCTGCGCCCGGGCCGGCCGGGCCACCGCCCACCGCGAGGAGCATTTCGGGCCCGGCGGCAGGGGCGCCACCCGGATCAAGTGCATGAAGGTGGCGGTCGAGATGATGACGGAGATGCTGTGATGAGCAAACAGGCTCCGTTCGAGGCGATCCACCGCCACGGCTTCGTCCGCGTGTCGGCGGCGAGCCCGACCGGCTCCGCCGGCGACGTCACGTTCAACGTCGACCAGGCGATCGCGCTCGCGCAGGAGGCGCATTCGAAGAGCTGCGACCTGGTCGTCTATCCGGAGCTCAACATCTCCTCTTATTCGGTCGACGATCTGTTCCTGCAGGAGGCCTTCCTCGACGCGGTCGAGGACGGCATAGTCCGCTTTCGCGAGGCGACGGCGAAGCTTTCGCCGGTGTTCGCGATCGGCGCCCCGCTGAGGCGCAACGGGCGCCTCTACAATTGCGCCCTCGTCATTTCCCGCGGCCGCATCCTCGGCGTGGTGCCAAAGAGCTTCCTTCCCAATTACCGCGAATATTACGAGAAGCGCTGGTTCGTCTCCGGGATCGGCCTCAACGGCATCGACATCGCCGTCGCCGGGGAGACGGTGCCGTTCGGGACCGATCTCATCTTCGCCGCCCAGGATCTCGACGACTTCATCTTCCACGTCGAGATCTGCGAGGATTATTGGGCGCCGCAGCCGCCCTCGACCGTGGGCGCGCTCTGCGGCGCGCTGATCCTTTGCAACCTCAGCGCGTCCAACATCACCATCGGCAAGGCGGACGAGCGCAAATTGCTCTGCGCCTCGCAGTCGAGCCGCTGCTGCGCCGCCTACGTCTACGCCGCCTCCGGGCCGGGCGAGAGCACCACCGACCTCGCCTGGGACGGCCAGAGCTCGATCTACGAGCTTGGCGAGCTGCTCTGCGACTCGGGCCGCTTCGACATGGAGCCCGAGCTGTGCGTCGCCGACATCGACGCGCAGCGGCTCCGGCTCGAGCGGATGCGGATGCCGACCTTCAACGACAATGCCGTCGCCGCCGGCCATCCCGAGAAGAGCGCCCGGCGCATTCATTTCGAGCATTCGCCGAGCCTGAAGGATATCGGCTTCAAGCGCGGCCTGCGCCGCTTCCCCTACGTCCCCAACCGGCCGGAGCAGCTCGATTCCGATTGCTACGAGGCGTTCAACATCCAGGTCCAGGGCCTCGCCCGCCGCTTCCAGGCGACCAGCGGCAGCCACCTCGTCATCGGCGTGTCGGGCGGGCTCGATTCGACCCATGCGCTGATCGTCGCCGCCAAGATGTGCGACTTCCTCAAGCTGCCCCGAACCACCATCCTCGGCTTCACCATGCCCGGCTTCGCCACCGGCGACACCACCAAGGGCAATGCCTGGGCGCTGATGAAGTCGCTCGGAATCGTCGGCGAGGAGATCGACATCCGCCCGGCGGCGATGCAGATGCTCAAGGACATGAAGCATCCCTATGCCGAGGGGAAGCCGGTCTACGACATCGCGTTCGAGAACGTTCAGGCGGGGCTTCGCACCGATTATCTGTTCCGCCTCGCCAACCAGCGCAGGGGCTTCGTCATCGGCACCGGCAATCTGTCGGAGGTGGCGCTTGGCTGGTCGACCTACGGCGTGGGCGACCAGATGAGCCATTACGGCGTCAATGCGGGGGTGCCCAAGACCCTCATCCAGTATTTGATCCGCTGGGCGGTGAAGACGGAGCAGTTCGATCCCGAGACCGACCGGATCCTGGAGGCGATCCTCGCCACCAAGATCTCGCCGGAGCTGATCCCGGCCGACGACAAGGGCGAGATGCAGTCGACGGAAGGGACGATCGGCCCCTACGAGCTTCACGATTTCTTCCTCTTCCACATCCTGCGCTCGGGACAGCCGCCTTCGAAGGTGGCCTTCATGGCCTGGCAGGCCTGGCACGATGCCGGGCAGGGGCAGTGGCCGCTCGGCTACCCGGACGCGCTCAAGCGCGCGTATGATTTGCCGACGATCCGCAAGTGGCTGGAGGTCTTCCTCTATCGCTTCTTCCAGATCAGCCAGTTCAAGCGCACCGCCATCCCCAACTCGCCCAAGGTCTCCGCCGGCGGAGCGCTGAGCCCGCGCGGCGACTGGCGCGCGCCTTCCGACGGAACGGCCAAGCCGTGGCTCGACGAGTTGAAGGCGGCGCTCGGGGATTAGGGGCGTAATCCTCCCCTGCATTTGCAGGGGAGGGGGACCGTGCGAAGCATGGTGGAGGGGCTTGCTGACTTAAGAAGAGGCCCTCCACCGCGCTTCGCGCGGTCCCCCTCCCCGAGACAAGCTCGGGGAGGATTTAAATAATCATACAAATCGCGCCGAAACGGACCGTCTCGGCAGCGAAACAAGCCAGCTTAATCCTGACTTAAATCAGCTAGAATCCTTGCTGCACTGCGGAACCCCGAAGTCGGAGCGGACGTTCTACGGGATCGTTGAAAACCATAAGGTGTAATTGCGTTGATCACGTTATCGACCGCCTCCACGCTCGGGCAGAGCCACTTCGGAACCCAGCGGGCCATCGGCCACACTCTCATCTGCTTCTCGCACCTTCGATGGAATTTCGTGTTCCAGAGGCCGCAGCATTTGATGAGCCGGTTCGCCGAGGCGGGACGAGTGGTGTTCTGGGAAGAGCCCGAGGCGGCGCTTCCGGAAATGGAGCCGGCGCTTGGCGTCCGCACCTGTGCGGAGACCGGAGTGATCGTCGTCACGCCCTCGCTTCCGGAGACGCTGGGCGCCGAGGAGCGCGAGGCGACCCTCAGGAAGCTTCTCGATTCCTATCTCGCCGGCGAACAGGGTCCGTTCGTCCGCTGGTATTACACGCCGATGATGCTGCCCTTCTCGAGGCACATCGAGGCGGCCTGCACCGTCTATGACTGCATGGACGAGCTCGCCAACTTCCGCTTCGCCCCGCCCGAGCTGCTTGGGCTGGAGCGCGAGCTTTTCGCGAGCGCCGACGTCGTCTTCACCGGCGGCTACAGCCTGTACGAGGCCAAGAAGGGCCTCCACCCCAACATCCATCCCTTCCCGTCCAGCGTCGACCGCGCCCATTTCGGCCGCGCCAGGGCGATGGATTCGGCGCCGGACGATCAATGCTCCCTGCCGAGGCCCCGTTTCGGCTTCTACGGCGTGATCGACGAGCGCATGGACCTCGAGATGATCGCGGCGGTGGCCGACGCTCATCCCGAATGGTCGATCGTCATGGTCGGACCGGTCGTGAAGATCGACTCGGCCGACCTGCCGCACCGCGCCAACATCCATTATCTCGGCGGCAAGACCTACGAAGAGCTTCCCGTCTACCTCGGCGGCTGGGACGTCGCGCTGATGCCGTTCGCGATCAACGAATCGACGAAGTTCATCTCGCCGACCAAGACGCCCGAATATCTCGCCGGCGCCCGTCCGGTCGTGTCGACTCCGATCACCGACGTCATCCGCCATTACGGCGATCTCGATTCGGTGTTCATCGCCGACGGCGCCCAGGCCTTCATCAAGGGCTGCGAGGACGCGCTTGCGCTGGTGCGCGGCGGCGACGAATGGCTGAACGAGGTCGATCTCAAGCTCGCCAACCTCAGCTGGGACATCACCTACGCGCGCATGGCGGGCCTGGTGCACGAGGCGATCGCGGTTCCCGGCGCCGGACCGAACATCGTCAAGACGGCGACGAAGAAGGCCTATGACTATCTCGTCGTCGGCGCCGGCTTCGCCGGTTCGGTGATCGCCGAGCGGCTCGCCAGCCAGCACGACGCCCATGTTCTCGTCGTCGACCGCCGCCCGCATGTCGGCGGCAACGCCTACGATCATCTCGACGAGGCGGGCGTGCTGATCCACCAATACGGGCCGCACATCTTCCACACCAACAGCGACGAGATCGTCGACTATCTCTCGCAGTTCACCGAGTGGCGGCCGTACGAGCACAAGGTGCTCGCCGAGGTCCGCGGCCAGCTGGTGCCGATCCCGATCAACCGCACCACCTTGAACATGCTGTTCGGCCTCGCCCTCGGGACGGACGAGGAGGCCGCGGCCTATCTCGCGTCGCGCGCCGAGACGGTGGAGGAGATCAGGACGTCGGAGGACGTGGTGATCAACGCCGTCGGCCGCGAGCTCTACGAGCTCTTCTTCCAGGGCTATACGCGCAAGCAGTGGGGGATCGATCCCTCGGGCCTCGACAAGGCGGTGACGGCGCGGATCCCGACCCGGACCAACACCGACGACCGCTATTTCGGCGACAAGCACCAGATCATGCCGAAGCACGGCTATACGGCCATGTTCAACCGCATGCTCGACCATCCCAACATCGATGTGCTGCTCTCGACCGATTACAAGGACGTGGTCGAGGAGATCGACGCCGGCCATGTCGTCTTCACCGGCCCGATCGACGAATATTTCGACTTCCGCTTCGGCAAGCTGCCCTACCGGAGCCTGCGCTTCGAGCACAAGGTGGTGGACCAGGGCCAGTACCAGCCCGTGGCGGTGGTCAATTACCCGGATCCGCAGGTGCCCTACACCCGGATCACCGAGTACAAGCACCTGACCGGGCAGAGCCACGCCAAGACCAGCATCACCTACGAATATCCGTCGGCGGAGGGCGATCCTTACTACCCCATCCCCCGCCAGGAGAACCAGGCGCTGTTCAAGAAGTACGAGGCGCTTGCGGATTCGACGGCCGGAGTGACCTTCGTCGGCCGGCTCGCCACCTACCGCTACTACAATATGGACCAGGTCGTCGGCCAGGCGCTCACCGCCTTCCGCCGCCTCGACGCCGCGCGCCAGGCAGAATCCGGCGGAAGCCGCGGCTCCATGTGGACCGAGGCGGCCGAGTAGCGGCTACCCCATTCCTCCCCGAGCTCCGCTCGGGGAGGAATGAGCGCCGGGCGTTAGTCTGCATCGTCATCCCGGACTCGATCCGGGATCCGCCTTCTCGTGCGGACTTACGAAAAAGCGGGGTGGATGCCGGATCAAGTCCGGCATGACGAGGCGGTGCGGATTGCGCGCCCGATGCTCTAACTACTCCGCCGCCACCGCGGCTTCTTCCCCGATCGCGATCCGGCCAGATCGTCCGCCAGCGCCCGGATCATAGCCCGCGGCTTCCGCCAAGGACGGACGCGGCCGAGTAGTCGACAATTCCTCCCCGAGCTTCGCTCGGGGAGGGGGACCGCGGCGCGAAGCGCCGTGGTGGAGGGGCAATTCCGAGTCCCTGTTTCCCCACCACCAGGCTTCGCCTGGTCCCCCTCCCCCAGCAAGATGGGGGAGGATTGGCGTCAATTCACTATTCCGCCGCCACCGCGGTTTCTTCCTCGATCGTCACCTGGCCCAGATAGTCCGCCAGAGCCGCATCGAAGCTCCGCAGCATCATCCCGCGCCGGCTGGTCATGGCCGTGCTCAGCTCTTCCGGCCCGTCCTCGGCCACCACCAGCGCCGGATCATAGCCTCCGCCTTCCGCAACCCGGCGGGCGAAGTCGTACCAGCTGAGCTCGCCGTCATTGGCCAAATGCCAAAGCCCGGTCTCGCCGTCGACGAGGAGGTCGAGCGCGGCGTGGCACAGGTCCGGAACGTAGGTCGGCGAGACGCGCGTGCGCGAGCAGGCGCGGACCGTTTCGCCGCGGGCGAGCGCGCTCAGCACGTGCCAGGCGAAATTGTACCGGTCCCACGGCCCGAAAAAGGCGCTGGTGCGCACGACCAGCGGCTTGCCGCCGGCGGCGAGCACCCTTTTCTCCGCCTCCGCCTTGCTCCGCCCGTAGACGCAGCCGGGAGCGGTCTCGTCCCCCTCGTGGTAGCGGCGGCCGAGGCGGCCGTCGAAGACGAGGTCGGAGGAGAAGGTGACGAGCGGGATCCCGGCCGCCGCGCAGGCCGCCGCCAGGGCCTCGGCGCCGTCGGCATTGGCCGCGATGCACGAATCCGGCTCCCGCTCCGCGTCGGCGACCCGCACGAAGCCGGCCGTGTTGATCACCGCCCAGGGCTTGCGGCCCTCCAGCGCCCGCTCGATCGAGCGCGGATCGCAAATATCCATGTCCTTGCGCGCGGTAAGGCAGAAGGGCAGCGCCCTTTCCTCGCAAATCCGGGCGAAGGCGTTGCCGAGCGTTCCGGTTGCGCCGGTGATGAGCAGCTTGCGGCCGCCCCAGGCTAGCGACTTGCAGCTCCCGCTCCAGGGGTAGAGGCGCGGCGGCCGGCGCCACCAGCCCGGCGAATCGAGCGCCGGATGATCGAACGTCTCGCCTTTGGCATAGGCCTTGGCCGCCTGGGCGATCACCGTCGGCCGCGGCGTGCCGTTGCGCGCGTCGAAGGCGCCGTCGTCGTAGAAGCCGTTGCGCTGGGTGAGCAGGAACCGCCAGTCGACATTGCCGAACATCGACCAGATCGTCACCGCGCGCAGGTCCATGCCTTCGCCGCGGAGCTGGTTCGCCGTCTCCCACACCTCCGCGAACCAGCGCAGCTGCTCGTCGCGGTGGCAGCCGTGATGGACCTCGGTGATCGCGATCGGGATCCCGTAGCGCTGCCACGCCTCGCGCAGCCGCGGGGCGAAGCCGGTGTCGTCCTCGAGCCTCTTGACCCGGACGGCCTCCGCATCGGCATATGTGTCGCGGCCGTTGCCGCCGTGGAAATGCTCCGGATAGAGGTGCATCCGGTGGTCCAGGAATCGCTCGGACGTCAGATAATGATTGATTCCCAGGAGGTCGGGCGCCGCCTCTCCTCCGGCAAAAGCCTCGATCTCGTCCCAGCCCACGCCGGCGCCGATCAGAAGGCGGTGCATCGAATGTTTCGGGCAGATCCGGCCGGTGAGCAGGTCGAGGCTGAGCCAGCGCCGCTCATTCTCGAAATTCGCCTGGTAGCGCAGCGGCGCGGTGGAGAAGCATTTGCCCAGATCCTCGGTCTGGACGAGCTTGGCGTTCGGGATGTGCTCGCGGATGGCGCGCATCGCCTCCAGCGTCCCCTTGCACTCGTTGACGAGGGCGCGAAGGAAGAGGCCGTAATCCTTCGTATGCGGATACCAGTGGCCGTAGAGCGCGGAGAAGCGGGCCGTGGTCAGCGGCTCGTTGACCGGAGTCCACATTTCGATCCACGGATAGCGTTCGGCCACGCGCGCGGCGTAATCGGCCAGCTTCTTCGGGAAGTCGGGATCGAGCAATTCGGTATATTTCGGGCCGGAGCCGTGGTGGAGGAGGCCGCCGATCACCTTGATCCCGCGCTCGCGGAGCAAGGCGAGGCGGTCGTCGGTCCAGGCGAAATCCAGCTTGTCGGGGCTGTCGGGGGCGACCGATTCCCACAAGATCGGGAATCGAACGGTGGTGAGGCCGAGATCGGCCATCAGGTCTATGTCGCTTCGGCGGTCCCGGTGCCCGGTCTCAGCGGCCTGGTCCCGGTAGCCATCCTGAAGCCGGACGATCGTGGCTTCGGCGCCTCCCCATAATTCGAGCGGAGGCGTTTCGCGTGTTTGTGCCGTCATTCCTGAAGCGTTCCGATTGTGGCGGGTGAGTAACGAACCCCCCTCTTCAAGCTCCGGTTCCCCCCAGGATGGCTGCATTTAAAGCAGGTTAGGTAGATTCCGGCCCGTTCTAAAACAGGTTAGGCGGATTCCCGGCGTTACGGTTTCGGTAAGTCTTCCGTGCCATGCTCCTCTTCCATCCGCGGGAGAGTGCAATGCGCGTACAGCCCCAGGAATCGAGCTTCGAAGACCGCCGCCGCGAGCCGCGGCACGAGGGCCTGATCGACACCGCCACCATCCTGTTCCGCGGCGAGCGCCATTCGGTGCCGGTCCTCAACATCTCGACTCGCGGAACCATGATCGAAAGCGCCATCGTCCCGCGCCTCGGCGAGACGGTGCTGATCGAGTTTCCCGAATGCAGCCGCATCCACGCCTTCGTCCGCTGGGCCCGCGACGGCAGGATCGGGCTGAACTTCGGGCACGAGATCGTGCTGGGCTGATCCTCCCCGCGATTTCGCGGGGAGGGGGACCGCGCGAAGCGCGGTGGAGGGGTTCTTCGGCCTCAGCAAGGCCCCTCCACCATGCTTCGCATGGTCCCCCTCCCCTGCCAATGCAGGGGAGGATTTACCTCCCCAGGGCCCTCAGCACCGTCGGCGTGATCCCGCTCACCATCTTCTTTATCCCCTGGAAATTGGGATGCACCCGGTCCGGCAGGGCGAGCGCGGGGTTGCCGACCACGCCGGCCAGGAAGAAGGGGTAGAGCGTCGCTCCGTGCGCGCGCGCCAGATCGGGAAAGATGCTGTTATACTCCGCCATGTAGCGGCTGCCCAGATTGGGGGCGGCGAGCATTCCGGCGATCAGCACGGGGATTCCCCGGCGCTTCAGCTCCGTCACGATGGCGTCGAGGTCGGCCCGGGTCTGCTTCGGCGGAAGGCCGCGGAGCATGTCGTTGGCGCCGAGCGCGACGATGGCGAGGTCCGGCTTGGTCTTGAGCCCGTCGAGCGTCCATTTGAGCCGCGCCCGCCCCTGCGCCGCGGTGTTTCCGGAAACCCCCGCGTTGGTGACGAAGGCGCGCACTCCGTTGCGCCGGAGCATGTCCTCCAGCTGCGGAGCGAAGCCCTGGCCCGGAGGCAGGCCGTAGCCGGCGGTGAGGCTGTCGCCGAAGGCGAGGACGTGCACGTCCCGCGCTTCGGCCGAGGCGGCGGAGGCGGTCATCAGCAGCAGCGCGTAGGCAAGCCGGCGAAGCGCCCCATATGGGAAGCGTAACGACATCGGATTTCATTCCCTTTCATGACCGGCTCCTACGTTATCGACGCTTCCGATGTCACGCTCGCGCTCGGCTCCGGCGCCGGCCGGGTCGAGATATTGCGCGGCGTCGGCCTACAAGTCGCGAGCGGCGAAAGCGTTGCGTTGCTCGGGCCTTCGGGCAGCGGAAAATCGTCGCTCATGGGCGTTCTCTCGGGTCTCGAGCGCTCGAGCGGAGGCTCGATCCGGATCGCCGGCGCCGATTTCACGGCGCTCGGCGAGGACGACCTCGCCCGCGCCCGCCAGGGGCGGATCGGAATCGTCCTCCAGGCCTTCCACCTGCTCCCGACGATGACCGCTCTGGAGAATGTCGCGGTGCCGCTGGAGCTCGCCGGGCGGGCCGAAGCCTTCGATCTCGCCCGGGCGGAGCTGGAGGCGGTCGGGCTCGGCCACCGGCTCACCCATTATCCGGCGCAATTGTCGGGCGGCGAGCAGCAGCGGGTCGCCATCGCCCGGGCGACGGCGCCGCGGCCGGCCCTCATCTTCGCGGACGAGCCCACCGGCAATCTCGACGCCGCCACCGGCGCCGCAATCCTCGACCTGCTGTTCGAGCGCCAGCGCGGCACCGGCGCAACCCTCCTCGTCATCACCCACGATCCGGCCCTGGCGGCGCGCTGCGGACGCGTTCTGGAGATGCAGGACGGCCGCATCGCGAGGGATTCGAAGGCGTGAGGGGGCGGGCTGA
Organism: Allosphingosinicella sp.; assembly: GCA_036387555.1. Classification (GTDB taxonomy): domain Bacteria; phylum Pseudomonadota; class Alphaproteobacteria; order Sphingomonadales; family Sphingomonadaceae; genus Allosphingosinicella. The sequence continues at coordinate 65,945 of DASVTN010000094.1, read as the reverse complement.
ATTCCTCCCCCAGCTTGCTGGGGGAGGGGGACCAGGCGAAGCCTGGTGGAGGGGCAATGCTGCCTCCGAATTTCCCCTCCACCAAGGCGCTTCGCGCCGCGCTCCCCGCTCCCCGAGGCAAGCTCGGGGAGGAATTATGAGTTTGCCCCTCCGCCTCGCTTTTCGCGACCTTCGCGGCGGCCTCGCCGGCCTTCGCCTGCTCGCCATCGTCGCCTCGCTGGCGGAGCGGGGGCAGGGGATATTGGCCGGCCGCATCGCTAAGGACTCGAAGGCGTGAGGGGGCGGGCTGAATTCCTCCCCCAGCTTGCTGGGGGAGGGGGACCAGGCGAAGCCTGGTGGAGGGGCAATGCTGCCTCCGAATTTCCCCTCCACCACGGCGCTTCGCGCCGCGCTCCCCCTCCCCGAGGCAAGCTCGGGGAGGAATTATGAATTTGCCCCTCCGCCTCGCCTTTCGCGACCTTCGCGGCGGCCTCGCCGGCCTTCGCCTCCTCGCCATCTGCCTGTTCCTGGGGGTCCTCGCCCTGGCCGGCGTCGGCTCCCTCTCCGCCGCCATCGTCGCCTCGCTGGCGGAGCGGGGGCAGGAGATACTGGGCGGCGACGTCCAGCTCACCGTCTCGCAGCGCGAAGCGACCCCCCGGGAGCTCGCCGCCTTCGCCCGCGAGGGGCGGGTGAGCCACATCACCCGCATGCGCGCCATGGCCGCCCGGCTCGACGGCGAGGAGAGCGTCCTCGTCGAGCTCAAGGGGGTCGACGAGGCCTGGCCGCTCTACGGCACGTTCCGCTCCACGCCTTCGGCCCGGCCGAAAGGCGGGCAGGTGGCGGTGGGTCCGGAGCTTGCCGAACGGCTCGGGCTCAAGGTCGGGGACCGGGTCCGCATCGGCGGCGCCGAGCTCCGCATCGCCGGCCTCATCGAGCAGGAGCCGGACCGGGTGGGGCAGGGCTTCACCCTCGGCTCCACCGCCCTGGTGGACCGCTCCGGCCTCGCCGCGACCGGCCTCGTCCAGCCCGGGAGCCTCTATTCCAGCGCCTACCGGCTGAAGCTCGCCGCCGGGGCCGATCCCAAGGCCGTCGCGGAGAGGCTGAAGAAAAGCTTCGGCGCGGCGGGCTGGCAGGTGCAGGACCGAAGCAACGGCGCCCCCGGCACCCGCCGCTTCATCGAGCGGCTGGGCCAGTTCCTCACCCTCGTCGGCCTCACCGCCCTCATCGTCGCGGGAATCGGCGTCGGCAACGGAGTGGCTTCCTATCTCGACGGCAAGAGGGGCTCGATCGCCACCCTGAAGCTGCTCGGCGCCACCAGCCGCACCCTGTTCCTCTCCTACCTCGCCCAGATCGGACTGGTCGCGCTTGCGGCGACCGCCGCGGGCCTGGCCGCGGGAGCCCTCGTCCCGGCAATCGTCGTCGCCGTCGCGGGCGACGCTCTTCCGGTTCCGCCGCGCCTGGCGCTCTACTGGCAGCCGCTGCTCGCAAGCGCCGCCTACGGCCTGCTCATCGCCGCCGTCTTCGCTCTGGTGCCGATCGCCCGCGCCCGGACGGTGCCGGCGGCCACCCTCTTCCGAGGCGACCTCGAGCCTTCGCGCCGGCCGGACCTGGCGATCGTCCTGATCGTGCTCGCCGCCGCCGCCGCGATCGCCGGGCTCGCCGTCGGCACCGCCCGGGAGCCGGCCTTCGCCGCCGGCTTCATCGGCTCCGCCCTCGGCCTCGTGCTCCTCCTCACCCTGCTCGGCTGGCTGATCCGCTTTGCCGCCTCGCGGCTGCCCCGGCCCACCCACCCCGTCTTCCGGATCGCGCTCGCCAACCTTCATCGTCCCGGCGCCCAGACCGGCCGGCTGGTGGTGGCGCTCGGGCTCGGCCTGACCTTGTTCACCGGCTTGGCGGTGATCGAAAGCAACCTCGCCGGCCAGATCCGGACCACCATCCCCGCCAAGGCGCCCAGCTTCTTCATGCTCGACATCCCGGTCGAGCAGATAAGCGAGTTCCGCGCCGTCGCGCGCCGGGCGGCGCCGGAGGGGGAGCTCGTCACCATTCCCTCGCTCCGCGGCTCCGTGGTCGCGGTCGACGGGCGCCGGGTGGCCGACATGACCGAGATCCCGCCCGACGCCTGGTTCCTCAGGGGCGACCGCGGCCTGACCTATTCGGCCGCCTTGCCGGAAGGGAGCCGGATCGTGGAGGGCCGCTGGTGGCCCGCCGATTATTCGGGTCCGCCCCTCGTCTCGCTCGACGTCAACGCGGCCCGCGCGGTCGGGCTGAAGGTGGGCGACGCGATCACCGTCTCCATCCTAGGCCGCGAGATCGAGGCGCGGATCGCCTCGCTTCGCGAAATCGACTGGGACACGATGGGCTTCAACTTCGTCATCGTCTTCGCTCCGGGAACCCTGGAAAGCGCACCGCACAGCTTCATGGCGACCATCTCCATGCCCGAGGGCGAGGAGCGGCCCTTCGCCCGCGCCGTCTCCCGCGCCTTCCCGAGCGTGTCCGCGATCCGGGTCAAGGAGGTGGTGGAGACGGTGAGCGCGATGCTCTCGCAGCTCGCCGTCGCCGTCCGCGCCGCGGCCTCGGTGGCGATCCTCGCCGGCATCGCGGTGCTGGTCGGAGCGCTCGCCGCCAACCGCCGCGCCCGAACCTACGACAGCGTCATCCTGAAGATGCTCGGCGCCACCCGCGGCCGGATCCTCGCCGCCCAGGCCGCCGAATTCGCGGCCCTGGCGCTGGTCGTCAGCCTGGTGGCGCTCGGCCTCGGCTCGGCTGCGGGATGGTGGGTGGTGGTCGAGATATTCGAGCTCGAATGGGCGCCCGACTGGGGCACGGTCGCGGCGACGCTGGCGCTCGGGGCCCTCGTCACGCTCGTGCTCGGGCTGGCCGGCTCTCTCCCTTCGCTTGCGGCGCGGCCGGCCAGAGCGCTCCGAACGCTGTAACCCGTCACCCCGGCGAAAGCCGGGGCCTCGGGGAGACCCGCGGAGACTTCTCGACCCGAGGTCCCGGCTTTCGGGTCCCCATCAAAGTATTACTTTGATGGGCTCCCTCCCGGGATGACGCTAAGGAGACGCTGATGATCGACCTCTACACCGCCGCCACCCCGAACGGCTGGAAGGTCTCCATCCTGCTCGAGGAACTGGGCCTGCCCTACGCGGTCCAGGTCGTCGACCTGCGCTCCGGCGCCCAGAAGGAGCCCTGGTTCACCGCGATCAATCCCAACGGCCGGATCCCGGCGATCGTCGACCGCGATGAGGGCGATTTCGCGGTCTTCGAATCCGGCGCCATCATGGTCTACCTCGCCGAGAAGGCCGGAAGGCTGATGCCCCCGGACGCGAAGGGCCGGAGCCTCGTCATGCAATGGCTGATGTTCCAGATGGGCGGCGTCGGCCCGATGATGGGCCAGGCCAACGTCTTCACCCGCTATTTCCCCGAGCCGCTGCCGGCCGTCATCGACCGCTACCGCCGCGAAAGCCGGCGATTGCTCGAGGTGCTCGACGGCCGCCTCGCCGCCAGCGAATGGCTCGCGGGCGACTATTCGATCGCCGACATCGCCAACTGGAGCTGGGTCCATACCCATGAGTGGCCCGGCGTCTCCGTCGAGGGGCTGGAGCATCTCCAGCGCTGGATGGCGGCGATCGCGGCCCGGCCCGCGGTGCGCAAGGGCGTGACGATCCCGCCGAGGGCGGAGCCGGATAAGGTGGTGGAGTCGGCGAGGTCGATGCTGGCTTGAATATTGAAAAATCCTCCCCGCGATTTCGCGGGGAGGGGGACCGCGCGAAGCGCGGTGGAGGGGTTCTTCTGAGTCCGTAGGGCCCCTCCACCATGCTTCGCATGGTCCCCCTCCCCTGCAATTGCAGGGGAGGACTTTAGAAGGCTATTTCTCCACCTCGCACTTTTCGTAATCGGGCTCGCGGTCCTGCTTGCGGGCGCGGCGCTCCTCCTTGCCGAGGCATTCCTCCTGCCGCCTGATCTGGCGGCCGCGCTTCTGGTCGGCTTCGGCCTGGGTGGTGACGACGGCGTCGACCCCGGCGGAGGCGACCTTCACCGGCAGGGTGGCGACGTCGAGCGCGGCCTTGGCGATGCATCCGGGCAGGACGAGGACGGCGAGGGGGACGAGGAACAGGCGCATGAGCTGACCCTAAGCTGGCGTGTCGGGCCAGCCTAGGCGCAAAGCGATGATCGGCGCCTTAACGAGGCCCAACCGTCATCCCCTCTTGCGAAGAGTCGGCGAATCCAGATCCAGCTCGTCGAACCTGATCACCTCCACCTCGGGACGAACCGCCCGCAGCTTGTCGATGAACTTCGCCGAATCCCCGACGATCACCAGGGTCGCCCGGTCGGAGCCCACCAGCCGCGCCGCCGCCGCCGAGGCGCCTTCCGGAGTCACCGCCTCCATGTTGGCGGCGAACCGGGCGACCTCGGAGGGCGGCATCCCCTGCTGGAGGAGGTTGGCGAGCATCGCGCCCAGACCGCCGCTGGTCTCCGCCTGCCGGTTGAAGGCGCCGGTGATGAAGGCGATCCGGTTCAGCACCTCCTGCCGCTCGAGCGGCTGCTTGCCGAGCCGGTCGAGCTCGTCGAGGAAGACCTTGGCGACTTCCGCCGCGGTCTCGTTCTTGGTCTGGCCGCTTGCGGTGAGGAGGCCGGCGTCGAGCCGCGCGGGCATTCCGCTGTAGGCGCCGTAGGACAGGGCGCGCTTGGTCCGGACCTCCTGGAAGAGCCGCCCGCTGGAGCCGCCGCCGAGCACGGCGTTGGCGGCATTGGCCTGGTAATAGAGCGGATCGGAGCGGCTGATCCCGCGCACCGCCGCGAGCACCGCCGCCTGGCCCGCGCCGGGCAGGTCGATGACCAGGGTGCGCACCTTCTGCGGCTGCCCGGCGCGCATCGCCGGAGCCGCCGGAGCCGGCCCTTCGCCCCGCCAGCCGCCGAGCAGCGACGCCGCCAGGGCGTCCGCTTGGGCCGAGTCGATCCCGCCGGAGATGACGAGGGCGCTGTTGCCCGGGTGCCACCATTTGCGGTGCTGCTGGACGAAATCCTCGCGCGTGAGCGACGCCAGCGATCTGGGCGTGCCGTTGCCCAGCGTCGCATAAGGCGCGTCGCCATAGACGAGGGGCTGGGCGACCAGGCTGGCGAGCTGGCCCGGATTGCGAAGCGCGATCGACAGCGAATCGATCGCCTGCTTGCGCTGCAGCTCGAGCTCCTCCGCCGGGAAGGTCGCGTTCTGGGCGATGTCGGCGAGCACCCGGCCCGCGGCCTCGAGATTGGCGGCCGGAGCCGTGATCGACAGGAAGGATCCGTCGGGGCCGGCGCCGCTGTTGAGGGTCGCTCCCAGCGCTTCGAGCTCCGCCGAGATCCGTTCCGCGCTTCGGCTGGCCGTGCCCCGGGTGGCGAGCGACGCGGCCATCGTCGCGAGGCCCGATTTGCCGCGCGGATCGGTGGAGGCGCCGCCCTTCACCACCAAGGTCATGGTCGCGAGCGGCACCTGGCCGCTGCGCGCCGTGACGACGGTGAGGCCGGTGGGGAGCCGGGTCTCCGAAATGACGGGCGGAGTGACCCGTACGGCGGGCCCGGGCGCCGGCGGCGCCTCCCGCTCGCCCTCGGCGGCGAGCTCGTTGGCGGGCCGGATCGCCGGCGGCGCCGATTTGAAGCGCGGCATCGGCGCCGGGTTGGTCCAGGCGTCCGCCTGGCCGGCCGGGCGGGCGCTTTCGTTGAGGTAGCGCAGGTCCACCCGCGATTCGGGCTTCAGATAGGCGCGGGCGACGCGCTGGACGTCGGCGGCGGTCACCCGCTGATAGGCGGCGATCAACTTGTCCCAATGCCTGGGGTCGCCCGATCGGACCAGCACCTCGCCAAGCCCGGAGGCGCGGCCGCTGAACGTCTCGCGCTGGCGAAGCGCGTCGGCGAGAAGCTCGTTCTTCGCCTCCGTCAGCTCGGCCGCCGTGACCGGCTGGCTCCGGATCCGCTCGATCTCGGCGGCGAGCGCGGCTTCCGCCTCCTCGACCGTGCGGCCGCCGGCGAGGATCACGTTGGGCGAATAATAGCCTTCCTCCTCGAAGTTGGCGAGCTGGGCGCCGGCCTGGGTGGCGATCCTCTTCTCGCGGACCAGGCTCTTGTGGAGCCGGGAGCTCTCCCCGGTGGTGAGGATTCCGTCCATCACCTCGAGCGCGGCCATGTCGCGATGGGTCATGCCCGGGATCTTCCAGATCGATCCGACCACCGGCAGCGGCACGTTGGGCGCATAGAGGGTCGCGGACCGGGGCTTGGTGCGGGGCTTGTCCCGGACCGCGATGGCGAGCGGCATCTTGCCGGCGCGCGCCGGGATCGGCCCCAGATATTTGTCGACCCAGGAATCGAGCTGCTTCTGGTCGAAATTGCCCGAGACGATCAGCGTCGCCGTGTCCGGTCCGTAATAGGCCTCGTGGAAGGCGCGGGCGTCGGCGACGGTGGCGGCGTCGAGCTGCTCGATGCTTCCGATCGTCGAGCGGCGGTGGGGCGAGACGTCGAACGCGTTGTCGGTGACGAGCAGCCGAAGCCGGCCGTAGGGCGGGGTCAGCACGCCCTGCCGGAACTCCTCCTTGACGACGTTGCGCTCGGTCTCGAACACCTGCGGGTCGATCACCGGCCGGGCCATCCGCTCGGCATGGGTCCAAAGCATCGTCTCGAGATAGCGCGCCGGCACGCTCTCGTAATAATTGGTCCGGTCGGACGAGGTGCTGGCGTTGCGGTCGCCGCCCACGTCCTCCACCAGCCGGTTGATCATGTTGTACGGCATGTTGCGCGTCTTGCGCGACAATATGTGCTCGAACAGGTGGGCGAAGCCGGAGCGCCCTTCCGGATCGTGCTTCGATCCCACCTCGTACCAGACCGACACCGAGACGTTGGCGGTCGAGGTGTCGCGCATCGAGATGACCCGAAGGCCGTTGGCAAGCCGGCGCTCCTTGAACTGGAGCGGCGGAACCTCGATCCGCCCTCCCGAGGGCGCCGCCGCCGGCGCCGCCGACCGGGCCGCCTCGGCTCCGGCCAGTCCCGCCGCCGCCGCCGCCGTCATGGCGAGCAATGCCGCCTTCATCGCCACTCCGAAGCCCATTGCCCTCTCCCCTCGAAATCCAGTTGGAACAGAGGGATAGTTCGCTTGCGCCGAGCGCGCCAGTGGAGTTGCCGTGCAGGTCTTGCTTGTTTGGCGGATGAAGGCCGGGCCTCAGGCTTGCGCCGAAGCCGGTCCGTCCTCCCCGCGTTCCATGTGCAGGTAATTGGCGTTGAACCCCGACGCCGCCTCGAGCGCGCGATAATCCCGGATGGTGAGGATGCCGCGCCGCAAGTCGATCAGATTCTCCGCCCTCAGCCGTTGCAGCACCCGGTTGACGTGGACCGTGGTCAGGCCGAGCGCGTCGCCCAGCTCCTCCTGGGTCAGCGGAAGCTCGAAGCAATGGTCGTCGGCGAGCCCGATATTCTTCATCCTGACGTAGAGCTCGCACATCAGGTGCCCGACCGCCCCATAGGCGTCGCGCCGGCCGACATTGACGATCCAGGCCCGGAGCACCGCCTCGTCGACGAGGGTCGCCCACCAGAAGGCCTTGACCAGCCCCGGCCGCCCGGTCAGCGCGTCCATCTGAGATCGGGGAATGAAAGCCACCTTCGCCCGGGTGAGGGTGATGATGCTGTGGTCCATCGCCCCCAGGATGGTGACGTGGAGATCGCAGAAATCGCCCGGGATGAGGAAGGCCGTGATCTGCCGGGTGCCGTCGGCGAGCAATTTGTAGCGCGCGGCCCAGCCTTCGACCATCAGGTGGACGAACTCGGGCCGCTCCCCCTCCCGGATGATGTTGCGGCGGGCGCCCATGTCGCGCGGGACCGCGCCCAGCGCCGTCAGCGCCGAGCGGTCTTCCTGCGTCAGCCGGACGACCGGCTCCAGCTTGGTGATCAGCGCGTTGCGCCGGCCATATTGTCGCCCTTCGGCTTCGAGGGCATGTGCTGGCATGTATCCATGTTACTCCGATCGCGGCGCCGCCGCTAGCCGCCACGTCATATTTTTTAACACAGGTTAGTCGCCGAGTGACTATCGTCGGTAAATTACATCAGGACAATCATGCACTAGGATAGAATCATCACCGGCTCGAAATGGGCGCTGGTGCTGAGAGATTTCACATGCTCCCGCCCCCCCCCCCGGAGAGCAACTTAGATGACAGCCCCACAGACTCTTGATCGGGTCGTTCGACGGCTCGAAACGCGCGTACGGCTGGATGCGGACGATCGCGCCGCCATCCATGCGCTCCCGGTGTACAAGAAGACGTTGGAGGCCGCCGCCTACATGGTGCGCGAAGGGGACAAGGTCGACCATTGCGTCCTCCTCCTCAGCGGTTTCGCCTATCGCCACAAGATCACCGGCGCCGGCCAGCGCCAGATCATAGCCATCCATTTGCCCGGCGAGTTCCTCGATCTCCAGAATTGCATGCTCGGACTTGCCGACCACAATGTTCAGGCGCTTACGCGTTGCGAGGTCGTGACGGTGCCCGTGGCCGCCTTGCGCAAGCTCGCCGAAGATCGCCCGCGGGTCGGCCAGGCGATGTGGATCGATACCTTGGTGGACGCCGCCATCTTCCGCGAATGGATCGTCAATGTCGGCCGCCGCGATTCGATCAGCCGGCTTTCGCACCTGCTCTGCGAGATGGCCCTGCGCCTGGAGGAAGCCGGCCTCGCCGTCGATCACCGCTATCAGCTCCCGATGACCCAGGAGCAGCTCGCCGACTGCACCGGCCTCACGCCCGTCCATGTCAACCGGGTGCTGAAGGAGCTCGGCCGCCTGGGCCTGATCAACCGCGACAAGCGCTCGGTCGAGATCATCGAATGGGACCGGCTTCAGCGGATCGGCGATTTCAACACGCGATACCTCCATTTCGAAAACGGCGGCCCCACCAACCTCCACTCGGCGCACTGACGTCATCCCGGCGAGAGCCGGGACCTCAGCCCGCAAAAAAGCGCCTGCGCCCTCACCCGCTGGGACCCCGGCTTTCGTGGGGTGACGCGACTCCTCCGCCCGCCCTTGCCCCGCAAATGCCGGAAATCCCCGGATAAAGATCCGAACTTAATCTGGATAAAAGACGCGCGATTCGGGCGACGACTATGCATTTCCCACTAATGGGGGGCACCCGCTCGAAACCAGTGGCGGCAATGCTCGTTATGGGCGAGGAATGACCGTGCCGGACATGCATCCGACATTCGAGAAGATGGTGCGCCGCCTGGAGCGGCGCTCGCCGCTCACCGGGGCGGACCGCGAAGCGCTCTTCTCAATGCCGCACAGCGTCAGGAAGCTCCCCGCGAGCGCCCACGTCATCCGCGACGGCGATCCCGCCGAACATTGCAGCCTGCTCCTCTCCGGCTTCGCCTATCGCTACAAGATCACCGGCGAGGGCGGCCGGCAGATCATCTCCTTCCACGTCGCGTCCGAATTCCTGGATCTCCAGAACAGCTTCCTGGGACTGGCGGATCACAGCGTCCAGATGCTGACCGACGCCGAGCTCGCGATCATCCCGTCGCAGATCCTCCAGGAATTCGCCCTCACCCGCCCCGCCCTTGCCCGGGCGCTTTGGATCGACACCCTGATCGACGCTTCGATCTTCCGCGAGTGGGTGGTCAACGTCGGGCGGCGCGACAGCCGCGCCCGGGTCGCCCACCTCCTGTGCGAATTCTCGCTCCGGCTGGAGGCGGCGGGTCTCGCCAGCAACCATCATTACGAGCTTCCGATGACTCAGGAGCAGCTCGCCGATGCCGTGGGCCTCACTTCGGTCCATGTGAACCGGGTCCTGAAGCAGCTCGGCGAGGAAGGCCTCATCCGCCGCAACCGCCGCTCGATCGTCATCGAGGATTGGAGCCGGATGCGCGCCGCCGGCGATTTCAACGAGCGCTACCTCCACCACGACGCCGTCGCGGGCCGGGCCGCCGCCTGATCCAGGTGATTGCGGCCACCAACCGAATCGGGGACACTGCCGGGGTTGTAGAGTACCACCCCGAGTCGGGGGACCGGTCGATATGTCCCGTCAGGATCGAATCCAGCACCATGTCGGACGCGCGTTCGAGGAGCTCGACCGCGCCCGAAGCGCCGCCTCGCCCGAGGCGGCGATCGCCCATCTCGGTCTTTCCGAGCTCCACCTGGGCCGAATGAAGGAGCTCAGCGACGGCCCGCCCGACCCGGTCCTCAAGCTGGTCGAGTAGAGCGCCTCCCGTTGCGCCGGAAGCGTCCCCCGGACTTGATGCGGGGGCCCACTCTCCGGTTGGACGGAAGCGGACCACCTCGTCATGCCGGACTTGATCCTGGGCCACCTTCCGTCTGGACGGAAGCGACCCACCTCGTCATGCCGGACTTGATCCGGCATCCACCTTTTCCTTCCGCGGCAGTACAGGCCGTAGAGAAAACCCAAGTTAATCAACAATTTGACGTCGCCTTGATCAAGGTCAAGGACGAGCAGACCCGCGTCGATCAAGGTGAGTCATGCACGACGAGATCAGCTACCATTCGACCCGCGCTCTCGCCGAGCTCGACCAGGCGCGCCGCTGCCCCGACGTCCATGCCGCGCGCTGCCACCTCCAGCTCGCCGAGCAGCATCTCGACCGAATGCGCACCCTCTGCCGAACCGCCGCCGCCACGGACCCGTCGCCGCCGGCCCTGGCCTGACTCATCCTCCCCATCGCGAGATGGGAGGGGGACCACCCGAAGGGTGGTGGAGGGGCCCGCCATCCCCCGGACTTGATCCGCGCTGCGCTGCTGCCGGAACGCATTTCGCATACTCGTCATGCCGGACTTGATCCGGCATCCACCTTACTTTCGTCAGGCGCCGAAGGAAGGTGGACCCCGGATCAAGCCCGGGGTGACGGAAGGAGCCGGCGGACGGGAGGCGCCGGCGGACGGGAGGCGCCGGGGCGCCCGCCTCGTCATGCCGGACTTGATCCGGCATCCACCTTCACTGCGCTGGCCGTGGCCGAAGGATGGTGGACCCCGGATCAGGTCCGGGGTGACGAGCGCTGCGCTGCTGCTGGATACCCATTTCGCATACTCGTCATGCCGGACTTGATCCGGCATCCACCTTCACTGCGCTGGCCGTGGCCGAAGGAAGGTAGACCCCGGATCGAGTCCGGGGTGACGAACGCTGCGCTGCTGGCGGATACGCATTTCGCATACTCGTCATGCCGGACTTGATCCGGCATCCACCTTACTTTCGTCAGGCGCCGCAAGAAGGTGGACCCCGGATCTAGTCCGGGGTGACGAACGCTGCGCTGCTGCTGGAAACGCATCTCGCATATTGGTCATGCCGGACTTGATCCGGCATCCACCTTCACTGCGCTGCCGCGGACGAAGGAAGGTGGACCCCGGATCGAGTCCGGGGTGACGAACGCTGCGCTGGCGGAAACGCATTTCGCATACTCGTCATGCCGGACTTGATCCGGCATCCACCTTACTTTCGTCAGGCGCCGCAAGAAGGTGGATCCCGGATCAAGTCCGGGATGACGAGGCAAACTCAGCGCCCGGCGCTCTAAAGCCCCCGAAGCGCTTCCTCGACGGCTTTGACCAGGGTCTCGACCCGGTAGGGCTTGGCCACCCAGCCGAGCGGCCGCGCGGCCTCGGCGCGGGCGCGGGTTCGGGTGTCGCCATGGGCGGAGGCGAAGATCGAGCGGATGCCGACCGTTCGGAAGATCTCGACGGCGGCGTCGATGCCGTCGCGGTCGCCGGCGAGGCGGATGTCCATGACCACGAGGGCCGGCCGGTGCTCCAGCGCGAGCGCCACGGCGTCCTCGGCGGTGGCGGCGATCCCGACCACCGCATAGCCGGCGTCGAGAAGGCCGGTCTCCATCTCCATGCTGACCAGGAAGTCGTCCTCGACGAGCAGGATCGGCGGGCTCGAAGCCGGTTGCGCGCGGTCGGCGGGCGCTTCGGCCGCCGCCGGTGCGGCATAGCCGCCGCCGCCGCCGCCGCGGCCTTCGTCCCCATAGTCGATCAGCATGGCTTCGGCGGCTGTCGCTCGACCGGTGAACATCGCGCGGCGGCTAGGCCGACAGGCCGGGCGGGCCGGGAAATTCGAGCACGCAGCGCGCGCCGCCGTCCCGTTCGACCCGGAAGCGGCCGCCGATCTGCCGGGCGAGGCCCATCACCAGGCCGAGCCCGGAGGAGCGGCGGCGGACCTCGCACAGGTCGAAACCCGGCCCCTCGTCCTGGACGACGAGCCTGTACCGCCCGCCCTCCTCGTCGAGGGCGACCCGGATCGTCCCGAGCCCGTCGGCGCCGGTCCCGTATTTGGCGGCGTTGGCGATCAGCTCGTTGAGGATCAGCGCCAGCGGCACCGCCGAATCGTTGCCGAGCTTGGCTTCGTCCGACCGCAGCTCGAGGCGGACCTTGTCGCCGCCGCCGCCCGCCGCCGCCGCGCAGACCGAAGCCATGAAGGCGGCGCCGTCGAAGCGGCTGAGATTGTCCGACTGGTAGAGCGCGGTCTGGGCGGCCGCCATCGCGGCCACCCGGCGGCCGGCTTCGTCGAGCGCCTGGCGGGCGTCCTCGCTTCCCGTCTCGCGCCGGGCCGCGGCGAGCAGCGCGTAGAGCGTCTGCATGTTGTTCTTAATGCGGTGGTTGAGCTCCGCGAAGAGCTGGCGCTGGCGGCTCTCGGCTTCCTTGCGGTGGGCGATGTCGACGAGCACGTTGACCGCTCCGGTCATCTCGCCGGCGGAGTCGAAAAGCGGCGTCGGATAGGGGATGAAGGGCACCCGGCTGCCGTCGGGCCGCTCCGCCACCGCCTCGGCGCCGCGGACCGGCCTGCGCTCCTCGAGCGCGATCGCCATCGGGCATTCCTCATGGGCGAGCGCGGTTCCGTCGACCTGGAACAGCTTCCAGCTGACGCACCATTTGTCGTCGCCCAGCGCCGGGCGGCGCCCCGACATCTCGACCGCCGCCTCGTTATAATAAGTGATCCGGCCCTGGGCGTCGGTCGTATAGAGCGCGACCGGAAGGGCATCGAGTATCTCGCGAAGCCGGCGCTCGCCCTCGCGCGCGGAGCGGTCCTCCCGAAGCTGCTCGGTGACGTCGTGGAAGCAGGCGATGGCGCCAACGATATTGCCGCCCGGATCGCGAAGCGCGGTGACGTGCGCCATGGCGCCGATCCGGCTGCCGTCCGGGCGCTCGATCGTGATCGTCCGGCCCTCGACATTCCCGCCCGTGCGCAAGGCGTGGGCCACCGGAGTCTCGCCGTCGGCGACGATCGCTCCGTCCAGCCCGTGGACCTTGCCCGATCCGCCCAGCCGCTCGGCCTTCTCGCCGGCCTCGGGCGTCCGGCCCCAGACGCCGACCGCCCTGGAGTTGAACCAGCACAGGCGCCCGGAAGCGTCGCAGGCGTAGACGGCCAGCGGGAGGAACTCGATGAGTGCGGGAGGGGCGGCGAGCAGGGTCCCGGGGTCGAGGCCGGCAAAAGCGTCATGGAGGCCGGTGACGGCGCGACTTTCGGTCATTGATATCTTTCGCCCCTCGACCCTTTGACGGCCGATTGCCTAACCTGTGTTAAAACGCTGCCGTGGCGGGCGGTTCCGCCGGCCCGCGAAATAAAACCGTTTTGACTCTTTTGTGACTTTCGGGACACGCTTGCCGGATCGGCGGGCTTGGGTCACTTAGGCGCGCCACGCGAAAGGAATGTCGATGCGCAGGACCCTGATCGCCGCCCTTGCCGCCTCCACTCTCGCCGGCTGCGCGACCGGCGACGCCAAGCCCGCCGCGGAGCCGGCCGCCAACGCCCGCTATTCCTTCTGGAGGCCGGCGCCGGTGGTCGGCGCGCCGGATCCGAACAAGGTGGTCCAGGAAGCTCCGGCGCAGGCGTGGCGGACGGTCGATCCGGCCAGCCTCCTGGTCGTCGATCTGAAGGAGGGCGGCCGGGTCGTGATCGAGCTGGCGCCCGAATTCGCGCCGGTGCACGTCGCCAACGTCCGCGCCTTCGCCCGGGCGCGCTGGTGGGACGGCGCCTCGATCTACCGGGTGCAGGACAATTACGTCGCCCAATGGGGCAATGGCGATTCCAAGACGGAGCTTCCGGCGGGAGTCGTCCGCCAGCCGCCGCACGAATATCATCGCCCGCTGGCGGGGCTCAAGGTGCGGCCCCTCGGCTTTCCCGACAGCTACGCGCCGATGGTCGGCCACGCCGGCGGCTGGCCGGTGGCGTTCGATCCCGAGGAAGGGCGGGCCTGGCTCACCCATTGCTACGGCTATGTCGGCGTCGGCCGGGACCTGGCGCCCGATACCGGCACGGGGGGCGAGCTCTACGCCGTCATCGGTCACGCGCCTCGGCATCTCGATCTCAACATCGCGGTGATCGGCCGGGTGGTGGAAGGCATCGCACTGCTCTCCGCTCGGCCGCGCGGCACCGAAGCGCTGGGCTTCTACAAGGAGCCGGCGCAGAACATCCCGATCGCCCGGGCCCGGCTCGCGGCCGATCTTCCGGCCGCCGAGCGCCCGGCCTTCGAGGTGCTCCGCTCCGACAGCGAGGCCTTCGGCCAATATGTCACCGGGCGCGCCAACCGGGGCGGCGAATTCTTCCAGCGCCCGAGCGGCGGAGTCGACATCTGCAACGCCCAGGTCCCGGTGCGCAAAGCGACGCCCTAGGTCCTCACCGTCATCCCGGCGAGAGCCGGGATCTCGGGAGACCCCACCGTCATCCCGGCGAAAGCCGGGATCTCGGGGAGACCCCCACCGTCATCCCGGCGAATGCCGGGATCTCGGGGAGACCCGCCGAGACTTCTCGACCTGGGGTCCCGGCTTTCGCCGGGATGCCGTATGGTCCTGAGGACCCGGCTCGCGCCGGGATGACGTGTTGTCCTGAGGTCCCGGCTTTCGCCGGGATGACGCGGGTAGGGGTGGCGCGCCGGCCCACGCGTAACGAAGGGGCCGGCGCGACGGCGGCGCCGCGATGGCGCCGCGCAGGTTGTCAGGCGGCGTAGGCCTGGTCGGCTCCGAAGCCCGGCCGGCGGATCGTGCGGACGATGGCTCCGCCCGCGATCATCGGTGCGTTCTCCAGCGGCAAGGCGGTCGTGCAGAAAGCGCATTCCGCCATCGAGCGGCCGATATACCAATGGGTGCGGCCGCAGCCGGGGCAGTAATTGGTTTCGTGCTCGCGATAGACGATATGGTAGCCGCGCTGATCCGCCTGGGGGATGATGCAGCCGCCGCGCGCTTCAAGGATACTCGTGGCCATACTTGGCTCCCTTCTCACTCACTTGCGGCCCCAACGACCGGCAAGTCTGAAGAGTTTCATGGCTTTAAGATGAACCGCGCCGCCGCACGGCCGGCCCCGGCACTGGCGCGGGGGCCAAAAAGCGCGGAAATCTGCGGCGATGAGCCGTTCCGAAGCGTCGCCGAACCGAGGCTGAGGCAGCTCGAAAAAATTTTCCGCGGACCGGTTTTTCCGCCGTTGAAGCGGCCTCGGGCGGCGCCGATCGGCGGCCTAGAGCTCGATCTTTTCCTTGTGCCGGACTCCGGCCCGGCGCTCGTAGGAGCGGCGCTTGCGCTGATGGATCGCGATCGCCGTCACCGGAAGCGCGAGCGCGCCAAGCACCAGCGACGAAACCAGCACGACGGTTCCCAGCTCCAGGCCTTCCATTGATCGCTCCTCCCGGTGCGTGACTAGCGGCAATGGCGCGCGCCGTCACCCCCTCGGCCTCAACCTGTGCGTCAAAAATGTGACTGGGACGATCGTCCTGCTAGCCGCGCGCGGGGGCGGCCCAGCCGGCGACGAGGTAGAGCAGGACCGCGACCGGGCCCAGGACGAGGACTCCGAGAACGGCGGCCAGCCGGATGAGCGTCGCGTCGGCTCCCGTCGCGTCGGCGAGGCCGGCGCAGACGCCCATCAGCTTGGCATTGGCTTTGTCGAGCGTGAAAGGGCCGTTCATTGGCCATTCCTTCCTTTTGGTGGCGATTAGTGGCGATTAGTGGCGATTATCAACTTTTCGACCACAGGCCGGACGGTCAGATGATCTGACCGGCCGGGCCGACGGCGGCGGTGATGAAGAGGGTCGCGGTGACGATGGCGCCGATGGCGGAAACCGCGATGTGCTGCAGGCTGGCGAAGTTGAAGGTCATTGTCTGTCTCCTTTTGAACCGGCCGCCGGACCATCCGGCTGCCATGCAGGAGACTTTGCAGGGACCGTGCCACTTCGAATAAATGGCGGAATTGCGCCATTCCTTTGAAGTTAGCCGCCGTCCGCGCGGCGGGCGCTTCTCAACAGTTGGTGAAATCCGCCGAACCTTGGGAAGGCCGTTTCGCGACGGATGACCGGCGGCGGACGGCCCTGTCCGTTTCCGGCCACCGGCTCAGCGCGCGGGATTGTGCTTCGCCAGGAAAGCGTCGACCCGCTTCAGGAAATCCACGGAATTCTCGACCTTTTCGAAGCCGTGGCCTTCCTCGGGATAGGTGACGTATTCGTGCGCGATCCCCGCTTTTCGAAGAGCCTCGTGAAGCCGCTTCGACTGGTTGGCCGGCACGGTCGAATCCTTCTCGCCGTGCGCGATCAGCATCGGCACCCTTATCTCCCTCGCCCGGTTGATCGGAGAGACGTTCTTCAGATCGAAATCCTCGGGGCCGCGAATCCGGTCGCGCCAGTCGCGATAATAGCGGGTGGCGACGAATTTCGACCGGTCGTAGCGAAGCATGGAGGGGATGTCGGAAATGCCGGCAAAGCTGACCGAGCACCGATAGACGTCCGGATTGCGGACCGCCGCCCACAGCGCCGCATAGCCGCCGTAGGAGGCGCCCATCATGCAGACCCGCTTCGGATCCACGGTTCCGCGCGCGGCGAGCCAGGCGACCCCGTCGTCGAGATCGTCCTGCATCTTGCGGCCGAATTGCCCCGACGCCGCCTCGACATAGGCCTTGCCGTAGCCGGTGGAGCCGCGGAAGTTCGGCTGGAGCACGGCATAGCCGCGGTTGGCGAGGAACTGGACCCAGGGTTCGTAGGCCCAGCTGTCGCGGACGAAAGGCCCGCCGTGCGGCATGACGATCAGCGGCAGCCCCTTTGCGGGGCGGCCGGCCGGAAGCGTCAGATAGGCGGGGACCTGGAGGCCGTCGCGGGCGGCGTAGCGGACCGCCTCCATCGGCGCGAGCTTCGCCTCGTCCAGCTGCGAATAGGGGCGGACCAGCTCCCGAAGCTCCTTCTTCACCCGGTCGAAGAGGTAATAGGCGCCCGGATCAGACGGGCTGCTCGACCAGACGATCATCCGCGTATCGGTGGCGTCGCGCGAGACGATCCGGTTCATCGAATCGGGAAGGGCGCGGTCGATCCGCGCCTGGACGGCCTTCATCCCCGGGTCGAGCCATGCGGTGCGCTGGCGGTCGTCGATGTAGGAGACGGAATCCACCTCGCCCGTCCGAGCGGAGAAGCCGACGGAATCCACGTCCACTTCCGGATGCTCGAAGATCGGGTCGCCGATCGTGTCGGTCACGAAGTCGTAGCGGTACACGCCGTAGCGGCCGGTCGCCTTGTTGGCGATGGCATAACCCTTGTCGCTGCCGGCCGAAGGGAGCAGCTTCTCGACGTCGGTGAGGCTTTCGGCCTGCGGCCGCTTGCCCCTGGCGATCTTGCGGAAATCGGCTTCGGCGGTTTCGCGGTAAAGCAGCCACCAGCGATTTCCCTCGGTGCCGAGGCCCGCCCGGACCACGCCCTTGGGATCCGAATACCAGTTCCACACATAAGTCTTGGGAGCGACGATCTGGGTCGCGTCCATCGTCTGGAGGTCGACCCTGAGGACCGCCGGATAATCGAAGATCGTGCGCTGGGCGCTCATCAGGATATAGGCGCCGGCCGGATCCACGTGGATGACGTTGTCGCCGTCGAGGCCGCCCACCTTTTCGCCGATCGCGCTCAGCTTGGCGGTGGTGCGGTCGTAGACCACGAGGCGGCTCGTCGGCAGCTCCAGTCCGAAGATCTTCCTCGGGACCATCAGGCTCATCAGCACGCGGTCCGGGCCGGCCCAGCGCGCCCAGAGGAGCTTCTGGTTCTCCGCGATGCCGATCCGGGTGATCCCATGGTCGGAGCGGGCAAGGTCCACCAGCACCGCCCCGCTCTTGCCGCCGACGATCGAGGAGGCGACCACCCGCTTGCCGTCCGGCGAAATCTCCGGATCGATCATGAAGGGCAGGGCGCCGAATGCCTCGGCGGGAATAAGCGGGACGGGAGCGGCCGTGGCCCCGCCGCTGCTTTGGGCTCCCGCCACTCCGCCGATCGCCCCGGCCGCCAGTGCCGCCGCCACAAGCCACTTCATCCCAGCCCCCCGGAAAAGGTCTTCAACCTCGACCATGTAGCCCCGCCCGCCGCGCTGCGCCAACGAAAAACCCCGCCCGGATTGCGCCGGGCGGGGCTCTTTCGCTCGTCGAGGCCGGGACGATCAGCCGGCGGCCAGCGCCGCCAGAAGCAGCAGGGCGACGATGTTGGTGATCTTGATCATCGGGTTCACCGCCGGGCCGGCCGTATCCTTGTACGGATCGCCGACCGTGTCGCCGGTGACGGCGGCCTTATGGGCTTCCGAGCCCTTGCCCCCGTAATTGCCGTCCTCGATATATTTCTTGGCATTGTCCCAGGCGCCGCCGCCCGAAGTCATCGAGATGGCGACGAAGAGGCCCGAGACGATCACTCCGAGCAGGAGGGCGCCGAGGGCGGCGAAGCCCTGCTCCTTGCCGGCGATCGCCGCGATCGCGAAATAGACGGCGATCGGGGTCAGCACCGGAAGCAGCGACGGGATGATCATCTCCTTGATCGCCGCCTTGGTGACGAGATCGACGGTGCGGGCGTAATTGGGCCTCGAGGTGCCGTCCATGATGCCGGGGTTGGAGCGGAACTGCTCGCGCACGTCGAGCACGACGTTGCCCGCCGCGCGGCCGACCGCGGTCATTCCCATCGCTCCGAACAGATAGGGCAGGAGCGCGCCGAGCAGCAGGCCGACGACGACGTACGGGTTGGACAGAGCGAAATCGATTCCGCCCGCGCCGATGCCGAGCTCGCCGGCATAATGCTTGAGGTCCTCCGTATAGGCGCCGAACAGCACCAGCGCGCCGAGGGCGGCGGAGCCGATGGCATAGCCCTTGGTGACGGCCTTGGTGGTGTTGCCGACGGCGTCGAGGGCGTCGGTGCGGGTGCGCACGTCCTCCTCCATGCCCGACATCTCGGCGATTCCGCCGGCATTGTCGGTGACGGGGCCGTAGGCGTCGAGAGCCACGACCATTCCCGCCAGGGCGAGCATCGCGGTGGCGGCGAAGGCGATCCCGATCAGGCCCGCCAGCTGGTAGGAGACGATGATCCCGACGCAGATGACGAGGGTCGGGAGCGCGGTCGATTCAAGGCTGATGGCGAGGCCCTGGATAACGTTGGTGCCGTGGCCGGTCTGCGAGGCCTTGGCGATCGAGCGGACCGGGCGGTAGTTGGTGCCGGTATAATATTCGGTGATCCAGACGATGAGGCCGGTGACGGCAAGGCCGACCAGCGAGCACCAGAACAGGTCCATTCCGGTGAAGCCGCCGCCGACGGCGGTGTTGGCGACGTCGGCCGCGACGTCGCTGCCGGCCGCTTCGGTCGCGCTTCCGATGACGGCGTTCATGTCGCCGAGGGTCTGCCACATGACGTAGAATATCGCCGGGATCGACAGGGCCGCCGTCGTCCAGAAGCCCTTGTAGAGGGCGCCCATGATCGACTGGTTGCGGCCGAGGCGGACCATGTAGGTGCCGATGATCGAGGTCAGGATGCACACTCCGCCGATGATCAGCGGAAGGCTCATCAGGGCCAGCATCTGCTCGGCGCCGGCGTCCACCAGCAGGGCGATGAGGACCATGGTGGCGCCGACGGTGACGACATAGGTCTCGAAAAGGTCGGCGGCCATTCCGGCGCAATCGCCGACATTGTCGCCCACGTTGTCGGCGATGACGGCCGGGTTGCGGGGGTCGTCCTCGGGAATTCCGGCCTCGACCTTGCCGACGAGGTCGGCGCCGACGTCCGCGGCCTTGGTGAAGATTCCTCCGCCGAGGCGGGCGAAGATGGAGATGAGCGAGGCTCCGAAGGCCAGGGCGACGAGGGCGTCGACGACCTCACGGCTGTCGGGAGCGAGATCCTGGAAATCGACCAGGAAGTAGAAGAAGACCGAGATGGCGAGCAGAGCGAGCCCCGCGACCAGCATTCCCGTGATCGCGCCCGCCCGGAAGGCGACGGTGAGACCGCGCTGGAGGCTGGTGCGGGCGGCCTCGGCGGTGCGGACGTTGGCGCGGACCGAGATGTTCATGCCGATGAAGCCCGCGACGCCCGAGAGCAAAGCTCCGATCACGAAGCCGACCGCTTCGGTGGCTCCGAGGAAGAAGAAGACGAGCGCCGCGACGACCACGCCGACGACGGCGATCGTGGTGTACTGCCGCCGCAGATAGGCGTTGGCGCCCTCCTGGATGGCGGAGGCGACCGCGACCATGCGCTCATTGCCGGCCGGGGATTTCAGCACCTGGAGGCTGGTGAGGATGCCGTAGAGCACTGCGACCAATCCGCAGGCTATGGCAATGAGCACGACTTCCATGAAATTCTTCCCCTTTTGATGCTGAACCGGGCGAGGCAACGGCTCCGGCGCGGACGCGCCCGGATGTGCCGCGCCCTTTAGGGGGCTTGTCGCAAGGATTCAACCTCAGTTCAGCAATGCATCCAGCCCAGGCTCGGCGGGAGGGGAACGGGCTCGCCCCGATCCGTCAATCGAAGCCCCGAGCCCTCCGCCAGCGTGCCGATCCGGCTCAAGGGCAGGCCGAGCTCGTCCTGCAGGGCGAGTATCTCGGGCGCCCGGCCGGGCTTCGCGGCGAAGAGCAGCTCGTAATCGTCGCCAGCGGTCGTCGCCTCGAGCCGCGCCTCGCGACCGCTGCCGAGCAGGGCGAGGAAAGCGTCCGAAAGCGGCACCGAGTCCAGGTCGATCTCAGCAGCGACTCCGCTCGCTCCGGCCAGGCGCGAGGCGTCGATCAGAAGTCCGTCCGACACGTCCATCATCGCGCCCACCAGCGGCGCCAGCCGAAAGCCGGCTTCGAGCCGGGGGCTCGGGTTCCGGTAACGTTCGGTCAGCCCAGGATCAGCGGTGAGTTCGCCCTTGAGGCCGCGCAGCCCCGCGCCCGAGTCACCGATCGCGCCAGTTACCCAGAGATGGTCCCCCGCTCGGCCTCCGGCCCTCGAGGGGACCGGTCCATCCGCATCGCCGATCGCGGTGAGGGCGAGGGTGCGGGGCCCCGCCCCCTTGACGGTGTCACCGCCGAGCAGAGGCACGCCCAAGGCGCCGAGCGCGGTGCCAAGGCCGGCCACGAACGCCTTGTCCCAACCCTCCTCCCCTAGGCTGAAGCCGAGGAGCACCCCAATCGGCCTCGCGCCCTTGGCGGCGAGATCGGAGAGATTCACGGCGAGCAGCTTCCAGGCGACGTCCCCTGGCGGATCACCCGGAAGGTAGTGCACGCCTTCGACCAGCATATCGTGGGTGAGCACGAGCGAACGGCCGCCGACCTCCAGCACCGCCGCGTCGTCGAGAAGGCCGCGGGCGGCGGTACCGGTCGCCAGCGTCCTGAGGGACTCGATAAATTCGGCTTCGGTCAATACGCGGGATTAGCGCTTCAGAGCTTCTCGGCTCGGCTCGGATCGCCGTAGGCTGCGGTACATGAGCCCGAGGCCGGTGAAACCACTGAGAGTCACCACGGCGGCGAAGGCGAGAACAGTTTCAGAGAAAGACATGGTCACCGCTCCGTTTCCTTCAACGCGGCCTCTAGCCATTCAGCCTCGAATTCGCGCTGGGAGGACTGAAGGTCGCAATACGCCCAGAAGATGGTCCCTGCAACGAACAACAACAATGCCAGAGCGGCGGTTATAAGGATCGTGTCGTTGGCCTGGCCTCCGACAATCAGCAGCAAGGTGGCCGTCAACAAAGATCCGCCGCCGAACTTCGCAATCGCATCAGCGAGCTTGCTGCCCGTCTGAAATCGGCGCGCCTGCCTTCGGAACAGAAGCGCCTCCTCCTTGATACTGGCCCGGGCGGCGCGGCGATCGTCCGGATCGCTGACCTTGGCGAGCTCCGCCGCAACACGCGCCAGCGGCCGACCCGCCCCATACCGCGGCTCTTCGAAGGTCACTTCCGCACGTCCTTCGCCACGGCATCCAGGATGCCGTTGACGAAGCCGGCTTCCTTCTGGCCGTAGAAGGCCTTGGCGACGTCGACATATTCCGAGATCACGCTCCCGGTGGGCACGTCGATCCGGGCGGCGAGCTCGTAGGCGCCGGCGCGCAGGATCTGCCGCATCGGCCGGTCGAGGCGGGACAGGGGCCAGTCGGGCGTGAGGCGCGCGGCGATCGCTGCGTCGAGCTCGGCCTCTCGAGCGGCGACTCCGCTCACCAGATCGTCGAAGAAGTCCACTTCGGCATCCTGATATTCGACGCCCTCGATCGTCGCCCCGAGGCGGTGATGGTGGAATTCGTGGAGGAGCTTTGGGACCGGCGTCTCCTCCATCTCGCGCTGGTAGAGCGCCTGGACGGCGGCGAGTCGGGCGGCGGAGCGTGATCGGGAACGGGTGGAAGCGGAGGACATGGTCGGCGCGCCATAGCGGCGGCGGGGAGTGGGAGGGAAGCGCTTTCGACGCTGCCTTGCGCCTCATCGCGGTTCGCGAGGATGGATGGCGAACCTGCGCGCCAGGCCGGCATCTGCTCAGTTCAGGGGAACAGGACGGGTCCCAGCCCGGCCATCCAGGCTGCCCACCCGGCTGCCGTCCCGATCAGCATCGCGGGAACCGAGAGCCGCCGGTTTGGAAGAGCGACGACCAGCCAGCCAAGGACCAGAAGAAACGTGGCCGAGGTCGCTCCCAGCAACAATTCTCCGGACCAGCCCAAGGCATCGGCCGCTTTCTGCTCATCGAACGCCGGGGGCGCGAGGCGCCCTCCAGTCGCTCTCACGTAGAGGTTGGCCAGACTGAACGGCACCGCCACCGCGAAGCGGGAGGCCGCCGAGATGGCGAGTGCGAACGGCCATGCGGACTGAGGCCGACGGCGATGCGCGACGAGGCCCAGACCGGTAAGCAGTGCCGTCACGACGGACCCGCGAGCGCGACCGCGCCGAGCTCCCACTGGGCTTGCCCCCTGACATCCCCCGGAGAAACCGCGTTGAAATGGAATTCCGGATTGGGGAATCCGAGAGCGAGGGCCGCGATCAGGTGAGCCAGTTCGTGAAGCACGATGGTGACCGGCACGAACAGGATCGAGGCCCCCGCCAGCGACAGCGCCCACTTCGCTTTGTTTCCGCCGGCGCGCGCCAACAGCTCCTCCTGAATCCGGGTCCCCGCCGCCCTTGCGCCGGCATAGTGGGGCAGCCGGCGGATGTTCGCAACGGCCGAACGGGAGGTCCGGCGAGCGCCGTCCGAATGGCGCCGGCCACCCTTGACACTTTCCGGCCGGGGGCGTGTGGCTGGGCCATGGACCAGGCCATTCCAGTCTCGACCGTCGCCCATCTCATCCAGCTGGCGATCGCGCCCGTCTTCCTGCTCGCCGGCATCGCTGGGATCCTGAACGTTCTGGCTTCGCGTCTCGCCCGGATCGTCGACCGCGGGCGGAGCCTCGAGCGCGATTTCGCCTCGTTCGACGAAGGGACGCGGGAGCGGGCCAGCGAGGAGCTGCTGATCATCATCCGCCGGATGCGGGTCGTGAACTGGGCCATCACCGCCTGCACCGCCAGCGCCCTTTTCGTCTGCCTCGTCGTCGCCATCCTGTTCGTCGCTGACCTGGCGCAAATCCCTTTCGCCCGGCCGATCGCGCTGCTGTTCATCGCCGCGATGGGCCTCCTCATCGTGGGGCTCACGCTCTTCCTTGCCGAAATCCGGCTGGCGGCCCGGTTCGTGAGCATCCGACACGATCTGCTGCCTTTGCCGGGCCGAAAGGCCGACTGACACGGCGCCCGCTTGCGCAAAGCTGAAATCCGGTTCAACTTCCCGGTCGGGGAGAGGCTATGGCGACGACGGCGGCCAATGGCGACAAGGAACCGCGCACCGAACGGGGGCGCAAAACCCTTCGGCGCCTGATCGAGGCCGCCGCGGCCGAATTCGGCGAGCGCGGCTTCCACGAGGCGGCGATCACCGGGATCACACGCCGCGCAGGAGTCGCGCTCGGTACCTTCTACACCTATTTCGAAAGCAAGGAGGAGGTGTTCCGGGCGCTCGTCCTCGACATGAGCCGGGCGACCCGCGTCCATGTCGCCGAGGCGGTGAAGGCCGCGCCCGACCGGCTGGCGGCGGAGCGGATCGGGCTCGAGGCGTTCATCGCCTTCACCCGCAAGCATCCCGAGCTCTACCGGATCATCGAGGAGGCCCAGTTCGTCGCCCACGACGTCTACCGCGCCCATTATCTGAGCTTCGCGGACGCCTATCGGCGCAATCTCGCGGGCGCCCGGGAGCGCGGCGAGATCGCCGACGGCGGGCATGGCGAGCGCGAGGACGAGGCGCGGGCCTGGGCGCTGATCGGGATGAGCGTCTTCCTCGGAATGCGCTACGGCCTGTGGGACGAGGATCTGAGCCCGGCCGAGGTCGCGGCGATCGCCATCGAGCTGGTTTCCGAGGGGCTTAGGAAGAGGTGATGCCCGCCGACCTCCCCGACCTGATCGCCCGCCGCGCCGAGCTGACGCCGGACTCGGTGGCGCTCGAGGAGCTGGCGACCGGCCGGAGCCACACCTACGCGGCGCTCGACGAGCGCTCGGCCCGCGCCGCGGCCCTTTTCGAAGCGATCGGAGTCGGCGAAGGCGACCGGGTCGCCATCCTGTGCCGCAACCGCCTCGCTTTCTTCGAAGCCCTGTTCGCCTGCGCCCGGCTCGGAGCGATCCTGGTGCCGCTCAACTGGCGGATGCCCCCGGCCGAGCTCGACCCGCTGCTCGCCCATTGCGATCCGCGGCTGCTTCTTCACGGACGGGAAGACTCCGCGGCCGTTCGCCGTCTCTCCGCTCCGCCGCCCGCGCTCGACCTCGACGGCGATTATGAAGCGCGGGTCGAGGCCGCCGCGCCGCTGGCCCGGAGCGGCCACTGGCCCGCCGACCGGATCTGGTACCTCCTCTATACCTCGGGGACGACCGGCCGGCCGAAGGGCGTCATCTACACCTACCGGATGGCGCTCGCGAACCTCGTCAATATCGGCACCGCCATCGGCCTCGGCGCATCCGACACGACCTTGAGCTTCCTCCCCAATTTCCACACCGCCGGGATCAACCTCCACGCCTTGCCGACATTGCTCCAGGGCGGCCGCGTGCTCCTCCTGCCCGGCTTCGAGGCGGATCGGGTGGTGGAGCTGCTGGAGGCGCGGCGGGTGGACACTTTCTTCGCGGTGCCGGCGGTCTACCAGTCGCTCGCGGACCATCCGCGCTTCGGCGCCGCGCCGCTCGGCCATGTCCGCCACTGGGGATGCGGTGGGGCGCCCCTGCCCGACGCGCTCGCCCGGCGCTGCCGCGACCTCGGGATCAGGATCTGCAACGGGATGGGCATGACGGAAACCGGCCCGACCGCCTTCCTCGCCGCTCCGGCCGACGCCTGGCGGCGGATCGGCTCGGTCGGCAAGCCCCAGCTCCTCGTCAGCGTCCGGATCGTCGGCGAGGATGGCCGCGACGTGGCCGAGGGCGAGGTGGGCGACCTGCTCTTCGCCGGGCCGGCCGTCACTCCGGGCTATTGGAACGATCCGGAAGCGACCCGGGCCGCTTTCACGGCCGACGGCTGGCTGAGGTCCGGGGACCTCGCCCGGCGCGATCGCGACGGCTTCTACTGGGTCGCCGGGCGACGGAAGGAGATGTTCATCTCGGGCGGCGAGAACGTCTATCCGGCCGAGGTGGAGAATGTGCTCGCCGGCCATCCGGCGGTGGCCGAGGCGGTGGTCGTCGCCGCCCCCGATCCGCGCTGGGGCGAGATCGGCTGCGCTTTCCTCCGGCTCACGCAGGGCCGGCAGCCTCCCTCCCCGGGCGAGCTCCAGGCCTTCTGCCGCGCCCGGCTCGCCGCCTACAAGGTGCCGGCGACCTTCGAATATGTGGAGGATTTCCCCCGCACGGCGGCGGGAAAGGTGCAGAAGCACCTGCTGGAATGCGACCCGGCCCGGTCGTCGCGGGAAACGGTGGTGGCTTGAACAAATCCTCCCCGGCTTGCCGGGGAGGGGGACCGCACGAAGTGCGGTGGAGGGGTTCTCCGCGCTTGAAGAACCCCTCCACCAAGCTTCGCTGGTCCCCTCCCCGCGAAATCGCGGGGAGGATTACCGGTTCAGGGCAGGAAGTCGGTCTGCGTCAGCGCGCCGCCGGTGACGGTGAGCTGGATGACGAGATCGGCCACGCTGTCGCCGTTGGTGTCGCCCTCGACGAACCATGAGCCGCCGTCCTCGAAGGCCCGAAGCTGCCCGGCCGTTCCGCTGAAGGCGTTCGAGCCGATGAAGGTGAAGGCCTGGTTGCCCGCCGCCGATGTGTCGGCGTCGATCTTGCTGAGGTCGATCCGGTCGGTCCCGGCGGTGAAGTCGAGGATATGGTCCCTCGAAGCCGAGGTCGATTCGCTGCTCTTGTTGTAGGCGAAGGTGTCGGCCCCGCCGCCGCCCGAGAGGGAGTCGGCGCCGAGGTTGCCGTGCAGCAGGTCGTTCATGGCACCGCCCTTCAGCGTGTCCGCGGCAGCGCCGCCGAACAGCCTCAGGCTCCCGTTCGACTCCTGGCTTGCGTCGACGATCATCGTCTCGCTCGCCCTCAGCAGCGCGCCCGACACCGTCAGCTGCTGCCCCGCTCCCACGATCGCGTCGGAAAGGGTGATGTTGTAGTCGAACTCCGTGCCGCCGCCGCGCGCATAGCGCTCGTCGCTGGCCGAGGTCAGGGTGAGGTTCTCGATGTTGGTGAACAGACCCGAATAGCCCGGGGCGTTGAAGTCGATCGTGTAATTGCCCCTCAGGAACATGCCGTCATAGCCGGCGCCGCCGTTGACGGTGTCCCCGCTCGCGAACCTCTCCTCGGCGAAGAAGAAGATGTCGTTGCCGAGGCCGCCGGTGAGCGTATCCTTGCCCTTGCCGCCGTAGACCACGAAGCTCGCATCGGTTTCGGCCGATCCGTTGAAGGTGAAATCCTCCCCTTCGAGCAGGGCCGCGCCGTTGACGCGCACCTGAAGCCCCGCGGCGAAGTTCGAATCGTGGGTGGTGACGACGTAGTCGAAGCGGTTGCTGCCCGGCTCCCCGAAGGTGGTGTTCGAGCCGGCGAGCAGGGAAATGCCCTCGATCTCCGTGACGTTCGACGTCAGCGCCAGGGCGCCATAGGCCCCCTGGATCACCAGCGTGTCGTTGTCGGCGCCGCCGCGGACGACGTCGGCCGAGTCCAGGGTGCCGCCGAAGAAGAAGATGTCGCTGCCGGCGCCGCCCATCGCGGTGTCGTTGCCGCCGCCCGACCACAGATAGAAGGTGTCGTTGCCTCCATTGCCCTCCAGCCGGTTGTCCGCGGCGTTGCCGGTCAGCTTGTCGTTGCCGCTTCCGCCGGACGCATTCTCGATCGTCACTCCGTTGGCGATGGTGAAGCCGCCGAAGATCCCGGTGGCGTAGGAGACGTAGCCGCCGCCGCCGACCTCATACCGCAGAGTGGCCTGGCGAAGATCGATATTGGCGTCCTTCGATCCGTCATAGACGATCGAGTCGGTGCCGCCGCCGTCCCAGATGGAATAATAGAAGGTGCCGGGGGCGTTGACGTCCTTGAGCGTATAGACGTCGTTGCCGGTCGCGTGCTCCTCGTTCACGCCATATTTGTCCTGGATGACGGCGATGTCGAAGGCCATCAGGCCGCCGAGATAGCCGTAGCCGACGTCGGTCTCGGCATTGCCGTAGGGCGAGGTCTGCCAGCCGTCCTCGTAGGACATCATCGTGAAGACGCCCTGGTTCAGGTCGTAATCGCCGGTCGTGTAGTCGGCGACGCCCGCGCCTTCGCCGACGACGCCGTTCATGATGCCCGACTTGCCGCCATTGTCGTGCGGGTGCGCCATGCCGTGGCCGTGGCCGAACTCATGGATCAGGGTGACGAAGGAGAAGCCGCCCTGGGCGAGGTTGACGGCGTTCCAGCGCTCGTCGCCCGAGTTGAACTGGGCGAGGCCCTCGTCCGGCTCGTCCGGCGGGCTCATCGAGCCGAGCAGCGAAACGCCCGGTCCCGGGGTGCCCTGGTAGCTTGCGTAGGTGAAATCGGCATGGGCGCGATCGGTGACGACGAGATAGACGACGTCGGCCACCTTCTCGAACTCGCGGAGCGCGGTCATCACGGCATCGCGCTCGAAATCCTGGACGTCCCTGATTGCCAGGGTCGCCGGCGGCAGGCCGGGGCTGGTCGGATCCTCGAGCGAGGTGATGAGATCGCCCTGCTTGGCGAAGTAGATGGTGATGACGTTCTTGCCGCTGATGTCCTTGCCCTGCGACGCGGCGAGGGCGGGGATGTCGAGCAGCGAGGAATAGACCGGAGTGCCCTGCGCATTGCCGGTGGGATCGGCGCCGTTGGCCGAAGTCGAGCGGGTGCCCTCATTGCCGTCCGGGTTGCGGGCGGACTGGTTCACCCTGTTGACCTGGCTGCCCCAGTCGAGCGCGTAGAGCGGCTCGGTCGGCGCGTAATAGGGCTTGTAGACGGTGGGGTCGTTCGGATCCTGCTGGCGAACGAACAGCTGGTAGTCGCCGACGGAATCGCCGGTCGGAGTCACCGGGGAGTTGGAGAAGGCGCGGGCGTTGACGTAATAGGTGCCGCTCGCCGTCGGAGTGTAGGTGAGGAGGACGTCGAAGCCCGAATTGGTCTGGTTGTAGGGCGTGCTGGCGCCGCCGTCGGCGCTCACCACCAGGGTCGAGCCGTCGGCCGCGTAGAGCTCCATATAGGGGTCGGTGACTCCGACGGCGTTCGGCCCGCCATTGTAGGAATACATCCCGAACTCGTAGGTCGTGCCGGCGGTCAGGGTGACTTTGTAGAAATCCTGGTCGCCCACCGTGTCGATCGTGGAGACGAGCGGAGTGGTCACGCCCGGGCCGGTGACGGTGATCACCGGATTGGTGTTGCCCGCCGTGTTGGGGGCGTCGGGAACGTTGTCGGTGGTGATGAGGAGCGCCGGGAGGACGACGGGGGGCTTGAGGTCGCCGACGCCGTCGATCGCGAAGCCCTCGGAAAGCTTGGCCACCGACATCTGCAGCGATTGAAGGTCGGAAGTGGTCAGCTCACCGGCGCTGGCGGCGGCCATGCTCGCCAGGCTGCCCTTGGCGCCGACGTGGGCGATGGTCTCTTCGGTGGAAGTGGAGCGGGACCGCAGGCCCTTCATTGCGCAATAAGTGCACATCGGCAAAAATCTCCCTGGATTAATTCTGTTTTGAATTGCGGCGGGACGGCGCCAATGCCGCCGACGCGAGGATCGGTTGCGGCATCAAGCCTGGCGCTCGTGAGCAGTGGAACGGACTGGGCGGAGCGGGGCACGGCCGAAGGCGCGTTCGGAAACTCTGCCGGAGCAGAGCAACGCCGGTTGCATCGCGCGATCGAACCCCAATTGTCGCCTTTCAAACAGCTAAAGAAGATGAAGAAGCTGTTAACCCTGGTCAGAACCCGCGCCGGGCGCTTCGGTTCCGATATCAAGGGAACCTGTTGTAACTACGTAGTTAATCGCGGCCGGGGGCTAGCCTTGCCGGGGGTGCCGGCCGCGAACGCGGCCAGTGGCGGCCTTGATCGGCAGGGCGAATGCCGCCAGCCTGAGTTCCGCCGACGCCGCCGCAGGAGCTCGACGATGAAACTTGCCCGATCCGCCGCCTTCCTCCTTCTCGCCTCCCCGGCGCTCGCGCCGGCGAAGGAGCTGCGCGACGGGCCGGAGCGGGAGCGGCTCGTCGAGCGGGCCCGCCAATATTGCGCGGCGGAGCTGAGCGAGGATCCCTACGATACGGGCCCGCTCTTCGTCGCTTCGATGCGCGACATGCTCGAGCGGAGCGCCGCCCGTTCCGCCGCGGAACCGGCCTGCGAAGCGGGGCTCGCCTGGTCCCGGGGCGCAAGCCGCCGATTCATCGAGGTGCGGCGCGGCGACCGAACCGACAGGCTCTACTTCCGGACCGGGGAATGGCCCCTCATCCGCAACGTCTATTACGGACGAAAGCGCCTCGTCGACGGCCGGAAGGTGGGGAATCTGTGGGAGGAGCTGGCGACAGGGCCCGCGGCGCGATCCGCCGCCGCCGCCGCTCCGCCCCCGCCGCGGCTTCCGGATCCGGACTGCTTTCCGCCCGGCTGGCATTTCGCCTTCGTCGGCACGGACACGACCGTCTATCGCCAGGGCGGAGTGGTCCGGGTCACTCCGATGGCCGACCGGGCTCCCGGCGGGACGGTCGAGCTGCCCCTGAAGTGCACCAGCGGCTGGGCGGTGACCGGGCCCGCCACCCTCGCCGCGGACCGCAAGTCCCTCACCATCGCTCCCGACGCGCCGCCCGGGGCGGTCGTCCTCGTCCGCTTCCGGCATGACGGCAAGCCGGTTTCGACCCAGTTCCGGGTCGTCGCTGAAGACGAGATCGTCCTCACCGGCCGCTACACCCAGCGCAGCCTGGACGGCTGCATCGCGCAGGAGCCGGTTCGAGAGCTGGAGTTCCGGCCGGAGAACCGCTTCTCGGTCACCTTCATGCCGTTCGAGACGTATCAGGACTATTGGGGAAGCTACAGCTTCGATCCCGCCACAAGGCAGATCAGGCTGAAGGTCGAGGGCGGCAATTTCGTCCCGCCCCACCTGGACCTCGAGGGCGAGGCCGAGCTGGCGGACGGACGGCTGCGCCTGAAGGGCCTGTTCCTCGGCAGCCGCGACGGCGCCCCGCAATCGGGCTGCACCTACGTCTTCTGAGGGCCGGCCTGCGGAATGCTCAGGACGGTGGTGCCGCTTGGGTGACTCGAACACCCGACCCCATCATTACGAATGATGTGCTCTACCGGCTGAGCTAAAGCGGCGCTCCCGAGGGGAGGGCGCGCGTCTATCAGCGGCGGCCTGGGATGACAAGTGACCGCGCCCGTCATCCCGGCGAAAGCCGGGACCTTGGGACGAGAAGTCTCGGCGGCTCTCCCCGAGACCCCGGCCTGCGCCGGGTGACGGCTCTGCGGCCGCCACGCTTAACGGTTTTTCAACCACGTCCGGTGCAAAGGTCGGCTCACTGGGGAGCTTGAGGACCGCCTGATGGACAGCCTGCGGGCATTTGACGAGCAGCCGGACTACGGCTCGAGCGAGGAAGACGCCGGCATCGAGGTGCCGCCGGAAATCGGCCTCGACGAACGCCGGATGCACGTGCGGGCCTATAATTACTGGGTCTCGCTGCTCGAGGGCCGCGCCTATCCCTCGATCCGCGCGCTCGATCCGGAGGCGCTGGGCGACTTCGGGCCGAACAGCGTGCTGCTCGATTTCTCCGAAGGCGGCGACGATCCCAAGGTGGCCTGGCTCGGCGACGCGCTCCGCGAGGAATGCGATCTGCTCGGCGACGTCCGCCGGATCAGTGAAGTGCCCAAGCGCTCGCTCCTCTCCCGGCTCACCGACCATTATATGCAGATCATCGCCAACAAGGCGCCGATCGGCTTCGAGGCGGAGTTCGTCGGCCAGCGCGGCAAGAACACCATGTACCGCGGGATCCTGATGCCCTTCTCCTCGACCGGGGAAGCGATCGACTTCATCTACGGGGTGATCAACTGGAAGGAGATCGCCGACAGCGCGACCGCCTCCGCCATCGCCCACCAGGCGACGACCGCGCTCGCCGCCGCGGCTCAGCCCGGCGCAAGCCCGGTCTGGGCGGACGGGCCCAATGCCGACCCGCTCGAGCTCGATTCGCCCGCCGAGCCGCGCTGGGACGAGCCCGAGCTCGACCTCGACGCCGGCCTGGCCGACCGTCTCGGCATCGCCCGGGACTGCGCCGACGCCGCCCGCGGCGCCGACCAGCGCAGCCGCGCCGCCCTCTACCGCGCCCTCGGCCTCGCCTACGATTTCGCGCTCGCCGCCGAAGCGGATGGCGAAGGCTATGCCGAGCTGCTCGACGACGCCGGTCTCAAGGCCCAGGCGCGCGCTCCGATGACCCCGGTGGTCAAGCTGGTCTTCGGAAGCGAATACGACAAGTCGCGGCTCACCGAATTCGCGGCCGCCCTCTGCTGGGCGCGCCGCCAGGCGCTTCCCGCCGGCGCCCTTCGCGACCGGCTGGAGAGCGACGGCCTCAAGGCGCTCGTCCAGGCCGAACGCCGCGCCCGCCGCCCTGAACCGAAGCCGGATACCGGCGAAGCGGCCCGCCAGGCGCTCCGCGCAGCGCGTCCGCTCGGCCATGTCGACCTTCCGGGCAAGGACGAGTTCGTCCTGCTCATCGCGCGGCGAGACGAAGTCGGCGGCCTCGCCGTCCTCGCCCCGGTCCTCGACGAAGCGATGCTCGAGCGCGCGATCCGCAAGGCGGCGGCCTGACGATCACGCTCGCTCAGTGACGAGTCTGCTCGGACGGTTTGCCCGCCTTGGGAGCGTCCGCCGGGAATGGATGGGCGACCTGAAAGTCCGGGATGCCCTTTTCGGTCCAGAAGACGACCAGGAAAGGCTCGCTTCGGCCGCAGCCCTGGAGCTCCCAGCGCTCGTAGCGGGCGCCTTTAGGGCCGACCCGGAAATTGGCGTCGGCGGGAACCCAGCCTTTCGGCATCAGCGACGCCTTCGCACTCCCGACTTCGCCGCACTTGAGCGCGCGAAGGGCGAATCCCGCGGCCTCCCGGAAGGCCGATTGGGCGATCTCCTGGCTGGGAGCGCGGGTCTTGCCCATGATGCTGGGCTGACCGAGCATGGGCGGCCCGGAGACCGGGGCGGCCGCGGCCGCGGCGAGAAGCAGGCCAAGCAAGGTCATGATCCGCTCCGGCATTGCATCAGCGGCTGAATCCGGGTGCCGAAATCCTCGGTGCCCTGGATGAAGTCGTCGAAAGTCAGAAGCACTCCGCCGGTGTTCGGCACCGTGGAGACTTCATCAAGCATCCGTGCCACGCTCTCGTAGGAGCCCACCAGGGTCCCCATGTTGAGGTTGACCGCGCTTTCCCTGTCGGCGAGCTGGCGCACGTTGGTGGTGTCGCTGGTCTTGTCCGCGGCGCCCTGGAAGCCGAGCCAGGCGACCGCCTCCTCGTCGACGCCTTCGCGATAGGATATCCATTTCTCCATCGCTTCCTCGTCCGTCTCGGCGGCGATGACCATGAACAGGGCGTAGATCCGGACGTCGCGCCCGGTCTTGGCGGTCGCCGCCATCAGCCGCTCGTTGTTGGGCGCGAAGGCGGTGGGCGTGTTGACCCCCTTGCCGAGGCAGAAGGCGTAATCCGCATATTGGGCCGAGAAAGCGAGGCCCTCGTCCGAGCTTCCGGCGCAGATGATCTTCATCTCGCCCTCGGGAACCGGGCGCACCCGGCAATCCTCCATCTGATAATAATCGCCCTTGAAGTCCGAGACTCCCGACTCCCAAAGCTCGCGCAGGATGTGCGCATATTCGCCGAGCATCTGGTAGCGGTTGCGGAAATGCTCGTCGCCCGGCCACAGCCCCATCTGGCTGTACTCCGGCCGCTGCCAGCCGGTGATGAGATTGAGGCCGAAGCGGCCGTGGCTGATCGAATCGAGCGTGTTGCACATGCGCGCCGCGAAGGCGGGCGGGATGACGAGGGTGGGACAGGTCGCGTAGATCCTGATCTTCTCGGTCACCGCGGCGAGCCCCGCCATCAGCGTGAAGCTTTCCAGCCCATATTCCCAGAACTGGGTCTTGCCGCCGAAGCCCCTCAGCTTGATCATCGAAAGGAGGAAATCGACGCCGTATTTTTCGGCGCGAAGCGCGATGTCCTTGTTGAGGTCGAAGCTGGGCATGTACTGGGGCGAATTCTCGCTGATCAGCCAGCCGTTGTTGTTGATCGGGACGAAGATGCCGACTTCCATGGATTTCAGCTCCTGAGGAATTCTAGGACGAGGCGGTTGAAGCCGTCGGGATCGGTGACGTTGCAGGCATGGCCGCCCCACTCGAGCCTGGCCACGGCCGCGTCGGCAAGCTCGCCCGCCAGCAGTTCGGAGCAATGGGCCGGGACCAGGACGTCGTCCGCGGCGGCGATGAGCAGCGTCGGGCAGGGCGGGCCCGGCCGAAGCTCGAACGTCCGCGCGGCGGCGATCCGCCGCTCGAGGGTGGCGACCGGCGGGAAACGTTCGAGCTGATGCTCCGCCTCGACGTCGAGCATTCCCGAATTCATCGAGCTCCAGCCCGCCGGGTAGAGGAAGATGGGCTGGGCCTGGACATAGGCTTGCGCGCCGCTCGACCGGAGGAGCTGCAGGCGGACGTCGAAGCAGCGCTCCGTGTGCGGGTCGAGCCTGGGCCAGCCGTTGACGACGATCCTCCTCGCCAGAGCCTTTCCGAGCTCCAGCCCGATCAGTCCGCCGATCGCATGGCCGAGGAAATGGGGGCGCCGGATATCGAGCTCGGCCATCAGTGCCAGCACGTCCGCGGCCATGGAGGCGATCGTCACCGCGCCTTCGGCAAGCGAACCGCTTCGGCCGGTCCCGCGATGATCGTAGAGCAGGACCCGATAGTTGCTCGAAAGCGCCGCCAGATTGGGGGTCCAGTAGGCGCCGGAGCCGCCCAGGCCGGGCGAAAGGATCAGGATCTCGCCATCCTCCGGCCCGTGCCATTCGTACCAAAGGCCCGCGGCGTTCGGCATCAGGCGGTATGGGCCACGCTGGCGATCTCGACGACCAGCCCCGGCTTCACCAGCCCGCACTGGATGCAATAGCGCGCCGGCTTGGCGCCCGGAAAATATTCCGCGTAGACCGCGTTCATCGCCGGATAATGGGCCCAGTCGGTCAGGAAGATGTGGTTGAAGGCGACGTCCGCCATCGTCGCTCCGGCCGCCTCCAGAGTGATCCGGATCGTTTCCAGCACGTGCCGTGTCTGGGCTTCCGCGTCGTCCGGATAGAGCACCGTCCCGCCGGGGCCGAGCGCCAGGGTCCCCGAGACATAGACGGTGTCACCTGCCTTGGTCCCCGCCGAATAAGGGGCGATCGGCGTGGGGAATTGCGGCGGGTTGATCGATTCGAACGGCATTGATCTATCTCCAAACGGTCCTTCGATAGGGCATTTCGACTTCGGGCAAGGCCCGAAATTTATCCTGAGCGGCGCCGCAGGCGGCGTCGAATGGGCCCGTATCGAAGGACGTCATTCCCCAATCTGCCCGAACGCCCCGCAGAAGTCGGCGACGGTCGAGACCCAGCCGAAGAAGGTCTCGACATTGTAGACGCTCGCTTTCTGGAGATATTCCGGGCCGGCCTGGTGGGTCGCGTCCTCCAGCATGATCCCGAAATATTCCAGGAAGAA
Organism: Allosphingosinicella sp.; assembly: GCA_036387555.1. Lineage (GTDB taxonomy): Bacteria > Pseudomonadota > Alphaproteobacteria > Sphingomonadales > Sphingomonadaceae > Allosphingosinicella. Next base: position 30,626 of record DASVTN010000094.1, on the reverse strand, counting down.
GCCGTCGCGCAGCGTCGATTCGACGCAGACGTTGGTCGCGATCCCGACGAGCACGATGTTGCGCACGCCGCGCGAGCGGAGAACCGAATCGAGCTGCGAGTTGAAGAAGCCGGAATAGCGTGTCTTGGGCAGGACTATGTCCCCCCGGTGCGGCGCGAGCGTCTCGACCAGCTCGTAATCCCATCCTCCGCGGGCAAGCAGCTTTCCCTGCAGCTCCGGCCTCGCCCGCATCGTCTTCAAGGCGTTGGACTTGTGCCAGTTCGGCGAGCCCGGGCCGCCGGCCTCGACATAGCTTTCGTCCCAGCCGTTCTGGAAATAGATGACAGGAAGACCCGCGGCCCGGGCGGTCTCCACCACCTTGGCGCACTGCCCGATCACCGCCGCGGCCCCGCCTATGTCGAAGCCCGCCAGGTCGAGATAGCCGCCGGGCGAGGCATAGGCATTCTGCATGTCGACGACGATCACCGCGGTCTCGTCGGCGGCGACGCGGATCGGCTCCGGCCGTGCCGGCAGGGTGACGAGCCGCCGGGTCCCGCCTTCGCTCGCCGTCTCCACCGTCATCGCTCGCTCCTCGTCCCGCAATGTCCACCAGAAGGCGGCGCGGGACAATCCCTCTCCTCCCTTGCGAGCCGCGAAAGGGGCGGAAGACGTGTCGGAACCCCGGAAAACGGCGGATCCGCTCGCCCGCTCCCGCTCCGTCGGGGACGGCGTTGACGGGGGCCTCGCGATCCGCATGAGGGGGCGCCATGCCGCAATAGAATATCCGCTCCGGCGGCAGCTCCGGGGATCGCCTCCGTAACGGAATTGCACTTGCCGGACACCCGGCTATTGTGCGCCGCCATGCGGCTCCTCGACAAGATGCTTCCCGGGCTCATCCGAAAAGGCGAGCTCACCGTCATCGACCATAAGGGGCGCACCCACCGCTTCGGAGCGCCCGACCCCGAGCTCAGGCCGGTCACGGTCCGGCTGGCGGACTCGCGGGTGCCGCTGCAGATCGCCCGCGATCCGGCGCTCGGAACGGCCGAGACCTGGATGGACGACCGCCTCAGGCTGGAGCAGGGCGATATACTGGATCTCGTCCGGATAATCCGCCGCAACCGCCGCTGGGAGGACAGGAGCCGGCCCGGCGGCTTCATGAAGAAGTCCGGCAGGCTCCGCCACCGCCTCGACATGCTCAACTGGAAGTCGCGGTCGCTGAAGAACGTCCAGCACCATTATGACATCGGCAACGACCTCTACCGGCTCTTCCTCGATCCGGACATGCAGTACAGCTGCGCCTACTTCACCGATCCGGCAAACTCGATCGAGCAGGCCCAGCTCGACAAGAAGGCACATATCGCCTCCAAGCTGCTGCTCGAGCCCGGCCAGAAAGTGCTCGACATCGGCTGCGGCTGGGGCGGCCTCGCCCTCTATCTCAACCGGGTGGCCGACGTCGACGTCCTCGGGGTGACCCTGTCGAAGGAGCAGCTCGCCGTCGCCCGGCAGCGGGCGCAGGAGGCCGGAGTTTCGGACCGGGTGAAGTTCGAGCTGATCGACTATCGCGACGTCCAGGGTCAGTTCGACCGCATCGTCTCGATCGGCATGTTCGAGCATCTCGGGCCGCCCTTCTTCCAGACCTTCTTCCGCAAGGTGCGCGAGCTCCTGAAGCCGGACGGCGTATCGCTGATCCACACGATGGGCAGGATGGGAAGGCCGGGCACCACCGACCGCTTCATGCTCAAATACATCTTCCCGGGCGGCTATCTTCCGGCGCTCTCGGAGATCGTCGCCGCGAGCGAGCGCGAGAAGCTGATCATGGCGGACTGCGAGGCGCTTCGCCTGCACTACATCCACACCCTCGTCGCCTGGTACGAGCGCTTCAAGGCGAAGGAGGCGGAGATCACGGCGATGTACGATCGCCGCTTCTTCCGGCTCTACGCCTTCTACCTGGCGGCGTCCTCGACCATGTTCTCCGACGGCGCCATGGTGGTCTACCAGCTCCAGTATCTGCGCAGCCGCTACGCCGCTCCGATGACCCGCGACTACATGCTGAAGGACGAGGCCCGGCTGAGGGAGGCGGGCGGGCCGCCGCCGCTTTAATCGCCTCTCCCGTTCTTCTCGGGAGAGGAGGGGCCCGCCGCGAAGCGGTGGGAGGTGAGGGTCTGTAGCACTGACTCAGCAAGACCCTCGCCTCCCAAGCCTTCGGCTTGGGCCCCTCCTCTCCCGCGAAAAGCGGGAGAGGTGCATGAGGCGGCAATCGCCTTGACCCGCCCGCCTCCTCCATGCTCATTGCCCTCAAAAGCTGGGGACGGAACGAATGTGGCTGCTCGATAAACTGCTCAGGAAGCTCGTCAGGAAGGGCGAGCTCACCGTCATCGATCATGACGGCAAGGAATATAATTACGGCGACGGGAGCCCCGCTCCGCACGGGCCGGTCCGGGTGCGATTCACCGACAAGGGCGCTTCCACCCATATCGTGAAGGATCCCCGGGTGGGCGCGGGCGAGGTCTTCATGGACGGCCGGATGATCATCGAGCAGGGCGACCTTCGCGATCTCGTCCTCCTCATCCGCTACAATGCGCCGGTCGAGCGCCAAGGGGCGCTGAAGCCGAAGGGGCCGATGCGCCAGGCGATCGGACGCATCGCGGGGCGGCTCGACCAGATCAACTGGAAGACCCGCTCGAAGCACAACGCCGAGCACACCTACAACCTCACCCGGCGCCTCTACGAGCTGTTCCTCGACGAGGACCGCCAGTACACGATGGCCTATTATCGCGACCTGTCGAACAGCCTCGAGAAGGCGCAGCTCGACAAGAAGGCGCATATCGCCTCCAAGATGTACCTGAAGCCGGGGATGAAGGTTCTCGACGTGGGCTGTGGCTGGGGCGGCTTCGCGCTTTACCTGAACCGGATGTACGGCGTGGAGGTGCTGGGAGTCGCCCTCGCCCGCGACCAGGTCGACTTCTCCAACGAGCGGGCGCGCGAAGCCGGGGTCTCGGACAAGGTCAAGTTCGAGCTACTCGATTATCGCGACGTCCAGGGCGAGTTCGACAGGATCAGCAACGTCGGCCTGATCGAGCATCTGGGGACGCCGCATTATCCGGGCTTCTTCCAGCACATGCGCCGGCTGCTGAAGGACGACGGAGTGATGGTCTCCCATTGCTGCGGCCGGATGGGAGAGCCGGGGGTCACCGACAAATGGACGAGGAAGTACATCTTCCCCGGCGGCTATATCCCCGCTTTGTCGGAGCTGGTCACCCAGGCCGAGAAGAACCGGCTGATCGTCACCGACGTGGAGGCGATGCGCTTCCACTACGCGCCGACGCTGGCCGAATGGTACAACCGCACCGTCATGAACAAGGACGAGATCATCTCGCTCTACGACGAGCGTTTCTACCGCATGTGGCTCTTCTACCTCGCCGGCGCTGAAGCGGCCTTCCGCTACGGCGGAATGGTGAACTGGCAGGTCCAGTTCGTGAAGCGGCGCGACGCCATCCCCATGACCCGCGATTATATGTACGAGGAATCCGCCCGGCTTCGCGAAATGGAAGCGCCGCCGCAATGGCATCTGGCGGCGGAGTGAGCACGCGAATTTTAACTCCTCCCCGAGCTCGCTCGGGAGGGGGACCGCGACCCGAAGCGTCGTGGTGGAGGGGTAGTTTCCGAACCTGGATTGCCCCTCCACCAGGCTTCGCCTGGTCCCCCTCCCCGAGACAAGCTCGGGGAGGAACTGTGTCAGTCGTCCTGGCGCTCTTCCCGGCGCTCCTGCCTCGCGGCTCGGACCGCCTGGCGCTCGCCGGAGCTGATGGTGCCGTCCCGGTTCGAATCGATCCGGTCGAAGCGCTGCAGGGCCGCCCGCTGCGCCTCGGCGAGAGCGACCCGTCCGTCGCGATCCATGTCCATCATCGCGAAGGCGCGGCCGCCGAAACGGGCCATCATTCCGCCACGGCCGCCACGGCCGCCGCGGTTCGCGAACCGCTGCCCGCGGCGTTCGGCCCGGTCGGCCCGGCGCTCGCTTCGGTCGCCTCCGCGATTCGCCCGCGGCGCTTCGAACTCGGCGCGGCTGATCATTCCGTCCTTGTTCGAATCGAGGCGCTCGAACCTGTGCTCGCGCCGCTCCGAGCGAACCTCGCGGCGGTCGGCGCGCCTCGCCTGGACTTCCTCCCGGGTGACGAAGCCGTCGCGATTCACGTCGGCTTGCGCGAAGCGGGCCTGGACCTTCGCCTGGACGGCGGAACGGGTCTGCGGCTGGCCGAAGCGGCCTTGGCGGTCGCTGCCCTGCTGGGCCGCGACGGGAACCGCGGCAAGCGCCGCCAGAGCGGCGCCGGCGAATAGAAATTTCTTCATTTTCAACTCCTTGGAAACTCGGGGAGGCTCTCCCCTCCATGGAGTGGCTTTAGGCGAGGGCGGCTGTACCGGGCTTTAACGCGGGCTCGGTCCGGCCCCGCCGAAGCATCAGCGCGAGCAGGGCGGCGAGGATCAGCGCCGGCGCCGGCAGATGGAGGAGCCCGAAGGTCTGCACCGTCAGCGGAAGCAGGAAGGCGAGGAGGAGGACGAAGGACGGCCCGCTCGCCGGATCGCGGCGCAACCGCGCCAGCATCAGCAGGGCCGCCAGCCCGGGGACGGTCATGTCGTAATTGAAGGCGTAAGGAAGGACGAGGAAGGTCGCGACTCCGCCGGCGAGGCCCGCCGATCGGCTCTCCTTCGGCATGTGGAGGAGAAGCGCGCCGATCGCTCCGGCGGCGGCCAGGATCTGCAGCGTCCAGGCGGCGGCGCCGGGGAAGCCGAAGGCCGAAACGCTCGGCACCACCGTCGGCATCATCGTCAGGAAATAGGTGCCGACGTCGTCGACCATGGCGCCCTGCACGCCGACGGTGACGCCGAGATAGGTCCGCCACAGCTCCGGACCGAAGGCGAGCGCCGAAACCCCGACCAGAGCGGCGGCGGTGGCCGCGGCCGCGGCGAACGCCCTCCAATCGCCCCGGCGGGCGAGGATCAGCGGGGCCAGCACCGCGAGGTGCGGCTTGACCAGCATCAGACCGATCAGGATGCCGGCCAGCACCGGGCGGCGGGGCAGAAGGTGGAAGGCGCCCAGCCAGAGAGCTCCCATCAGGAGGCCGTAATGGCCGGCCCAGACGTTGAGCAGGGTCGCCGGGGCGACGAGGGCGAGCCAGCCAGGAAGCCCCGCGTCGCGCAGGTAGGGCCTCGCCGCGGCGGCGAAGGCTCCGCCGGTCAGTATCAGCCACGAGAGGAGGGCGAGGGGATAGGGGACCAGCGCGAAGGCCCAGGTGTAGAGCAGGGTCGGCGGCGGGTAGGAATAATTGTGGTTGCGAAGCCCGCCCTGGAAGAGCGCGTCCTGGTAGGCGCTGTAGGCCTTGAGGTCGTAGAGGATGTCGAGCCTGCCCTCCAGCATGAGGTTGCCGGACGTGTAGACGTTGGCGAAGTCCCGGCCCCAGATGGCTGTTCCCCGGATCGACGGCCATGGGGTGAGATGAGTGGAAAGGGCGTCCTGGAGGAAGAGCAGCGAGGCGAGGATGAGCACGAAACCCCAGGCCAGCGTCCACAGCCGCTCGGGCGACGCGGCTGCGTCGCCAGTGAATTGCTGCTTCGCCGGATAACCCATTCGCGCCTCCCTCCACCCACGGCTAGGAGAACAGGGTTAACACTTGGTTATCCCCCCTGCCGCGCAGCGGTGGGGAGGGGGACCATGCGAAGCATGGTGGAGGGGTAGCGGGTCCGCGACGGGAGGTTCACGTGCGATCCTCAGCAGGCCGAGCCAATTACCCCTCCACCACCCTTCGGGTGGTCCCCCTCCCCATCGCCTCCCGCGACGGGGAGGATATTAAAACTTGAATTTCGCCGCCGTACGGGGGAGGCACCGGGTCCCATGACCTCCACGCCTGCCGAACGAGAGAGCGCGAGCGCCCGCCAGCCGCGGGCGTGGTGGGAGCATCGGATAACGGTGCTGGCGGCGGTGCTCGCCTGCGCGATCCCGTTGCTGTGGCCGGACGTGCCGCCGCTCGTCGACCTGCCCGGACATATGGGCCGCTACCACGTCCAGATGGAGATCGGCGGATCGCCGCTCCTCCAGGGCTTCTATCATTTCCAATGGGCGCTGATCGGCAACCTCGGCGTGGACCTGCTGGTCGTTCCGCTCGCCGCCCTGATCGGCCTCGAGCCGGCGGTGAAGCTGATCACCGTCGCGATCCCGGTCATGACTGGGGCCGGCTTCCTGTGGGTCGCGCGCGAGGTTCACGGGCGGGTGCCGCCGACCGCCTATTTCGCGCTTCCGCTCACCTACAGCTTCCCCTTCATGTTCGGCTTCGTCAATTTCGCCTTGTCGATGGCGCTCGCCTTCCTGGCCTTCGCCTTGTGGCTGAGGCTGGCCCGGCTTGGACGGTTCAAGCTTCGCATCGCCCTCTTCGTCCCGATCTCGATCCTGATCTGGATCTGCCACGCCTTCGGCTGGGGGACCCTGGGCGTCATGGCCTTTTCGGCAGAGCTGGTCCGCCAGGTCGACATGAAGCGACCGATCTGGAAGGCCGGCTTCAACACCGGACTGCACTGCCTCGCGCTGGCTCCGCCCATGCTTTTGATGCTGCTTTGGCGAAGCGGAGCGGTCGGCGGCGAAACCGCTGTCTGGTTCAATTGGAGGCTCAAGAAGAACTGGATCCTGATGGCGCTACGGGATCGCTGGGAATATTGGGATTATGCGGCGCTGGGGGTGATCGCGCTCGTCCTCGTCGCCGGACTGCTCTGGTGGAAGAAGCTCGAATATTCGCGCAACCTCGCCGCTTCCGCCATCTTCCTCGCCATCGTCTACGTCTGTCTGCCGAGGATCGTCTTCGGCTCCAATTATGCCGACATGCGGCTCGCCCCGTTCGTCATCGCCGCCGCCGTGATCGCGATCCGCTACCGCCCCGCCTGGGCGGGCAGGGCGGGCGCGGCCTTCGCGGTCGCGGGCCTGCTCTTCACCGGAGCCCGACTCGCCGGCAACACTGTAAGCTTCTGGATGTACGACCGCGATTACGACCGCGAGCTGGCCGCGGTCCAGCATATCCCCAGGGGCGCCCGGGTCGTCTCCTTCGTCGGGGTCAGATGCGGCAAGGACTGGGCGATGACCCGGCTCGAGCATCTGCCCGCCATCGCCCTCGTCCGGCGCGATGCCTTCTCGAACGATCAATGGTCGATGAGCGGTGCTCAGCTGCTCACGTCCCGCTACCCCGCCCCCAACAACTGGTTCTCGCTCGATCCCTCGCAGCAGGTGCTCGCCCGCCCCTGCCATGGCGAGCGCTGGCTCACCCTCGACCAGTCCCTCGCCCAGTTCCCGCGCGACAAGTTCGATCATGTCTGGATAATCCGCGCCCCAACCGCCGATCCGGCGCTACTGCGCGGGCTTCAGCCGGTCTGGCAAAGCGGCGCCAGCGTGCTGTATCGGGTCGCCGGTCCACGCCCGCTCGCCGCCCAGGAACCCCAATGACCGCGCCCGCCCTCTCCATCGTCGTGCCCTGCTACAACGAGGAAGCCTGCCTTGGAGAGCTGCACGGGCGGCTGACCGCCGCGGCGAGGGCGGTCGTGGGCGAGGATTATGAGATCGTCCTCGTCAACGACGGCTCGCGGGACGGCAGCTGGGAGATGATGCGGGCTCTGTCGGCGCAGGATCCGCGGCTGGTGTCGATTAACCTGTCGCGCAACCACGGCCACCAGCTAGCACTGACGGCGGGCCTGGACCTCTGCTCCGGCGCCCGCATCCTGATCATCGACGCGGACCTCCAGGATCCGCCCGAGCTGCTCTCCGCGATGATGGCCGAGATGGACCGGCAGAGCGCCGACGTCGTCTACGCGGTCCGCCGGGCGCGGGCGGGCGAGACGGCGTTCAAGCTCGGCACCGCGAAGCTCTTCTACCGCCTCCTGTCCCGCCTCGCCGAGATCGAGATACCGCGCGACACCGGCGATTTCCGGCTGATGAGCCGGCGGGCGCTGGATGCGCTGCTGAGCCTGCCCGAGCAGGCGCGCTTCATCCGCGGGATGGTCGCCTGGATCGGCTTCCGGCAGGTGCCGATCACCTACGACCGCGCCGAGCGGCACGCCGGGCAAAGCAAATACCCCTTGTCGAAGATGGTTCGCTTCGCGCTCGACGCGGTCACCGGTTTCTCGACCGCGCCGCTGAGGATGGCGAGCCACATCGGCCTGTGGCTGGTCGCCGCCTCGGTGCTTCTGGTCGGTTACATCGCCTTCGGCTTCTTCACCGGGAGCGCCATCCAGGGCTGGACCTCGCTGATGCTGGTCGTGGTGGTGCTCGGCGCCGTGCAGATGTTCGTGCTCGGAATGATCGGCGAATATCTCGGTCGGCTCTACATGGAGTCCAAGCACCGCCCTCTCTACATCGTCGCCGAGATCGCCGGCCATGCCGGCGGTCGGCCCACTTTAGGCCATGTCGCTCATGAGGCCGAGACGATCGCCACCAGCGAAACGCCCGGCGGGAAGGGCATCCGCCCGATCGCATAGCGCTCGAGGCCGAAGATCGCCTCGAAAATGGCATTGAGTGGCCGGGGCGGCAGCTTGTCGTCGCTATCCTCTTTCCTGCGCACCTTGCCGGCCATTCGGGCCGTTGCGGCGAGAGGGAAGAGGAGGCTGTTGAAGAAGCTCATCATCTCGAGCTTCAGGCCCGCCTCGGCGATGACGGCGCGCAGCGTCTTGCGGGTGTAGCGGCGCTTGTGGTGGTTCACGACATCGTGTGCGCTCCACATCCAGGGATGCGCCGGAACGGCGATCAGGATCCGCCCGCCGGGCCGGAGCCTTCGGGCGATGCTCTCCAGGGCTTCCCTGTCCTCCTCGACATGCTCCAGGACGTCGAGGATCGCCACCAAATCGTAGGCCCTTTCCTCGACGCCCGTCAGCGCGGGCAGGGGAGCCTCCATGACGGCGCGGCCCAGCCTCTTGCCGGCGATGGCGCGGGCAGCGGGGTCGATCTCGATCGCGTCGACGGCACCGAAGCGCTTCAGCATGACGAGATTGTGGCCCGTCCCGCAGCCTATCTCCAGGATCCGTGGGTTTTCCGGCAGCGGGATCCGGCGCTTGATGAGGTCGGCGAGAATCTCGCGCCGGGCGCGGTACCACCAGTGACGGCTGTCGAGCTCCGCCATTCGGTCGTAGACGATGCGTTCCATCAGTTTGCCGCCATCAGCCGAACACCCACTTGCGATTGAGGACGAACCCGAGAAGCGGGGTCACCAGAACGGCGGGCACCAAGGGCCACCAGGTCGGTCCCTGCATCGGCCCGGTCAGCACCCAGGTGAAGAGCCCGTTGAGGACGAGGCCGCCCGACTGGACGAGCACGAAGCGGCCCTGGGTCTGCACCGATTCCTCCCGCTTGCCGTGCCCCCTGAAGCTCCAGCGGCTGTGCAGGACGTAGCCGACGATCACCGCCACCGTGAAGCCGGCGACGACCGCCAGCACAGGGTGCATCACATAGGTGGCGAGCGGCCAGTAGACGGCGGCATAGACGATCGTCGAGAAGGCGCCGACCAGCCCGAAGCGGACCAGCTGCCCAAAAATCGGCGGGATCGCGCTGTCCGGCTTCATCTCAGCGCGCTTCCCTCATATGCCCGGCTTGCCCTTTGTGTTGCAGCGACTAATGCGGCGGCGAGGGGTTGAAAAGGGTTCATGGCGATGGAGGGGCTGGAGCGACGCTGGCGCTGGTGGGTGCTGCTCTTCTGGCTCGTGACCTCTGCCGTCCTCCTCTACATGCGGTGGGGCGCGATCAACGGCTTCGTCCTCAACGACACGGACGACAACCTGAGGATGATGCAGGTCCGCGACCTGCTCGCCGGCCAGGATTGGTACGACCTTCGCCAGCATCGGCTCAACCCGCCCTTCGGCGCGGACATCCACTGGTCCCGCTTCGTCGACCTGCCGATCGCGGGCATCAAGCTTGCGCTGGCGCCGCTGATGGGCGCGGCGCCGGCGGAGAAGGCCGCCGTGGCCATCGCGCCCCTGCTGCCCATGCTACTGGCGATGACGGCGGTGGCCGCGACGGCGCGCCGGCTGATCGCCCCCCGCGCGTTCGGGCTCGCCGTCGCCGTGCTGCTCTGCGGTCATTCGGTGCGAGGGCAATGGGTGCCCGTCCGGATCGACCATCACGGCTGGCAGCTCGCCTTGCTCGCGGTCGCCGTCGCCGGCCTGGTCGATCGCAAGCGCGCCCGCGGCGGGATGTTGGCCGGAGCCGCGACGGCGCTGTCGCTGGCCATAGGCCTGGAGATGCTGCTCTACCTCGCCCTGCTGGGCGGTATCCTCGTCCTGATGTGGGTTCGCGACCCGGAGGAAGCACGCCGCCTCGCAACTTATGGCGCCAGCGTGGCGGGCGGATCGGCGCTCGGGTTCCTGCTCTTCGCTTCCTACGCCAACCGGGCGCCGGTCTGCGACGCCTTGTCGCCCGTCTGGCTGTCGGTGGTGGCGGGCGGAGGAGCGATCGCCGTTCTGCTGACGGTGCTCGCGCCGCGATCATGGCCGCTGCGCCTGTGCTTAGCCGCCGCGGGGGGCGCCGCGCTGGCGGCGCTCTACGCCCTGGCCTGGCCCCATTGCCTGACCCGGCTCGAAGGCGCCTCGCCGGAGCTGGTGCGGCTGTGGCTCGGCAACGTGCGCGAGGCGCGGCCGCTCTACATGCACGGCTACGCGACGACGGTCTCCGTCGCGGCGCTGCCGGTGGCTGGGCTCGTCGGCTATGCCGTCATGCTATGGCGTGACCGCGGCGACGGCGAGAGGCTCGTCCTGTGGGCCGCGACCGCCGGCCCGGCCCTCCTCGCGGCCGCCTTGCTGCTCTGGCAGAGCCGCGCCGGGCCTGCGGCGCAGCTGCTCGCCGTCCCGGGCGCCACGGCGCTGGCCTGGATGGTCATCGCCTGGCTCTTCCGGAGTCCTTACCTGCTCGTTCGGGTAGCGGGGACCACTGCAATCTTCCTGCTCGTCTCCGGGATCCTAGTGCAGCAGATCACCTCGCATTTCTTCCCGCCCAAGGCGAAACCGGGGATCAACGTCGTCAACAAGGCGAACGGCCTTTGCCCGACGCTTTGGGCGCTCAAGCCGGTCGCCCGGGTGCCGAAGGGCCAGGTCCTCACTTTCGTCGATCTCGGGCCTCGGCTGATCACCGTCACCCATCACGATGCCGTCGCCGGGCCCTATCACCGCAACGGCCGCGACATCATCGACGTGATGCGGGCGTTCCGCGGCTCCGCCGAGAACGCCCGAGCGACGGTCGAGCGGCGGCGGATCGACTATGTGCTGATCTGCCCCGGCCTCTCCGAATCCACCCTCTATTCGAACCAGGCGAAGAACGGCTTCTACATGCAGCTGGTGCGAGGCAAGGTGCCGTCCTGGCTCCAGCCGGTGCCGCTTCCGGCCAACTCGCCTTACCGGATGTGGCGGGTGGTCAAACCTCGAAGCTGACGGAAATCCCGTCGATCACGAACTGGGCGGCCAGGGCGGCGAGGACGACTCCGAGCAGACGGGTCAGCATCGCCTCCATCCTGTGGCCGAGCAGCCGCATCAGCCACCCGGCCCCGAGCAGCGAGATCAAGGTAAGGAGCAGCACCGAGCCCAAAGCGGCGAGCACCACCAGGGATTCCTGAAGCCCGTCGCTTCGGGCCATCAGGAGCATGATGGAAGCGATCGAGCCGGGGCCCGCGATCATCGGGATCGCCATCGGGAAGACGGAGACGTCGTCATGTTCAGGGTCGGCCTCGACCTCCTGCGCGCGGCTCTCGCGGCGCTGGGTGCGGCGCTCGAAGACCATCTCGAGCGCGATCAGGAACAGCATGATCCCGCCGGCGATCCGGAACGCGGCGAGGCTGATCCCGAGCATCTTCAGCAGATCCTCGCCGAGCAGCCCGAAGAAGAGCAGGATTCCGGCGGCGATCAGGGAGGCTCGGATGGCCATTGAGCGCCGCTCCGCCGCCGTCGCGTCGCGGGTCAGGCCGGCGAAGATCGGCGCGCAGCCCGGCGGGTCGATGACCACGAGGAAAGTGACGAATGCGGAGAGGAAAAGCGCGATCATCTAAATGCGGCCTCGCTCCGTTCGCCCGATCGACGGGAGCGGGTGTGGCGGCTCGTCATCACAAAGCCTCCGGCGGCGGCAAACCCGCCCGCGCGTGCGCCGCCACCAGGGTGTTGCGGAGCAGGACGGCGATGGTCATCGGGCCTACGCCACCGGGAACGGGCGTGATCGCCGATGCGACCTCCAACGCGCCGGCGAAATCGACATCGCCGACCAGCCTGCCCTTCCCCTCCACGCCGCCCTCGACGCGGTTGATGCCGACGTCGATCACCGTCGCGCCGGGCTTCAGCCAGTCGCCGCGGATCATTCCGGCGCGGCCGACGGCGGCCACCACGATGTCCGCCCGCCGCACCACTTCGGGAAGGTCGCGGGTGCGGCTGTGGGCGATGGTCACCGTGCAATTCTTGGCGAGCAGGAGCTGCGCCATCGGCTTGCCGACGATGTTGGAGCGACCGACGACGACCGCCTCGAGCCCGGAAAGATCGCCGAGCCGGTCCGTGAGCAGCATCAGGCATCCGAGCGGAGTGCAGGGGACCAGCCCCTCCTCGCCCACGGCGAGGCGGCCCGCATTGATCGGATGGAACCCGTCCACGTCCTTCGACGGGTCGATAGCCTCAATCACGGCCTTGTCGTCGATCCCGGCCGGAAGCGGCAGCTGCACGAGGATTCCGTCGACGGCCTCGTCCAAATTGAGCTCGCGAACGAGCGCCAGAAGCGCCTCCTGGGCGACGCCGTCGGGCAGGCGGTGCTCGAAGCTCGCCATTCCGGCCTCGGTCGTGGCCTTGCCCTTCGAGCGGACGTAGACCGAGCTCGCCGGATCGTCGCCGACCAGCACGACCGCGAGCCCCGGCGCCCGTCCGGCGGCGGCGGTGAAAGCGGGGACGGCTTCGGCGACGCGCTCGCGCAGCCGTGCGGCGAAGGCTCGGCCGTCGATGCGCTCAGCCGTCATCCGTAGGCGCGCTGGAGATCCCGCGCGGCGCCGTAGAGAAGCTCGTTCAGGATCATGATGACGACGAGGACGACCATCGGGCTGAAATCCAGGCCGCCGAAATCGGGCAGGACGCGGCGGATCGGCCGGTAGACCGGCTCGGTGATCCGATCGAGGCCGCGCGCCAGCCCGCCGACCCAGGGATTATGGGTATTGATGACGTTGAACGCGATCAGCAGGCTTAGGACGATCTGGATCACCAGGATCCACCAGATCACCTTCAGCAGGATCAACAGCACCCCGATCAGGGCTACGAGCATCGAACTTCTCCGCGGTCACGATCATCGGCGATGTAGGGAAGCCGCCGCTTCCGGGCAATGGCGCGCGGCAATGGCGTTGCGGGCCGGGAGAGGTTAGGCTGGCCCCATGATCGCTTTCCTCCTCGCTTTCGCCGCCGCCGTCCTGCCGCAGCCCGCCGAGCTCAGGACCTTCCAGGACTGGACCGTCGGCTGCGACAACGGGCGTGCCTGCCACGCCGTCGCCCTGATGCCGGAAAACTGGCCCGAGGAGGCGCTGACGATGAGCGTCCGGCGCGGACCCGAAGCCGATTCCCTGCCCGTCTTCTCCTTCGCGCTCGGCTCCGACAGCAATGCCGCCGCCGTCAGCGCGGACGGCGTCAGGCTTCCGATCCGGCTGGTCGGCGCCGAGGGCGAGACGAGCGTCGCGCCCGCCGACACGGCGGCGATGATCGCCGCTCTGCGCTCGGCCGGCCGGCTTCGGCTGGAGGCGGCGGACGGCAAGCCGCTCGGCACCGTCTCCCTGAAGGGCGCCAGCGCCGCCCTCCTCTACATGGACGAGAAGCAGCGCAGGACCGGAACCGCCACGGCGCTGGTGCGCCCCGGCAAGCGGGCTCCGAACACTGCCTCGCCGCCGCCGCTTCCGGTCGTGGTGGCACGGCCGCTCGCGGCGGGCCGGGGCGCGGTCCCCTCCGCCGCCCTGCTCAAGGCGCTGCGGCGAAAGCACGGCTGCACCCTGGATGAGGTCGGCGGCCCCGAGGAGGCGGAGATCGCCGACCTGGGCGCCGGCGAGACCCTGCTTCTGCTCGCCTGCGGCTCCGGAGCCTACAATGTCAGCTTCGTCCCCTTCGTCATGAGGCGCGGCCGCGCCGAGCTCGCCGCTTTCGACTTCAAGCCGGGCTGGTGGGCGCAGGAGGGCAAGCCGATGCTGACCAATGCCGCCTGGGACGCCGAACGCGGCTTGCTGACCAGCTTCTCCAAGGGGCGGGGTCTTGGCGATTGCGGCAACGATTCCGAATATGCCTGGGACGGCCGCGCCTTCCGCCTGGTCAAGCAATCGGACATGGAGGAGTGCCGCGGCGCTCGCGACTATATAACCACGTGGCGGGCAAGGGTGGTGCGGAAGTAATTTGCCTCCCCATCGCCAGATGGGGAGGGGGATCAGGGCGCCGACCTTTCCGGCTCCGCCCTGGCCAGCACCAGCGCGAATCTCGCTTCCTCGTCCGTCCATTCCTCGACCGGCGTCCACCCTCCGGCGAGGAGGAGCAGCCGGGCGTCGCGTTCGCCATATTTGTGGCTGTTCTCGCTGTGGATGGTGTCTCCGGCTTTCATCCTGAAGCGCCGGCCGGCGACCTCGAAGCCGATATCGCGCTTCGCCTCCAGGTGCATCTCGATCCGGCTCAGCCGGTCGTTCCAGACCGCCCGGTGTCGAAAGGCCTCGACCGGGATGTCGCCGTCCAGCTCGCGGTTGATCCGGACGAGCAGGTTCAGGTTGAACTCGGCCGTGACCCCCGCTTGGTCGTCATAGGCTCGAAGCAACTCGGCGGGGCTCTTGACCCGGTCGAAGCCGATGAGCAGCCAGGCGCCCGTGCCGAGCGTCTCGCGCATCGCCCGAAGCAGGTCGACGCCGGTCGCCGGGATCATGTTGCCGATGGTGGAGCCCGGGAAGAAGCCCAGCTTCGGCAAGGCGCCGAGTGCGGAGGGGAGCCGGATCGGGCGGGTGAAATCGGCCTCGATCGGATGGACCGCGAGGCTGGGGAAGTCCCCGGCGAGCGAGGCGGCGGCGTCGCGCAGGAAGTCGCCGCTGATGTCGATCGGAACGTAGGCCGAAGGCGCCGCGGCGGACAGCAGGATCCGGGTCTTGACGGAGGCGCCGGAGCCGAACTCGACCACCGCCTGGCCCGGGCCGGCGATATGCGCGACCTCCGGGCAGCGGCGCTCGAGCAGGTCGGCCTCGGTGCGGGTGAGATAATATTCGGGAAGCTGAGTGATCGCCTCGAACAGCTCGGAGCCGCGATGGTCGTAGAACCAGCGGGCGGGGATGGCGCGCACCGGCGCGGCCAGGCCGGAGAGGACATCGTCGCGGAAGGCCGGATCGGCCAGGGAAGTGCGAGGCATGTCCATCGGTTCAGCTTCTCCCAAAACACATCAAAGATCCTTCGCCAGGCGCAGGCCGGAATACATCCACCGCTGGTGGGGGTAGAAGAAGTTGCGGTAGCTGGCGCGCAGGTGGCCGCGCGGGGTGGCGCAGCTTCCGCCCCTCAGGACGAGCTGGTTGCACATGAACTTGCCGTTATATTCGCCGACCGTGCCCTCCGTTGGACGGAAGCCGGGCCAGGGAGAGTAGGCGCTCATCGTCCACTCCCAAAGGTCGCCGAACATCTGGCGCAGCCCCGTTCCGGAAGCAGGCCGGGGGCGCACCGGGCCCGCCGAATCCAGCTGGTTGCCGGCGGCGGGGTCGAGGCCCGCCGCGGCGGCTTCCCATTCCTCCTCGCGCGGCAGTCGGACGCCCGCCCAGCGGGCGAAGGCGTCGGCTTCGTACCAGCTGATGTGGGAAACGGGCTCGGCCGGGCTAAGCGGCCGGTCGCCGTCGAGGGCGAAGCGGCACCAGCCGCCCTCCTGCCGCCGCCAGTAGAGGGGCGCCTCTATCCGGTTTTCTCTCACCCAGGCCCAGCCGTCGGCCATCCAGAATTCGGGACGGGCGTAGCCGCCCTCCGCGATGAAGCCGAGCCATTCGGAATTGGTGACCAGCCGGTCGGCGAGCGCATGGGGATGGAGAAGGGCGCGGTGCCGGGGCCCTTCGCAATCGAAGGCGAAGCCGGCGCCGTCCTGGCCGATCTCCACCAGGCCGGTGGGCCCCTCGATCCAGCCCGGCCCGGAGTCGAGAGCCGCGGGCGCCGGGGCCGAGGCGGTCCGGATCGCGGGATGCAACGGGTTCTCGGCGAAGGCGGCGGTGAGGTCCATCAGCATCAGCTCCTGATGCTGCTGCTCGTGATTCAGGCCGAGCTCCACCAGCGCGAGCGCCGCCGCCGGAAGTTCCGGCAGAGCGTCGCTCATCGCCCCGTCCACATAGGATCGCCAGGCGCGGATCTCGTCGAGTGCGGGGCGGCTCAGCATTCCGCGCGCCGCGCGCGGCTGCCGCTCGCCCTCGCCTTCATAATAAGAGTTGAACAGATAGGCCCAGCTCTCGTCGTAGATCCGGTGGCCCGGGACATGGTCGCGAAGCACGAACGTCTCGAAGAACCAGGTCGTGTGGGCGAGGTGCCATTTGGCGGGCGATGCGTCCGGCATCGGCTGCAGAGTTGCGTCCGCGTCGGAAAGCGGCGCGGCGATCTCTTCGCTCAGCGAACGGACGGCGCGGTAGCTCCGGGCCAGGGCCTGTGCCGGCGGAAGGTCTGCCTGTGTGGCCATTTCCCGGCTCCCTACACGAAAAAATTGATGGAGGTTAGAGTCCCGCGTGGTCCCCGCGAAGGCCGGAACCCCAAGGGGATCGGTCACGGCGGTCTTCACGAGTCCCCGGCTTTCGCCGGGGTGACGATCAGCCGCGCGTCGCCCCCGGCTTCCACAGCACTTCCCCGCCTTCCCCCGCCGCCGCCAGCCGCGCCATCACGAAGAGGTGGTCCGAGAGCCGGTTGAGGTAGGTGAGGGCGAGCGGGTTCAGCGGAGCGGCCGCCGAGGCCGCGATGGCCGAACGCTCGGCCCGGCGGACGATGGCCCGGGCCAGGTGGATGGGCGCCGCGCCGCCGCTCCCGCCCGGGAGGACGAAGCTTCGCAGCGGCTCGAGACTCTCGTTCATGGAATCGATCTCGCGCTCGAGCCGGTCGATCTGGGACTGGACGATCCGCAGCGTCATCTCGGAGGGGGCGAAATCGTCGCCGGGGGTGGCGAGATCCGCGCCGAGGTCGAACAATTCGTTCTGTATGGCGGAAAGCATACGGCCCTGGGCCTCGTCCACGACCTGAAGGATTGCGAGCCCGATCGCGCAATTGGCTTCGTCCACGTCGCCGATCGCCGCGAAGATCGAGTCGGCCTTGGAGCGGCGGGAGCCGTCGGTCAGCCCGGACGAGCCGCTGTCCCCGGTGCGCGTGTAGATCTTGTTGAGCCGGACCAGGGCTCAGTTCTTTCCGCTGGCGACGAGCAGGAAGAGGACCACCAGGACGATCGCGATCGCCTGGAAGAACACCCTCTTGCGCATCAGGTCCTGGGAGCGGGCGCCGGTGATGTCCTTGCCCGAGGCCATCCCGATCACGCCTTTGGCGAGGATGAAGAGCGTCGCCCCGGCGGCGAGGGCGATGAGGATGGCGAGGAAAGTGGTCATTGCGCCTATCTAGGTATCGGCGGCCGAATATCCATACGGCATTTGTCCCGTCAGCAGGTCCGCCGCCAGCGCTTTCGGGTCGACGCCCGCTTCGCGCAGCTCGCGCAGCGTCGGAGCGCCGCGCCGCTTGGCGAGGCGGCGGCCGTCGGCGCCGAGCAGCAGGGAATGGTGGTGGTAGAGCGGGGTCGGCAGCCCGAGCAGGGCCTGGAGCAGGCGATGGACGTCGGTGGCCGAATAGAGGTCGCGGCCGCGAACGACGTCGGTGACCCCCTGGGCGGCATCATCGACGGTGACGGCCAGGTGGTAGCTGACCGGCGCGTCCTTGCGGGCAAGGACGACGTCGCCCTGGGCTTCGGGCTCGGCGAGAACCTCGGTATCGCCGTCGCGCCAGTAGAGCGGGCCGGCCCGGGCCGAGGCGGCGGCGGCGTCGAGCCGCCAGGCGTGGGGCTCCGCCGCTGCCCGCCGCTCTCGCTCGGAGGCGTCGAGGGCGCGGCAGATGCCGGGGTAGAGCGGACCGTCGGGACCGTGCGGGGCGGCGGCGCTGGCGGCGATTTCCGAGGCGATCGCGGAACGGGTGCAGAAGCAGGGATAGACCAGGCCGGCCGCCTTCAGCCGGTCCAGCGCCCGCGAATAGAAAGGCAGCCGCTCCGACTGGAAGACGATCTCTCCGTCCCACTCCATGCCGAGCCAGGCGAGATCCTCCATGATCGAGTCGACATGCTCCGGCCGGGAGCGGCCCGGGTCGATATCCTCGATCCTGAGCAGGAAGCCGCCGCCGCGGCTCCGCGCGAAATCGTAAGCGAGCAGGGCCGAGAAAGCGTGGCCCAGATGCAATTGTCCCGTCGGACTCGGAGCGAATCGGGTGACGGGCTTCATCGCGCCTCTTGACCTGGAGACTCGGCCCATGCTGTCATGGCGCCGTCACCCTCATATGGGAGGGGGCTTCGGACCGGGGAGGGCTCCCTCGTCCTGGGTGCGACAGGCCGGGCGTCTCTTCTCGAAGTGAGAGGGCGACGCGCGGCGCATGTATCATCCCGACCTCCTCCGACATCCGGATTCCTGCCCGGCGCTCGTGCTCAATGCCGATTATACGCCGCTGAGCTATTATCCTCTAAGCCTGTGGCCGTGGCAGACCGCGGTCAAGGCCGTGTTCCTCGAGCGGGTCGACATCGTCGCCCAATATGTCCGGGAGGTGCACAGCCCGACCCGAACCCTGCAATTGCCGTCGGTGATCGCGCTCCGGCAATATGTGAAGCCGAGCGAGCATCCCGCCTTCACCCGTTTCAACCTGTTCCTTCGCGACCGCTTCGAATGCCAATATTGCGGGAGCCCGGCGGAGCTGACCTTCGACCATGTCGTTCCGCGCGCCCAGGGCGGGCGCACGACCTGGGAGAATGTCGCCACCGCCTGCGCGCCCTGCAACCTGCGCAAGGGCGGGCGGACGCCCGTTCAGGCCCATATGAACCTCAACCGCCGCCCCTGGCGGCCGACCAGCTGGCAGCTTCAGGAGAACGGCCGAAGCTTCCCGCCCAATTACCTCCACGAGAGCTGGCGCGATTACCTCTACTGGGACATCGAGCTGGAGGCTTGAGGGGGCGGTAGGGGCGCGTCATCCCGGCGAAAGCCAGGACCCCGGGGCCGGAAAAGGCTCGCCGGGCCTCCCCGAGGTCCCGGCTTTCGCCGGGATGACGGGAAACCGGGAACCCGCGAACCGTTACGCCTGCGATGCGCGAATTCTCACAGCTTCTGGACGGCCTCGTCTACACCCGCTCGCGCAACGGCAAGCTGAAGCTGATCGGCGATTATCTGAAGCGAACGCCCGACCCGGACCGGGGCTATGCCCTCGCCGCCTTGACGGGCGAGCTCGACCTGCCGGGGGTGAAGCCGGCGGCGATCCGGGCTATCGTCGAGGAGCGGGTCGATCCCACCCTCTTCTACATGAGCTGGGACTATGTCGGGGACATGGCCGAGACGGTTTCCCTGCTCTGGCCCAAGAGGATCGACCAGCCCGCCGAGATCGACGACGGATCGCTTCGCATCGCGAGCGTCGTGGAGCGTCTTCAGACGCTCGGCCGGGCGGAGGCGCCGGGCGCCCTCGCCCGCATGCTCGACCATCTCGACGCCAGCGGCCGCTACGCCTTGCTCAAGCTGGCGACGGGCGAGCTGCGCATAGGAGTCTCGGCGCGGCTGGCGAAGACCGCCCTCGCGCAGGCCTTCGGGCTGGAGGTCGATTCGGTCGAGGAGGTCTGGCACGGGATCGGGCCGCCCTATCTGCCGCTCTTCGACTGGGCGGAAGGGCGCGGAGCGCAGCCGACGGCGGAGAACGTGCCGGTCTTCCGGCCGTTCATGCTGGCCCATCCGCTCGAGGATCTGCGCGTCTCGCTGGGCGATTACGCCGCGGAATGGAAATGGGACGGGATTCGGGTCCAGATCGTCCGCGCCGGCGGAGAGACGAGGCTCTACAGCCGCGCTGGCGACGATATCAGCCGCAGCTTTCCCGAAATCGCCGAAAGCTTCGCGGCGGACGGGGCGGTCGACGGCGAGTTGCTGGTCAAGGGCGAGTTCCAGGGCGCGGACGCCCATGGCGGCGCCGCCGCGAGCTTCAACGCGCTTCAGCAACGGCTGGGGCGAAAGCTCGTCTCGGCCCGGATGCTGAAGGATTATCCGGCTTTCGTCCGGCTCTACGACATCCTCTTCGATGGAGCCGAGGATCTGCGGGCCTTGCCGTGGGAAGCGCGGCGAGCGCGGCTCTCGGCCTTCGTCCCCCGGCTGGATCCGGAGCGGTTCGACCTTTCCGCCCTGATCGAGGCCCCGGATTTCAAGGCGCTGGAGGAGATCCGCGCCGGCGCCCGCGACGCGGCCATCGAAGGCGTCATGCTGAAGCGCCGCGACAGCCCCTATACGAGCGGCCGCCGGGTCGGGCTCTGGTACAAATGGAAGCGCGACCCGCTGACCGCGGACTGCGTGCTGATGTACGCGCAGCGCGGCAGCGGCAAACGGTCCTCTTATTATTCCGACTTCACCTTCGGATGCTGGACTCCGGAAGGAGAGCTGCTCCCCGTCGGTAAGGCCTATTTCGGCTTCACCGACGAGGAGCTGCTGTGGCTGGACCGCTTCGTTCGAAATCACACCGTGCAGCGTTTCGGTCCGGTGCGCGAGGTCGAGAAGAGCCTCGTCCTCGAGGTCGCCTTCGATTCGATCCACGCCAGCAAGAGGCACAAATCGGGCCTCGCCATGCGCTTTCCAAGAATCTCCCGGATCCGCACCGACAAGCCTGCGGCCGAAGCGGACACGATCGAGGGGATGATGCGGCTGGCGACGTGAATCGGGCGAATTAACCTTTGCCTCCCGCGGAATCCCCATTTGAAACAAAGGATTTTCACGGGCTGACAGACGCGTCCGAGGGGCGCAGGTGGCAGGCTCGGTGGAGCGCCGGCAATCCCGCTTCGCCTCATTCGAAGGAATCAAGGCCATGGCGAACTTCATTCTCGAACCCAAGGAAGAGAGTTTCGCGCACGATCCGCAGCACCGCGGCTATTGCGTCGCCTATCGCGAAAACGAGGTGAATCACTGCCCCGGGTGCGGGCGCACCCATTGGTATGTCGGCCGGGTTTCGGCCGAATGCGGCTTCTGCGCGACCGCCCTTCCTCTGGTCGCGGCGACCAGCCGCGGCGCCGGTTCCCACAGCCGAGGCCACCGCGGGACGACGCTGAGCGAAGCCGCCTGAGCTGTCATTTGCACGCCAACCGTCACCCCGGCGAAAGCCGGGGCCTCAGGGCGAGAAGTCTCGGCGGGTCTCCCCGAGACCCCGGCCTGCGCCGGGGTGACGATCCGGCCCTGCCGGGCCCGGCCCGTCAAAACGGCAGCCAGCGATTCTTCTGGCTGAAGCGCATGTAGCCGGCGTTGATGCCGAGGCGGGCGCCAACTCCGAGGCGGACGGGGATCAGCACCACGTCGCCGCGCCTCAGATAGCTCGCGGTGAAGCCGCCGACGACATAGGCCTTGCCCTCCCCGGCCGGAAAGCGGCGGAACAGACGCTCGGTGTCGTGGAGGTTGTAGACCAGCACGAACACCTTGTCGGCATTGGCTCCGAAATCGAAGCCCACCGAAGGTCCCGTCCAATGGACCTTGCGGTCGCCCTCCACCTGATGGTGGAGCATTCCCGAGCCGTAGCGGACGCCGGCGATGAAGGCGCCGCCGGCCTCCCGGCCGGTGATGTAGCCGGTGGGGTCGCCGCGCTCGCGCAGAACATCCTCGATGAGGTCCGCGAGCCCCTCGGCGCCCTTGCCGAACACGCCCTCGGCGGCGCCGAGCACCTTCTTCATCCCGATCGTCTCACCCTTGGCCGCCTGGCTAGCGCGCTGGCTTGCCGTGCCGGCAGGAGCCCGGCGCGCGTCCTCCGGCGGGCTTTCCTCGACCGCCGCTTCGCCGGCGCCCGCGGAACGCGCCGAGCCGGCGTCGACCGGCTGATATTCGGGTTCCTCGGCTTCCCAACCCGGCTCCGGCTGAGTGGTGCTAGACGCCGGACCGGCGGCGGTGTTGGGATCGACGGTCGAAACCTGCGCCGGCGCCGCGGCGGCGCCGAGCGCAAGCACGGCCGCGGCCGCGAGCCTCAGGAAAACGGGCCTCAGCATGTCCTAAACTCCCCCTTGCGCTCCTTGGAGAAGTAAATGCTTCCAAGGCTTTCCCCGCAATGAACGGGCGACGAGCCGAGTCGATAGCGCGCCGGAATGGTTGGAGGAGCGTCCTGTCACCGCCACGAAACTGCCGTGGCAGTAGGACTCCGGGGCGGCGCCTCCTGGCTTTCCCGGGGTGGAAGTCGCCTCGACGCCGCCGGCCGCCCCCGTGATTTCCAGATCTCTTTCGGCGAGGAAGGTACAAGGCATCGAGTGGTTCCGCTTCGGCGTGGAATCGCCGCTGTCGGATCGCGGGCGGCAATGGGCCAGTTCGTCGGGGCCCGCGTACGCTGCCGTACGGACGCTTTGCCTACTTAACACATGCTTGCATCCGTAAGGCAGCGCCGCCCGTACCTCCAGAGAACGCCGCGAGCTTTGTGCAGACGCGCCGCGAAGCGGAGAGTGCATGGCGAGTATAGGTCCAGAAAAGCTGCTCGATCTACTGGACGTCCGTCTCGAAGCTTTCGCGATGTGCGAGATCGATCGGCATTGCGGGGTGGTTTGTGGGGGCGTCGATTCGCTGATCGTTCACTTCGTGCTCGAAGGCAGAGGGGCGGTCGAATACCGGCACGGCCGATTCGACATCCATAAAGGCTGCGTCCTGATCGTTCCGCGCAATCTCGCCAAGCGGATCGAGGGCCCCGGACCGGTCCTCACGGTGTCCGATCTCGAAGAGGCCTGTCCGCTGGCGCCAGGCTTCGTCAAGTTCCGCGCGGGCGCGAGCGGAGCGCCGGGCCTGGTCCTCGGCTGCGGCTCCATCTCGGTCGGAGTGGGCGGCGCGCCCGGCCTGCTCGACAATCTCGACCGGCCGCTCCTGGAGGAATGCGAGGGCGGACCGCTTCCGCATCTGTTCGAGGCGATCGCGGCCGAGCTGCGCCGCCCGGGCGCGGGCACCAAGCAGTTGGTGGAGGCGCTGATGAAGCAGATCCTCGTCGCCGTCATTCGAAGCCACCTCGCCCGCCGGACGGGGGATTCGCCTCTCGATCTCATGCTCGGCAACCCCCAGCTCATCCGCGCCGTCGCCGCGATCGCCGCCCTGCCCGCGAGCCCGCACAGCGTGGACAGCCTCGCCGCGCTCGCCGGGATGAGCCGCTCCTGCTTCAACAGGCAATTTTCGGCGAGTTACGGCTGCAGCCCGATGGAGTATGTTCAGGCCGTAAGGTTGCGGATTGCCGCCCGGATGCTGGCCGGCTCGGACCTGCCGGTGAAATCGATAGCCGCCGCGGTGGGCTACGCCAGCCGAAGCCATTTCTCGCGCGCCTTCGCGGCCCGGTTCGGCGACGATCCGAGCCGCTATCGGAGCAGCCAGGAACCGGAGCCGGCGCCGTCCCAAGGGACCCCCGTGC
Organism: Allosphingosinicella sp.; assembly: GCA_036387555.1. Taxonomy (GTDB): domain Bacteria; phylum Pseudomonadota; class Alphaproteobacteria; order Sphingomonadales; family Sphingomonadaceae; genus Allosphingosinicella. The sequence goes on along the minus strand of DASVTN010000094.1, from coordinate 7,034 downwards.
CGCTCTAGGGTGCGCGACCGGTTCGCTTCGGTGCCTTTCCGGTTCGATCCCGAGCAGGCGCGGAACGGCCGGACGAACCGAAGCTTTCGTCAGCCAGATCACATCTGGGAGGCGACCATGACCGAAGGTTCAAAGCTCATTGAGGTCATGGAGGCGCGGGAGAAGCGGCGCAACGACCGGCGCTCGTTCTTCAAGATGGCGGCGACGGCGGCGGTGGCGGCGCCTCTGATCCTGACCCTGGACGGAAGACCGCTCCACGCCCAGTCCGCGCCGACCGACCCGGACATCCTCAATTTCGCCCTCAATCTCGAATATCTGGAGGCGCAATTCTATTATTTCGCCTTCTTCGGCACGGGCCTTCCGCAGAACATCCTTTCCGGCACCGGAACCCAGGGCTCGGTCCGCGGCGGACGCAAGGTGAACTTCACAGACACCAAGGTTTCGCAATATGCAGCGGAGATCGCCGCCGACGAGCGCGCCCACGTCGAATTCCTGCGGGGCGCGCTCGGCGGCGCCGCGGTGGCCCAGCCGGCCATCGACATAAGCTCCGATCCGGACGGCGCCTTCTCGGCCGCCGCCCGCGCCGCCGGGCTGATCGGCGCCGGCCAGTCCTTCGATCCCTATGCCAGCGACGAGAACTTCCTGCTGGGCGCCTTCATCTTCGAGGACGTCGGAGTGACCGCCTACAAGGGCGCCGCGCCGCTGATCAACAACAAGACTTTCCTGGAGGCGGCCGCCGGCATCCTGGCGGTCGAGGCCTATCATGCGGCCCTCATCCGGACGACGCTCTACCAGAAGGGCATCCAGGCGCCGACGCTGATTAATGCGACGGAACGGATCTCAGATGCCCGCGACAGCCTCGACGATCCCTCCGACAAGGATCAGGGCATCGCGCCGCGCGACAATGCGGCGAACATCGGGCCCTTCGACGGCAACGGCCTCGCCTTCAGCCGAAGCGCCGCCGACGTGCTCAACATCGTCTACCTGACGGCGGCGGCGACGTCGCAGGGCGGCTTCTTCCCCAACGGGGTGAACGGCACGATCAGGATGAGCTCGGCCAGCTGAGCTTCGCGAACAGAATCAGGCACGGGAGGCCGACATGACCGACAATAACGACAAGCTGCTTGAAGTCCTGGACGCCTGCGACAAGCGGCGGGAGGAACGCCGCGCGTTCCTTCGGAGCGGCAGCTCCGCCGCCATGGCGGCGGCCGGGGCGACCTTGCTCAGCGGCTGCTTCGGGGACGGCGACGATTCGAACCCGCCGGCTCCGCCGCCCCCGCCGACGTCCACGCCCCCGCCGCCGCCGACCGGCGCCCTCACCGACGGCGACATCCTCAATTTCGCGCTGAACCTCGAATATCTCGAGGCGCAGTTCTACGCCTTCGCCGCCTTCGGGACGCCGTTGCCGGAGAGCATGCTCGGCGGCACCGGAACCCGCGGCCAGGTCATCGGCGGCCGCAAGGTGACGTTCACCGATTCCCGGATCGAGCTCGAGGCGCGCGAGATCGCGATGGACGAACGCGCCCATGTCGCTTTCCTGCGCCAGGCGATCGGCGCGACGGCGGTGGCCCAGCCCACGCTGGACATCTCGGCGGGCGGGGCGTTCAGCGCCGCGGCCCGGGCGGCGGGGCTCATTACGGCCGGCCAGACCTTCGACCCTTACGCCTCGGACGAGAATTTCCTGCTCGGCGCCTACATCTTCGAGGATGTCGGAGTGACGGCCTACAAGGGCGCCTCGCCACTGATCACGAGCAAGACCTTTCTCGAGGCCGCCGCCGGGATCCTCGCGGCCGAGGCCTATCATGCCGGCCTCATCCGTGCGGAGCTTTATACCAAGGGGATCCAGACTCCGGCCCTGATCACCGCGACCGAGAAGATCTCCGACGCCCGCGACAGCCTCGACGATCCCACCGACAAGGACCAGGGGGTCGCGCCGCGCGGCAATCAGTCGAACATCGTCCCCTCCGATGCCAACGGACTCGCCTACAGCCGCAGTCCCGGCGACGTGCTCAACATCGTCTTCCTGACGGCGGCCGCGGCGATCGAAGGCGGTTTCTTCCCGGTGGGCGTGAACGGCACGATCAGGACCAGCACCGCCGGCTGACCGGCGGCACATGGGGGTTAGACGCGCATGACGCCACCGCCGGCGGCCGCCGTCGCCGCCATCGACTCCTTCGAAACGGGAGGCCCGGCGCTCCGGCCGAGCCTCCCGGAAGTGTATCGGTCGATCGCGATCCCCGCCTCCGGCGCCCGCTGGTGGAGGAAGCTGGGAGCCTTCGCCGGGCCCGGCTATCTCGTCGCGGTCGGCTACATGGACCCGGGCAATTGGGCGACCGGGATCGCCGGCGGCTCCGCCTTCGGCTACACTCTCCTCTCCGTCATCCTGCTGTCCAACCTGATGGCGATGCTGCTCCAGTCGCTGGCCGCGAAGCTCGGGATCGTCACCGGCCTCGACCTCGCCCAGGCCTGCCGGGCCCATTACAGCCGCCCGGTCCGCTACATGCTGTGGCTGCTCTGCGAGCTCGCGATCATCGCCACCGACCTCGCCGAAGTGATCGGGACCGCGATCGCCCTCCAGCTGCTGTTCGGCATTCCGCTCGTCTACGGCGTGTTCCTGACGGCGCTCGACGTCTTCCTCATCCTGATGCTGCAGCGGCGCGGCTTCCGGCGGCTCGAGGCCTTCGTCATCGCGCTGCTGGCGATCATCGCGGGCTGCTTCGCCGTGGAGCTCGCCCTCGCCCAGCCCGCGATAGCGGAGATCGCCTCCGGCTTCGTTCCCCGCACCGAGGTGATCACCAACCCGGCGATGCTGTTCATCGCCATCGGAATCATCGGCGCCACCGTCATGCCCCACAATCTCTACCTCCACTCCTCGATCGTTCAGACCCGCCGGTTCGAGCGCTCCGAGGAGGGGAAGCGGGAGGCGGTGCGCTTCGCCACGATCGACAGCAGCATCGCGCTCGGCTTCGCGCTGTTCATCAACGCCTCCATCCTGATCCTCGCCGCCTCCACGTTCCACGCGGCCGGCAGGACCGAAGTCGCCGAGATACAGGATGCGCACCGGATGCTCGCGCCGATGCTCGGAGTGGGCTTCGCAAGCACCGTGTTCGCGGTCGCGCTGCTCGCTTCGGGGCAGAACTCCACCATCACCGCGACCCTGGCCGGCCAGATCGTCATGGAGGGTTTCCTCGACATCCGGCTGCCGGCATGGCTCCGGCGCCTGATCACCAGGCTGGCGGCGATCGTCCCGGCCGCCGCCGTGGCGATATTCTACGGGGCCAGCGGCACCGCCAAGCTGCTCGTGCTCAGCCAGGTGATCCTCAGCCTCCAGCTTCCGTTCGCGATCGTGCCGCTCGTCAAGTTCACCAGCGACCGGACGAAGATGGGCGCCCTCGTCAACCCGGCGTGGCTGACCGGCGCGGCCTGGGCGATCTCGTTCGTCATCATCGGGCTCAACCTCAAGCTCCTGTACGACTTCTTCCTGTGACCCAGGCTTCCGAGACCGGCGCGATCGCGCTCCCGGCCCGGAGGCCGGGCCTTTTGGATCCGCCGTCCCAGCTGCTGCCGGACCAGCGGCCGCGCAATCGTTTCTCACCTTCCCTGCCGCTGCTCCGGCAGTCGGCCGGGCGGCTTTTGCGCCACCTCGATCGCCATCCCGGGCTCTACCTCGCGCGCGCCACCGAACTCGCCCTGGGCGCGCTCATCGCCTATCAGTGCGCGACGCTCCTGAGCGTGATCGTCACCCCGCTCGACAGCCGGCCGGATCGGGCCGCCCCGCCGCCGCGGCTTGCGCCGGCGGCGCGCCTTGGAAGCTTCGATCCCTTCTTCACCGCCGCCTCCGCCGCCGCGGCGCCGATCGCCGCGACCGGCTTGACGCTCCACGGGCTCCGTCGGGATGGGCGAACGGGCGGCGGATCCGCGATCATCGGGCAATCCGGGGGGCCCCAGCGAAGCTTCGGCGTCGGCGAAGACATCGCTCCCGGCCTCGTCCTCAAACAGGTCGGCTCCGACCATGTCATCATCGTCCGCAATGGAATGGACGAGCGCCTCGCGTTCGAGGCGTTCGGATCCACCGGGCCGGCCGCGACCACCGCGGCCCGCCCGGTCCAGTCACCCTTTGGCGCTAGGCCGGCCGCTTCTCCCGCCGCCGGCGTTCCGCCCAGGCGGCCGGCGCCGCGCGCGCCGGGCGTTCCAGCCCGGTCGATCGACTTCGCCGACCCGTCCACGCTCCCGGCGAGCCTGACCACGCCGCCGCGATGAACGCGGCCGGGAGCGCTCGTCGGGTGCAACGGCCGCGGGGAAGGGGACTAGGCTGTATCGGGCGCTAAATCCGCACCACCTCGTCATGCCGGACTTGATCCGGCATCCACCTCGCTTTCGTGGGGCGGGCAAGAAGGTGGATCCCGGATAAAGTCCGGGATGACGATGCAAATTTGACGTCCGGCGCTCTAGGAAGCGGCGGTCGGCTCCGCTGGGCTGTCGTCGGTGTCTCCCGCCTTCGATCGCGTGCCGTCCCCGGCGAAAAGGTCGACTCGAAGATGATCCCGGGAGGGGCGCCTGCGGCGGCGACGTGCCGACGCTCGAGCGGCCGCAACTGCGAGCGCCACCATTATGAGCGCAACGACCGAATAGGCTATCAGGAGCCGGGTCGTCATGATGGAATTCCGGCGCCGTCGACGCCGCTTCGATCGATCCGAAGGGTGCGAGAGGCGGCCGTCATCGCGCCCGCGCCGGTCAGCCGTCTCCGAGAGCCAATGCGGAAGGACGACGCGGCCGGGGCCTTGCGGCCTCGCGCGCGGGCGCTTCTTGTGTCAAACATCCCTCTCGCCCCCGATGTGCTTCCACTGGATTCAGCAGGCAGATACATTGGCAGGATCGCCGTTCCCGCCGCAAGGCTCGGAGCAGCATCGGGTACGGCCGCGTACAGTTCTGCTTAACCGAGGTAAGGAAATCGCGGCGCGCAAACGGATAAAGATTAGAATCAACGCTATAAAAAATAACTCGAAGGGCGAGCGGTGCTTCAACTCAACCTGAATCCCAGCAGGAACATTCTGATCCACTCACTCGCCGCCGAGGATTATGAGACGCTTCGGCCACACCTCACAAGGGTGTCGCTGGACGAGGGAGAAGAAATCGTCAGTTGCGGACAACCGATCGACGGAGTCTGTTTTCCTGAGGCCGCCGTCGTATCCGTCTCGCAAGTATTCCCCGGCGGAGCAACGGTCGAGACCGGTGTGATCGGCATCTGCGGCATGGTGGGCTGGCCGGCGCTGCTCGGGGCGCGCGAGGCGCCCCACCGGGCGGTGGTGCAGGTCGGTGGGGGGAGCGCGCTGCGCATCGACACGGATATCTTCCTCGAGGCTTTCGCGGCCCGTCCGGGGATCGCCTCGCTCTGCCTGCGCTACGTGCTGCTGTTTTCCATTCAGTTTTCCTGCGCGGCGGCCTCCAACCTCCGGGACCCGACCGAGCGGCGCCTCGCCCGGTGGCTGCTCATGTGCCACGACCGCCTCGAGGGCGATGAGATCGCGCTCACCCATCATTTCATCGGAGAGACGCTGGGGGTCCGGCGTGCCTCCGTCACCGAGGCGCTTCACATCCTGGAAGGGGAGGGCGCGATCCGGAGCCACCGGAGCCGGATCGTCGTTCGGGACCGGGCCCGGCTCGAGTCCATGGCGGGCGAATCCTACGGGTTCATGGAAGCACGCTACCGCCAATTGATCGGACCGTTCGGAAAAGGCCCCGGAGCGTCAGGCTGAATTGGACAAAAGGGGCGCTGACGCTGTGGGCCGCAATCCGCCGTGCAGGCCGCCGATCCTGACCATTCCAGGCGAACGGCCCGAATCCGTGTGCGCTACCGTACCGATCTCCCCCGAACCCCCTTCACTGGCGCCCGGTTTCGGGCTGTACCGGACGCCGGGTGGGCAAGGTCGAGGCATGCAGGGGAGCGACTCGACGCGATGGGCGGAGGCGGAACCGGCCTCGCCCGCCGGTCACGGCGCCGGCCGCGAATCCACGTTCCCCGCCCGCCGGACAGTCCCTATCGCTCGCATACGCTCGCCGACACCCGCCTGGCGAGATCGGGCTTCGTGTCGGACGGCGAGCGCGCGGCCTTGTTGAAGGTTCATCTGGGCCAACGATCGCTCGAACCCGGTGAAGAGCTGATCGCGGAGGGAAGCGTCCCGGACAATCTGTACTTCATGTCCGCCGGCTGGGCGGACAGATTCGTCACGACCGGCAGCGGCACCCGCCAGATCCCGACGCTTCTCGTTCCCGGGGACGTGTGCAACCTCGACAATTTCCTTTTCCCGCGAGCGGACTGCGGAGTGCGCGCCGCCACCGACACCGCCGTGCTGTGCCTGCCGCGCCCGCGCGCCCTGGCCCTTGCCCTGGCGAGCGAACATCCCGGAGTCGGGCGCGCCTTCACCTGGCTCGCGCTCGGAGAAAATGCGGTCCTCACCCAGTGGGCGGTAGGGCTCGGCCGCCGGTCCGCGCGGCAGCGCCTGGCGCACCTGCTCTGCGAATTGCATACCCGTACCTCATCGGGCCCGGATGGCGGCGATTTCGAATTGCCGCTGACGCAGGAGGTGATCGCGGACACGCTCGGGCTCACCCCGGTCCATATCAACCGCACGATGCATTGTCTTCGCGCCGACGCCCTCGTCGGGACCGCCGGGCGCAAGGTGACGATCCTCGACATCCAGCGGCTCCGGGCCCTGGCCGAGTTCGACCCGAGCTACCTTCGCCAGATCGAGCTGAGCGCCGGTTCGCCGACGGGGGGACGGGCCTGAGACACCGTCGAAAGGCCGTTCGCCCTTCACGGCCGCGGCGCGGCCATGCGCCGCTCCCTCGAACCTCCCGACCGGATGCGGGCGAACGCCGGCGAATAAGGGCGCTGGCGGAGACGGAGGGATTCGAACCCTCGGTAGGAGTAATCCCCCTACGGCGGTTTAGCAAACCGCTGGTTTCAGCCACTCACCCACGTCTCCGGGCGCCGAAGCGACGAGCCTATATAGGCGGGAATCCATTCGTTCAAC
>DASVTN010000093.1:0-56266 GCA_036387555.1 Allosphingosinicella sp. | reverse complement strand
GCATGAACAGCCAGAGCGCGCCGAGCGTGACGAGCATCCACAAGGCGCTGTTCGTGAAGGCGATCTCGTGACCGCCGATCTCGAAGCCCGGAAGGATCGTCTGCACCTCGAACTGGTGCATCGGGTCGATTTTACCCTCTTCGGCCGCCACTTCGTTCCTCATCCAGCCGGCGTTGCCGGCCCATAACTCAAGCGCCCGAGATGATTAATCCGGGCGCCGGGTGGAAAGCTTGATGATGTTCCAGAACCCGCCGACCGTTCCGAGGATCAGCAGCGAGATCAGGAGCAGGGGCGAGGTGCCCAGCAGGCGGTCAAGGACCCAGCCGATGAGCGCTCCGCCGGCAAGGCCCCCGATCAGATAGGACAGGACGCGGTTGCCGAGCTGCTCGTTGGCATCCGCTCGGGGCCGCGCCTGGCCGGTCCGCTGCGCTTCGTCGGCCTGCGCCGCACGGATGCGCCGATCGAGCGCGTCCAGCCGTGCATCCTCGGAGAGCTGAGGGTCCTGCCCGAGGCCATCTTCCGCCATGTCGTTCTCCCAAAGCGAAGCGCCGTCAGAAGCACTTCTCAAGCGGGCGTGGAACATGCCGGCGAACGACCCCGCCAAGGCGCGGGTTCTTTAGGAAGAGGGTGGAGCCAAGTCAACAACACTTAGGTCCTCCCCGAGACGGGGAGAGGGACCGCGGCGCGAAGCGGCTTGGTGGAGGGGGGTCCCTACCCGCACTGCCGCTGAAGGGCCACCTCCATCATGCTACGCATGGTCCCCCTCCCCGTCCCGGGAAGGATTTGAGGTTACCCGCAATATGCCGGCAGCGGAACCGGACCGGCGCCACGCTGGCGCCACTGCCCGTCGGTGCCGCGGTAAAACTGCCCTGGAGCGACCTTGCTCCGGAACAGCTCGCAGGCCGTCGTGGCGGCGACTTCCTCGATCTTGGCGCCGCGCTTGGCGGCCAAGTCGGTGTAGTAAGCACGGCGCTTGATGTTGACCGCCTCGACCTGAGCACGGACGTCGCCGCCACCCTCGACGACGCCGAGATAGCCGTCGGCCTGCTCCCCTGCCTTGCCGGAAGCGCGCAACGACGCGGCGGCATCCGCCTGGAGCATCGCATAGCCGGTGCCGGCGGCGAGCGCGCCGGTGGCGATCGCGGCGGCGAGGATGAAGGCGAGACGGCGTGACATAGCTTAGAAAACCCCCGGATTCTTCTGGATCAGTTCTCGCACATCCTGTTGAAGACGCACAACAACCTCCTGCCTGATATTGATGTTGAGGTTGATCTCGATCGGCTTGTCGGGCGCGCTCACCTGGACGCATCCGCCCAGCGACAGAGCAACCGCGCCGAGCATCAGCCGAGCAAGGCCTTCTCTCGTCAGTATCGCATCCTTCATTGCACTTTCTCGCTTTCTTCCGGCTGAACGGTGACGGTGGTGGGCAGGTCGCGAAGCTGTTCGGGCAGGACCGGCTGGATCAGTTGGCTCGGATCCTGGAACGAGCGCGTCGTCGCCATGAGCGCTCGGAAGGGCCCGCGCACCTGGATGTTGAACTCGAACGGGATCTTGGCGATCTGCCCCAGGACGCGGCCGACCACCGCCCCAGAGAAGCCTGAGCCGGACGGTGTCGGGGCGTTGCGCGCGACGCCGTCCAGCTCGATCCCGGCCAGGAACTCGCCTTCCAGCGATCCATCCAGATTGATCGTGAACTTGGAGTAACGCAGCGATTTAAGCGCGTCGAAGGCGAGCTTGCCGTACACGCCGAGCTGCCGGTCGGTGAGTTCGCCGATATAGGAGACGGTACCGCCCTCCGGCCGGGCGACCAGCCGTCCCGCGACGATGCGGCCGCCGGTCTGGTTGAATTCCATGGGAATGGTGCCGTCGAGGATGCCTGTCGCCGAGATATTGGAAAATTCCATCTGCTGGACGAAGCGGGCGGCGTCGAGGCCCGTAACCTGGAAGACCAGTCGCTTGTTCGTCTCGCGGCTGAAATCAAGCACCGTTTCCTGGAGATCGAGCTGGCCGCCGGCGAAGGGCCAGCGCCCGGCCTCCACCCGCACCCGCTGGCCGGGCAGGAGCTGGTAGCGCACGCGCCCGTCGAACACGTCGATGCCGGCCTGGATGCGGCCGATTTGCGCCTCCTGGCCCGGCGCGGTGACAAGGCCGAGCAGGTCGGTGAAGTTCACATTGGTCGTGAGGCCGCTCACCGGCCCGAACGGCGCGGCGAGGTCCATCTTTTGAGTCGAGAAGGAGCCGGTGCTGGTCGTCCCCTCCGGGCTCCAGTTGATCTGGCCGCGCCCCGTCACGGTGCCGTTCACAAGCGCGACGACACCGGTGGTGAGCCGGGTCAGCTGATCGGGCTGGTAGCCCGGATCGAACCGGATGCCGGGCACGTCGAGCACGGCGTTGCCGGCCCCGGTGCGAAGGTTGTGAACGATACGGGCCTGGGTCACACGCGTCGCGGTTTCCGGATCGTTCAGCCATCCGGTCGCCTCGATCCGGCTGTCGACCAGGCTGAGGCGAAAGTCGCTGGTGGCGAGCGGGAAGAAGCGGGGCGGATCAGCTTCGTCCGCAACCGTCATGCCGCCCTGCACGACGAGGTCGCCGCCCTGCACGCTCCATCGCCCCTGGGCTGCGCCGAGCAACAGCGGCACGTTGGCGATCTTGCCGCTGCCGCCGCCGAAGCGACCGATCACGCCCCGCTTGTTGAAGGTGCCGGATAAGCTGGCGAGGTCGAGCCGTTGCACCCCCTCGGCGCGGCCGAGCCGGATCGCCACGTCGGAGCTGGAGAAACCGGGTCCGGCCAGGTCGAAGCGGGCCCGGGAGGCGGCGAAGCTGATCGGGGACTCGCCCAGCCGGCCGTTCAGGCGCGGCGCGCGAATGGTGGCGCCGGCCTGCAGCGTGCCGCCCGGGCTGCGGGAGACAAGCGCCCGGCCGGTCGGGCAAAGCGGGAGCGTGGTGGCCCCAAGCCGCAGGCCGGCCGCCTGAACCGAGCGGAACGACACGGTCGTGCAGGCCTCGCCGAAAGCGAAGCCGCCCGCGCCGAAGCGCCCGCGGATTGGCAAGGCAAGCTCTTCCACCCGGCCGTCGTTGAACGGACCGCTGATCAAGGCGCGTGTGTCGATCCGCGTGCCTCCGCCGGGTGCAGCACCGAACCGGATCGGCGCCGGTTCCAGACGCGCGCCCGCGACCTGCATCGGCGCGATCCGCGCCTGGCCGGAGATCGGCGCGCCCGGCGCCGCCTGCCTCAAGCTGAACTGCGTTGCCGGCAGGCCGCCGCCGGCCAGGGTGAAGCTGCCGTCTATCTGGGCGCGTCCGCCCGGCCAGGAATAAGTAAAGCCCTTGCCGCCGCCCAGCGCGAGCCGAGCGCCACTGCGGCTGGCGAGCCGGACACGGTCGAAGCGGATTGCCTGAAAGCCGCGCCCGCGCACGTACCTCAACGAGGCCGCCGCGTCGAAAGACCGCCCTGCCCTCAGCACGGCCCCTGCCAGCGCGTCCCCGACCGGCTCGACCGGGGTGCCGCCCGCGGACCCCAGCAGCTGAGCCGCCGAGACCAGGGCCGACGTTCGGCTCGCGTCCATTCCGCCGGCGCGAACATCGGCGAGGAGCGACACGCTTCCGTTGCTGGGCGAAACCACGTAGCGGCCGGCCAAGCGGGGGTTCGCCGCCCGGAACGTGCCGAACGCCGCTCCAGCGCCGGCCAGATCGAGGGACCCCCTCGTCTCCCCCGCATCGCCATTGAACGTAAGCTGGCCGGCGATCGACTGAGCGCCATTCCCGCCCGCGCTCAGGGAAGCGAGCTTCAGGCCGGCATCGCCCCGCCAGCCGTCCAGCCCTCGCGTCAAGGTGGTTCGAAGCGCGATCTGTGGACGTACGAACGAGGCGTCGGCGCACCGCACACGCGCGGCTCCGACTGGTCCGGCCAGGCTCGGCTCCTCATCCTTGGTGCGCACGGCGAAACTGGCGCGCGGCCCCTCGGCCCGGCAGCCGCCGGCTTGCAGGCGCGGCGCGAAGGCCGCGATCCGGCCCTCGAAGCTGTAGGCCAGGTTGCCAGAACCGACGACCGCCAGCCCCACCCTGCCCGCCGGCGTGTCGAGCCGCACCTGCATGTCCGCGACATCGACGCGCTGGTTGGGCAGGCGGAACGGCCGGCCGGTGGGGGGTGGCAGCAGCTTGTCGACCTCGCCCAGCCGAAGCTTGCCGCCCTCGATGCGTCCGCGCAGGCGCACGCCGCGCGCCGTGATCTTGCTGATCCGGGTCTGTCGAAGCCCGAGCGCCACCTCGACCTCCACCCAGCGCGCGGTGAGATCGGGATTGCGAGGATCGCCGAGGACGACATCCTCCAGCCGCTGCTTCTGAACGCCGATCCGGGTGACGCGGTAAGTCGCCTTGACCCCGCGCCGGTCGAGCTCGCGCTGGATGTAGTCATTGGCGATGTGCAGGCGCAGCAGCCAGGCCACGGCGATCGTGAGGGCGATCAGGAGGACGAGTCCCAGCAGGAACCAGCCAAGCCGTCGCCGGAACCTCCGCTCGCGCGGCCGCGACTGGGCGATCCCGACCTCGTCCGTCACCGCGTCCATCAGGCGCCGGCCGGCAAAACTGATCTGGCCATACGCACCATGCTGGAACTCATCACATCTTCAACCGACACTCCGGAGCAGCGTTCCGCACCCGTCATGATCCGCCGGACATTTGCCGCTCCGCCTATGGCAGCCGTCAAGCTTAATCGAAGCTGATGGCGTGATATCCGCCGGCCCACCGGACCCCTGCGACCGATCCTCTTGGCGAATGGTTGCTGCGGGAGCCATGAGCAGCCGCGGGTCGTCAGCGCTATGGCCGGACGATCTCGACCGCATCGGCGAAATGCAATGTGTGCAGGATGTTTCGGAACTCGTCCTCCACGTCGATGTGCTGGTCCAGCAGGATGCGCCCGCTCACGGCGTCGTGGCCGATGATCGAGCGGGCCTCCTTCAACGCCGCCTCAGGAATCGATCCACGATTTGCCAGTTCGCGACCCTCGGGATCGAGGAGGATGTCGACGCCGTCTCGCAGGTGGAAATAGTAGAGGGACATATCTGCTCCACACGTCTGGGCGGGAGCGCGGTGGTCTCTCAGTCGCAAAGGCCCAAGCCCGCTCGGCGATGTTGATCTCATGACAGACTACGTGGACTAAATCTATGTTTTCTTTCGGAATCTGTCATTTGTTAAGGCGGCTGCCGGAAAATGTGTTAGGTGCTGTCTATCGTTTTCCAAGCTCTCGGGCGGAGGCGACCGAGAGATGCTTCGTGCTCCCGCCCTGTCTGACGCGTGGGAGACCTTCGTGACCTCTACCTCCAATCCGCTCGATCTCTTGCTGCGGAAGCTCGAAACCCATTCTCGCCTGGACGAGGAAGATCGGCAGGCCATTCTGGCGCTCCCATACACGCTGAGGACGCTCGAGGCGCAAAGCTACACCATTCGCGAGGGTGATGCGCCCGAAGTGTGTGCCGTGCTGGTCTCAGGATTTGCATATCGTCAGAAGCTCACCGGCGATGGCAGTCGCCAGATCGTAGCGATTCACATCCCCGGTGAGGCTCTCGACTTTCAGCAACTCTTTCTCGACGTGGCGGATCACAATGTCCAAACGCTCACGCGGGCGGAGCTTGCCTTTATCTCTCGCACCGAATTGCAGAAGCTGGCCCGGAGCCGAGCCTCGATCGGCCATGCCATCCTCGTGGCTATATTGGTGGAAGCCTCGATCTTCCGCGAGTGGGTCTTAAACATCGGACGCCGCGACGCGCGCGCGCGCCTGGCCCATGTCCTTTGCGAGTTCGCGATACGGCTCGAAGCACAAGGTTTGGCTGACGAGAATGGATACGACCTTCCCATGACTCAGGAGCAGCTTGCAGATACGCTTGGCCTCACGCCCGTCCACGTCAACCGGACGATCATGGCGCTTGAGGGCGAAGGCTTCATCGTGCGCGACAAGCGCCGCATTCGCTTTCCGGACTGGCGGCGGATGCGCGACGTGGGTGACTTCAATCAGCGCTACCTGCACCTCGAACCACAGCGGTCAGGCGCGTTCATCGATTAGGCTGCGCCGCAGGAAACTCCGGTTCTGACCTGTCCGAAGATCCCGGCGTTCCGCCCATGGCGGATCTTCGCCGGAGCGACGCCGAACCTCAGCCTTCCGCAAATCTGCCAAAGTTGCGGCTTTGCCTCTTGGCCTGGGCCTGCGGGCGGGCTTTAATCCGCGACCATGGCGGACCTTCCCCTCGACGGCAGCGGGCATCGGGCGCGGCTTCGGCAACGGCTGTTCGAGGGCGGGCCGGATGCCTTGCTCGATCATGAGCTGATCGAATATCTGCTCGGCCTCGCCCTCCCCCGCCGCGACACCAAGCCATTGGCCAAGAAGCTGATCCACGAATTCGGCGGCTTCGGCGCTCTGCTGACGGCGGACGGGCCGGCCATCTCCAGGATCGGCGAGATCAGCGAGGGCGCGGCAGCGGCGATCAAGATCGCGCAAGCGGCGGCGCTTCGGCTGCTGGAGGCGGGGATCGCCGGGCGCCCGGTGCTGGGCAGCTGGCAGGCCCTGCTCGATTACCTCCACGCCGACATGGCGCACCAGCCGGTCGAGCGGGTGCGTGTGCTCTACCTCAATTCCAAAAACATGCTGATCCGCAACGAGCCCGTCTCCGAAGGCTCGGTCGACGAAGCCGCCATCTACATCCGCGAGGTGATCCGCCGCGCGCTGGAGCTGCAGGCCGTGGCGCTGATCCTGGTCCACAATCATCCGAGCGGCGATCCGACGCCCAGCCAGCAGGACATCCGCCTGACCCGCAACCTGATCGAGGCCGGGCGGCCGCTGGGCATCAGCGTGCACGATCACATCATCGTCGGGTCAAGCGGACACAGCAGCTTGCGCGCGCTCGGGCTGATCTGATCGCAGCGCCGCCGTTGACGCTGCCTTGAGACACTATATCATGGGAGCCGGAAGGAAATCCGGTATGCGCCTGACCCTTGTTACATTCGTGCTCATGTCCCTCTCTGCCTGCCAGCCCGCGGCTCCCGATCCGCGCGGCGTGAAGGGCAACGAGACCCTGCTGACGGTAACCGCGACGGGCCGGGCCGACAGCCGTCCGGATGAAGCGCGGCTTCAACTCGGCGTCCAATCGATCGCGGCCAGCGCCGCTGAGGCGAGCCGCGCCAATCGCGAGAAGATGGATCGGGTTAGCAGAGCGTTGGCAGGCCTGGGCGTCAAGCCGGACGACCTGCAGACCCGCAACCTCAGCCTGCAACGGATCGACTACGGCAAGGAGCGCGGCCGTTTCCGGGCCGACAACATCGTCGAGGTGAAGCTCAGGGCCATGGACAGGGTCGGTGAAGCCGTCGCCTCCGTCACCGATGCCGGCGCCAACGTGCTGTCCGGCCCCGACCTGCGCGTATCGGATCGTGAGGGGTCGAGCCGATCGGCCTATGCTTCCGCCTATCGGGCCGCGCGTGCGCGCGCCGACACCTATGCCGGCGCGGCGGGGCTAAAGGTGACCCGCGTGATCGGCATCTATGACGGCGGCGAACACGCAATTCCCGGGCGCTATGGCCGGGGCATGGCGATGGACGCTACAGCTGTACAGGTCTCTGCCCCGCCTCCGCCAGAGGAGGGCGCCCCGTTCAACGCCGGGATCAACACCACCGAGGTGCGGGTGCGGGTGGACTTCGCGCTGGACGAATAGCTCTTTCGCCCACGCGGGTAAGCGGCCGTAAACCTCGTTTTTACGGGATTGATATAGGTGAGCCCACTAAGCGCGCTTCTTTGGGGCGCCAGGGAGGGTTCGGGCATGGCTTCAGCATCGATCGGGCAAGCAGGTATCGCCCGCGTCGGCACCATGCTGCTCGCCTCCGTTTCCGAATCGGGCAGCGCCGGCCACCCCTACCGCACCAGCGCGGCCCTGCTGAGCGGCCCTGATGCCGCGCGCAACCTGTCGGACGTCGTCCATTTCCTGTGTATCCTCTACGGTCGGCAGCCTTGCGCGGTCGATTTCGCCGCCGACCGCTGCCTGCAGCCGGAGGAACGCGCCTGGTTCAAGGTCGCGCTCGAGCGGTTCGCGGTCGAGCGCAACGTGCTCGCCAGGCTAGTCGCGGCCGGTGGCCCGATCCCGAGCACGGCGGGTTCGGTCGAGAGCGAGAATGCGGTGCGCGCGCAGCGCCATGCGATCGAGATGCTGGCGCAGTCGGAACGGCGCGGCTGTGCGCTCGGCGCGGCGCTCGGCATCGTGCTCGATTGGGCGCAGATCCGGTTCGTGCTGGATGCTGCCGCCCAGCGATTCGGAATTGCGCCGCCACGTTATGTGCTGGGCGAGGGCGCGGCCGTACAGGCCCTTGCCGACGCAGTAGCCACGTCCCCGTCGGTCGAGCGCGCGACGCTGTTCGGAGCGACGCAGGTCGCAACCCAGCATCGTTGCCTTTGGGACTTGCTCGAAGCGCGCCAACAGGCCCGGGCTGCGATGGACTAAGGCCCTGCGGCCTCCCTCCGGCTCGCGGGCAAAGGCGGCCTGCTTGCGCCCTGGCGACCCCTCCCCTATCCCGCGCCTCCACCGCAGCGGAGGACGGAATGCGTTTCGAGGGCACGGAAAATTACGTCGCTACGCCAGACCTCAAGGTCGCGGTGAACGCGGCCGTGACCTTGCGCCGGCCTTTGCTCGTCAAGGGCGAACCGGGCACCGGCAAGACGGTGCTTGCGCATGAGATTGCCCGCGCGGTCGGCGCGCCGCTGATCGAGTGGAACATCAAGTCCACAACCAAGGCCCAGCAGGGCCTCTACGAATATGACGCGGTTGCTCGGCTTCGCGACGGGCAGCTCGGCGATGCGCGGGTGCACGACATCGGCAACTACATCCGCCGGGGCAAGCTGTGGGAAGCGTTCACCGCGCCCGAGTTCCCGGTGCTGCTGATCGACGAGATCGACAAGGCCGATATCGAGTTCCCGAACGACCTCCTCCAGGAGCTCGATCGGATGGAATTCCACGTCTACGAGACCAAGCAGACCGTCCGCGCCGCCGAGCGGCCGATCGTCGTCATCACCTCCAACAACGAAAAGGAGCTGCCCGACGCGTTTCTGCGCCGCTGCTTCTTCCACTACATCAAGTTCCCCGATCGCGAGACGATGCAGTCGATCATCGACGTCCACTTCCCGGGCATCCAGAAGATGCTGGTCTCCAAGGCGATGGACATCTTCTACGAGGTGCGGGACGTGCCGGGGCTCAAGAAGAAGCCTTCCACCAGCGAGCTGATCGACTGGCTCAAGCTCCTCCTCCACGAGGACATGCCGCTGGAGGTCCTGCAATCGCGCGACCCGCACAAGGCGATCCCGCCGCTCCACGGCGCTTTGCTCAAGAATGAGCAGGATGTTATGCTGTTCGAACGGCTGGCGTTCATGACGCGGCGGGGCGGGTAGAATTCACTTCCTTTGCGCCCGTTCCGCGCCTTTGTTACAATGCCGGAATGATGCTCACCGCATTCTGCTGGCGATCTGCGCGCTCGGCTGCTTCAGGCAGGTCATCCTCCTCTTCACCGACTCGATGGATCAGGCCTACGGCTCGACTCTCCCGCTCCACCTCAGCACCCTGGCAATCACGGCGGGCGTCACCTGGCTCGGCTATCAGCTCGGGAGACACGGCAAGACCGTGGCCGCCAACATCCTGCTCGCGCTGGTTGCCGCCCCGACGATCTTCTACGGCGTGTTCATCCTCGCCTTGATGGAAGCGGGCGGTTGGCGGTAACAGCGCCGCCGTGGACGGCGTATGTTCTTTTCCTTCGTAGACGAGCTCCGCGCGGCCGGTATCCAGGCGAGCCTCAAGGAGCATCTCACATTGCTGGAGGCGCTGGACGCGGCGGTGATCGGGGCGCGGCCGGAGGATTTCTATTATCTCGCGAGGGCGACGTTCGTGAAGGACGAGAGCCTGCTCGACCGGTTCGACCAGGTGTTCGGCAAGGTCTTCAAGGGCCTTGAGACCAGCTACGGCACCGACGCGGCGGCGATTCCGGAAGAATGGCTGCGCAAGGTCGCCGAGCTTTATCTCACGCCCGAGCAGATGGCTGAGATCAAGTCGCTCGGCTCCTGGGACGAGATCATGGAAACGCTGAAACAGCGCCTCGCCGAGCAGCAGGGCCGCCACCAGGGCGGGAGCAAATGGATCGGCACGGGCGGCACTTCGCCTTTCGGCCATGGCGGCTACAATCCCGAGGGCGTGCGGATCGGCGGCGAGGGCAAGCACGGGCGCGCGATCAAGGTGTGGGACAAGCGCGAGTTCCGCAATCTCGACAGCGCGAAGGAGCTCGGCACCCGCAATATCAAGGTCGCGCTGCGCCGCCTGCGCCGCTTCGCGCGTGAGGGCGCGGCCGAGGAACTGGACCTGGACGGCACGATCGACGGCACGGCGCGGAAAGGCTGGCTCGACGTGCGGATGCGGCCGGAGCGGCACAACGCCGTCAAGCTGCTGCTCTTCCTAGACGTGGGCGGATCGATGGACCCACACATCCGCGTCTGCGAGGAACTGTTCTCGGCCGCGACGTCCGAGTTCAAGAATCTCGAATTCTTCTACTTCCACAATTGCCCCTACGAAGGCCTGTGGAAAGACAATCGCCGTCGCTTCACCGAGCGGACGCCGACCTGGGACGTGCTCCACAAATACGGCCACGACTACAAGCTGGTGCTGGTCGGCGACGCGACCATGAGTCCATACGAGATCACGCATCCGGGCGGCTCGGTCGAGCATATGAACGAGGAAGCGGGCGCGGTCTGGCTTCAACGGCTGACCACCACCTACCCGGCGGCGGTGTGGTTGAACCCCAGCCCGGAGCAATATTGGGCGTACAACCACTCGACCCAGATCATCAGCCAGCTGATGCACGACCGCATGTACCCGCTGACGCTCGACGGACTGGATGACGCGATGCGGACGCTGAGCAGGAAGAGCTGAGTTGGGGTGTTACTGGAGGGAGGGCGTGCAAGGCTCGATGAGCCCGGCGCGGCGGAGCAGGTGTACGAGCCGGTCGAGCGCGGGGCGGCCATATTGCGGAAAGCGGGCGAGGAGCTGCTGCATCGAGCTAAGGTTTTGGCCCAAAATCCATCGCGCCGGCTCCTCGAGCAGGCCCAGTGGTGCCTGCCCCCCCTGCCAGGCCAGGATGGTGCCGCTGTCATGCAACGCGACTTGGGCCTGCCGTTGGGTGCGCATGTAGAATTCCATCGCCGGACGCGCAGGTAGCGACACTTCGGTGTAGGGCTTCGCGAGCGACAGCTGCGCGTTTAGGACGGCATTGCGGAACAAGGGCGTGCGCATCAGGATCGCCGCCTTGTCGGCAAGCAAGCCGAGGCGCTCGCTAAGCAGCCGACCCTCGGCCAACCGTCCGTCGGGGAGGTAGGCGCGGAAATCGGGATCCTGCATCGCCATCTCCTCGAGCACCCGAAAGACCACCCGCGCGGAGTGGGGTGCGAGCGAGAAGGTGACGTGGAGCGAAGCCTCGGACGAGGCGAGCGCGTCGTGATAGAAGCCACGAGGGATGTACAGGAGGTCGCCCGGACGCATCCGCACCTCCATCATCACCCTCCCCTTCGCTCGCTCGATCAGCGCCTGCGCGTCCTCGCCCTGATATTGTTCGACAGGATCGGGCGCGCGGTTCTCGTATATGCGCCAGACCTTTTCGCCCTCCGCATGGGCCGCGAAGACGTCGTGCAAGTCGCAGTGGCTGTGAAAGGCCTGGACACCGCGAAACGAGCAATAGGCGTTAGCGCCCGAGGTGCCGAGGAAGCGCTCGCTCAGCATGGCAGTCACCCGCCTCAGCTCGGGTGAGGCGTCTTCCACCGAATCCGCAACGAGACTAGCGCCCATGGCAAGGAAGGCGTGGATCTTGGCCGGGTCG
This sequence comes from Allosphingosinicella sp., assembly GCA_036387555.1. Taxonomy (GTDB): domain Bacteria; phylum Pseudomonadota; class Alphaproteobacteria; order Sphingomonadales; family Sphingomonadaceae; genus Allosphingosinicella. The sequence continues at coordinate 44,383 of DASVTN010000093.1, read as the reverse complement.
GCGCGGCGTACCGGCCCGGCAGGCGTTGCCACCTCGTCCACATAATGATCGGCGGCAAGCGGCATGCCGTTGAGGATGACCTTAGTGCTGGCCTCGCTCCAGTGGGAGGGGATGGCAAGGATGTGGTTGAGTCTCGACCAGGAGAGCAGCGCCGCTCGCCTCTCGCCCAACTCCCCTTCCGCTGAAACGTGGAGCGGCGCGCGGCCGTAGATTTCGCCCAGGAAGCGATCGGCTGGAAAGGGCGCGACGAAGTCCGCAAGGTCCATTGCCTAAGGCTAGTCAGCCCCGCTTGCGCTGTCGAGCCCGACCGCAGTGATATGGCGCCCTACCAACATTGATCCCAATTCGCGAGCTTGATGCAGGACGCCATGTACCCGCTGACGCTCGACAGTCCTCGACGATGCGATGCGAACGCGGAGCCGAAAGAGCTGGCCCGAACCGGCCTTAAACTTGCCGGCTCCCGCTGAATATGTGCATTTATGTATCCAGACGACGCGTTCACGCCCAGCTATGGCTTTCTACTAACTCCTTGAAATATACCGCGAGCCTCTGCGGATGTTGGTGAAAGTGCCGCGCACGCTAACTTCTTGCAAAAGCCGGCCCCCTTCAAGAAGGGTGTTTCTACGACTCAAAGAGCGGGACGCAGGGTGGCGCCGGTGGCCGGCCTGACGACCCGAATCCTATGTTGCAAGCCACCGCCGAGCGGCGGAATTCAATCGCGGATGAGCCTAGTAGAGCAGGTACGGTCGACCTTCCTCGACCCACGCCTCCTCATCCGGCGCGGTCAGCGCGTGGAGGTCACCCGGCTCCGCACCCGCATCATCGACCCACTCTCGCAAGCCAGGACCGCCGTTGATGACGTCGATGGCGAGTTTGCCGAATTCATATTCGTAGGGGAAATCGCGCCAAAGATCGTAGTTGGGATACAGGCGGCGGATCGCCTTGAAGGCGAGCGCCTGGAGACGCCAGGGTTTGAAGGCGCCGTGGTCGTAGGCGGCGCCTTCGGCATGGATGTGGACGCCGTTGCACAGCTTGCCCTCGTGCTTGTGGAAGGTCGGCTCGAACCAGATTTCGCGTAAGCGACAGCCGGCTAGCCATGGCGGGGCGAAGCGGCGCATCTCGGCGATGACGGCGCGGGCGTGGATGTCGGGGGCGCCGAACAGCTCGAGTGGCCGGGTGGTGCCGCGCCCTTCCGACAAGGTCGCGCCTTCCAGCATGACGGTGCCGGCATAAGCGCGGGCCATGTTGAGGTTGGCGGCATTGGGGCTCGGATTGATCCAAAGGCGGTCGACGGGCCAGCCGAAGCCGGGGGCGGCATCCGGCGTGTAGCCTTCCATCTCGATCACGCGATAATCGACGTCGAGCTTGAAGTGATCGACGAACCACAGGCCAAGCTCACCAAGCGTCAGGCCGTGACGCATCGGGATCGGCCCGGCGCCGACGAAGCTTTCCCATCCGGGCAGCAAGGTCATGCCCTCGATCGGGCGGCCGGCGGGATTGGGGCGGTCCAGCACCCAAACCGACTTGCCGTGCTGCGCGGCGGCTTCCAGCACGTAAAGCAGGGTGGTTATGAAGGTGTAGATCCGGCAGCCGAGATCCTGCAGGTCGATCAGAACCACGTCGAAGGTGCCCATCGATTGGCCGGTCGGACGGCGCACCTCGCCATACAAACTGAACACCGGGATGCCGTGGACGGGATCGGTGAAATCCTCGGACTCCACCATATTGTCCTGCTTGTCGCCGCGCAGCCCATGCTGAGGACCGAACGCGGCGCTGAGCTTGAGCTCGCCGAGTGCGGCGAGCGCGTCGAGGCCGTGGGTCAGGTCCGACGTGACGGAGGCGGGATGAGCGAGATAGGCGACCCGCCTGCCGTGCAGGGCCTTGCGCAGATCAGGTTCGGTGAGGAGGCGATCGAGACCGGTTTTCATGCGGCCGTTGGTGGCGGCAGATGGAGAACAAAGCAATCGGGGTCGTGGAAATCGGGCGCGCCCGATGGGTGAGCGAGCGCCCAGTAGCTCCTTGCTCCGTCTATCGTTTCTAGCACGACCGCCAGCCCTATGTCCCAGGGCACGGCGGGCGAAAGCAGGGTCGCCAGGTCGATGCTGGCCCGCAGGCTGAGCTTGTCGGCGCCCACCGCGAAGTCGGTTGCGGGCGGGCCCATTTCGGGGCTGCTCATACCGCTCCGTCGATCGTCGAAATGATAGTAGGCCCAATCGCCGGAGGGGGACAGGTTCAGCTCCTGATAGGCGGGCGATCGGGAGGGCCGGACGAAGGCTTCGAAGCAGGTTTGTCGCCAGAGTTCGTCACGCCGGGTCGGCGCATCGGAGGATGCCGGCACCACGATCTGCTCGATCGCGCCCGTCACATCGACGCGGAGCAGCAGTTCGGTTCCATAGCGCTCGGCCTCGGCGGTGAGGAACAGGTCGTCACGCGGCGTGGAAGGGTGCGGAAGAAGGACCGGCATGGATGCTCCTGTTGCCTTGCGCTTAGCCCGTGCTAACCGCGCCGTCATGAGCGCGTTCCAATCCCCTCTGCTCCGCACGCTCGACGAGCGCGGATACATCCATCAGATGACGGACGCGACGGGGCTGGATGCGCTCGCGGCGCGGGAAATCGTACCCGCCTATATCGGCTTCGATGCGACTGCGCCTTCGCTCCACGTCGGCAGCCTGCTGCAGATCATGTTGCTGCGGCGGCTGCAGCAGGCGGGGCACAAGCCGATCGTGCTGATGGGCGGGGGCACCTCCAAGATCGGGGATCCGAGCTTCAAGGACGAAGCGCGCAAGCTGCTTTCGGTGGAGACGATCAACGCCAACATCGCCTCGATCCGCCGGGTGTTCGAGCGGTTCCTGACGTTCGGGGACGGGCCCACGGATGCGGTGCTGGTCGACAATGCGGAGTGGCTCGATAAGCTCGAATATATCCCGTTCCTGCGCGAGATCGGCCAGCATTTCTCGGTCAACCGGATGCTCAGCTTCGACAGCGTCCGCCTGAGGATGGAGCGCGAGCAATCGCTCTCGTTCCTGGAATTCAACTACATGATCCTGCAGGGGTATGACTTCCTGGAGTTGTCACGCCGCGCCGCGTGCCGACTCCAGCTCGGCGGGTCGGACCAGTGGGGCAACATCGTCAACGGCGTCGAACTCGCCCGCCGCGTCGACGGAACCCAGGTGTTCGGGCTTACCGCTCCGCTGATCACAACCGCGGACGGCGGCAAGATGGGCAAGACCGAGCGCGGGGCGGTGTGGCTGAACGCGGACCAGCTCAGCCCTTACGATTATTGGCAGTTCTGGCGGAACACGCAGGATGCGGACGTGGGCCGCTTCCTGCGGCTGTTCACCGATCTGCCTCTGGCCGAAATCGCCCGGCTGGAAGCCCTGGCGGGCGCGGAGATCAACGAGGCTAAGAAGGTGCTCGCCGACACGGCGACCGCACTGCTGCACGGCGCTGACGCGGCGGAGAGCGCGGCGGACACGGCCCGGCGGACGTTCGAGGAAGGCGCGGGCGGCGAAGCGCTGCCGTCTCTTCAAGCGACTGAGATCGGGATCGCGGACGCGCTGGTCGGGCTTGGTCTGGCCGGCTCGAAGAAGGAGGCGCGGCGACTTATTGAGCAGGGGGCGGTGCGGATCGGCGACGACAGGGTCGCCGACGAGCGGCTGGTGCTCACGGTGACGGAAACGCTGCGGATTTCCGCAGGGAAGAAGAAGCACGGGCTTCTCACCCCTTAACAAAGGGGTCAGACTGCATCCGTTAGTTTACCCGTGGAACTGACGGAGGCCGCCGTGAAGTACGTTCGCCTTGTATTTGCATCCTTATTGCTGGCCGGATCCGCGGCTCCAGCACAGCGCCCGATCGTGCGAGTCGCGCCGAGCGTGACGCAGGACCAGCGCGGTTTCAGCTTGCGGCTGCTGGCCGCGCACAATCAGGTGAGGGCGGCTGCGGGTGTTCCAGCGTTGCAATGGGACCCCGTGTTGGCCGCCGCCGCCGCCTCCTACGGCCCCCGCCTGGCCGCCTATCCGGAGCTTGAACATAGCCCACGCGCCGAGCGGCCCGGCCAGGCCGAGAATCTGTTCCGCGGCCAAGCCGGGCGCTACAGCCTGGAAGCGATGGTGGACAATTGGGTGCAGGAGCGTCGACTGTTTCGCCCGGGCCTGTTTCCCGCGGTCAGCAGCAGCGGCAATTGGATCGATGTCTCGCACTATACCCAGATGATCTGGCCGACGACGACCAAGGTCGGCTGCGCCGTGCACAAGACTTTACGCTGGGAGTATCTGATCTGCCGCTACTCACCCCGCGGCAACCGGGATGGGGTGCAGCTACGCTGACTCTTCGGTCCTCCCCGGGACGGGGAGGTGGCACGCGCAAGCGTGACGGAGGGGGTCCTCAGGCCCGCTGCCATGTTAAGAGCCCCCTCCACCAGCCTCCGGCTGGTCCCCCTCCCCGTCCCGGGAAGGATCCGTTTGCTCATCCGCTGCGGAGCAGGTTCACTGCCGCGTCGCGCTCGAACAGGTACAGCAAGAGGCGTGCCACCTGCCCGCGCGGACCGGAAAGGCCGCCGTCGCGGTCGATCAGCAGGCGGGCGTCATCCGTGGCGATCGGGATCAGATCGGATATCTGCTCCGGGCTGGCGAGGCGGAACTGGCGCTCGCCGGATTGGCGGGTGCCGAGGATCTCGCCGCCGCCGCGAAGGCGCAGATCCTCCTCCGCGATGCGGAAGCCATCGTTGCTTTCGCGCATCAGGGCGAGGCGCGCGCGGCTGGTTTCGCTCAAGCCTTCGCCGCGCAAGAGCAGACAAACCGATTTGCCGGTGCCGCGCCCTACCCTGCCCCGCAGCTGATGGAGCTGGGCGAGGCCGAAGCGGTCCGCGCCTTCGATGATCATCAAGGTGGCGTTCGGGACATCGACGCCGACTTCGATCACCGTCGTCGCGACCAGCACGGCCACGTCACCACGTTGAAATGACGCCATGACCGCGTCCTTGTCCGGCCCCTTAATCCGGCCGTGGACCAGGCCGACCTTGTCGCCGAAGCGTAGCCGGAGCAGTTGCGCCCGCTCTTCGGCCGCAGCCTGATCCGAGGCTTCGCTTTCCTCGACCAGCGGGCAGACCCAGTAAGCCTGCCCTCCCCCGCTCAGATGCCGCCCGAGCGCGTCGATGACTTCGGGCAGCCGCTCGGCGGAGAGGACGCGGGTTTCGATCGGCTGGCGGCCGGGGGGCATCTCGTCGAGCCGGCTGACGTCCATCTCGCCATATTGGGCGAGCGTCAGCGTGCGCGGGATCGGGGTCGCGGTCATGACGAGCAGGTGCGGCGGGCGCTCGGCCTTGCTCGCCAGCATCATGCGCTGGGCGACGCCGAAGCGGTGCTGCTCGTCGATAACGGCCAGGCCGAGCCGGCGATACTGGACCGCTTCCTGGAAAATGGCGTGAGTGCCGATCAGAATGTCGATCGAGCCGTCGGCGAGGCCCATCATGGTGGACTCTCGCACGCGCCCTTTGTCGCGACCAGTGAGGACTGCGACGTGAATGCCGAGGCCGATCAGCTGGCGCGACAAGGTGTCGAAATGCTGGCGGGCAAGGATTTCGGTCGGGGCGAGCAGTGCGCCTTGCGCGCCCGCTTCGACTGCGGTCAGCAGCGCCATCAGCGCAACCAAAGTCTTGCCCGAGCCGACGTCGCCCTGGAGCAGGCGAAGCATCGGCACTTCCTGCGCGAGGTCGCCCTCAATCTCGCCGATCGCACGCTGCTGCGCGCCGGTCGGGCTGTAGGGAAGCTGGAGCTTGTCGCGGAGGCGGCCATCCCCGCGCAGCGGGACTCCGCGCCGACGGCGGTTGGAGGCTCGCACCAGGCTCAAGGCGAGCTGGTTCGCGAACACCTCGTCATAGGCGAGGCGTTCGCGCGCATCATCGGCGAAGCGGTCTCGGTGGGCCTTGTGGAGCGCGGGCCGCCACCCCTGCCAGCCGCGCCGCGCGAGCAGGCCCGGCTCAATCCATTCGGGTAGTTCGGCGGTCCGCGCCAGCGCTTGTGCTGCGAGCTGGCCCATGCGGTTGTTGGTCAGCCCTTCGGAAAGTGGATAGACAGGCTCCTGATCGGGCACGTTCGCCGCCTCTCCGGGCGGAAGCACATGGTCCGGATGAACGATCTGCAGGTCCTGCCCGTATTGATCGAGCCGTCCGGAGACGAGCTTGGGTTCGCCCAGCGGCAGCTGCTTCTTCGCCCAGCCGGGATTGTTGAAAAAGACGAGGCTGACATAGTTGCCGGCGACATCGGTCGCATGCACCCGCATTGGCCCGCGACCGCCGCTCTGGCGATAATCGACCGGCGTCACGACGACCGAGACCACGCGCCCCGCGTCGGTCATGTCGAGGATTTCCACGCGCTTCCGCTCGATCCAGCTCACCGGGAGGTGGAACAGGATGTCGACCACGCGCTCCAGCCCGAGCCGCCCCAAGGGCTTGGCGAGCCCGGGCCCGATGCCTTTCAGCGCCTCCACTTCGGCGAACAGCGGATTGAGAATGTCGGGGCGCATGGCTAGATGCGCGTCCTATTGGAAGCCGGCCGGTCCCGCCAGAGCCCGCCGGCCGCTGCCGCATTGGAGCCTCATGAACCCCGACGATCGCCTGAAACGCCTGCGCTACCGCGCCTGGCATCGCGGAACCAAGGAGGCCGACCTGCTGATCGGCGGCTTCTTCGATCGCTACGGCGCCGGCTGGAGCGAGGCGGAGTTGGAGTGGTACGAGGTGCTGCTGGAGGAGCAGGACGTGGACATCATGGCTTGGGCGATCGGCGCGCAGCCGGTGCCGGAGCGGTATGACGGCGAGATGATGCGGCTGATGCGCCGGGTCGATTACATCAAGCACCCGGAGTGACCGCTTTTCCATGATCGAACTCCAGCGGATCCTGAAGGCGGATCGGCCCGTCACGCTTGCCGGAGCGCCGGCGGGGTTCGTGCCGTGGCTTGCGGCCGATCTTGCGCGCGCGGCAAAAGGCCGGGCCGTGTTCATCGCGCCGGACGAAGCGGCGATGCGGGCGATTGCGGACGCGGCGCATTTCTTCGCGCCGGAGCTGGAGACGCTGACCTTTCCGGCATGGGATTGCCTGCCCTACGATCGCTCTTCGCCGTCACTGCGGACCTCGTCCGAGCGGCTGGCGACCTTGCATGCGCTGCAGCGCAGGGCGGATAAGCCGCAGCTGCTGGTAACCACCGTCAATGCCGCCACACAGCGCACGCTGACTCCTTTCCGCATTCGCCAGCTGGTCGCGAAGCTCGCGCCGGGAGAGCGAATCGACCGCGATCGGCTGGCGGCGCTGCTGACCGCGAACGGATATCAACGCACCGACACGGTTGCGGATTCGGGTGAGTACGCGGTCCGCGGCGGGCTGGTGGATCTGTTTCCGTCGGGCGAGAGCGAGGCGCTGCGGCTCGACTTCTTTGGCGACGAGATCGAGAGCGTCCGCCGCTTCGACCCCGCCACCCAGCGCACGATCGGCTCGGTCGAGGGCTTCACCCTCCTCCCCGCCTCCGAGACCCTGCTCGACGAGGACAGCGTCAAGCGCTTCCGCTCGCGCTACCGCGAACTGTTCGGCGCGAGCGCCACCGGCGATCCGCTTTACCAGGCCGTTTCCGAAGGTCGGCGCCTTGCTGGGATCGATCATTGGCTGCCGCTGTTCGAAGAGCGGATGGCGAGCCTCTTCGACCATCTCTCGGCCGACGACGTGGTGGTGCGCGATGCAGGCGACGCCGGCGCCGCCGACGCGCGGTTCGAGGCGATCTCGGATTACCACGGCAACCGCGTCCGCGCGCAATCGACCGAGCCCGGCAGCTACCGCCCGCTCGAGCCGAAGACGCTTTATTTCAGCCGCGACGAATGGGAGCAGGTGATTGCCGATCGGCCGCTCCATCTCACCACCCCATTTCACGAGCCGGAAAGCGCGGCCGTGCTCGATTTCGCAGTCGATCCCGCACGCGACTTCGCCCCCGAGCGCAGCCAGAACGCCAACATCTACGAAGCCGTCGTGGATCATGTGCGAGCGTTGCAACGGGCGGGCACCAAGGTCGTGCTGGCGAGCTATTCGGTCGGCTCGCGCGAGCGGCTCAAGGGCCTGCTCGAAGACCATGGCCTGAGCGGAGCGGTGCTGGCCGACGGCTGGCAGGCAGCGCTGGGGTCCAGCAATCCTCCCCGGGACGGGGAGGGGGACCGCGACGCGAAGCGGCGTGGTGGAGGGGGGGCTGAGACCCGGGGTGCCGGTGAAGAGCCCCCTCCCCCACCCGGCTCCGCCGGGCGGTCCCCCTCCCCGTCCCGGGGAGGATCTCAGGTTGCCCTCACCGTCATTCAGCTCGATCACGGCTTTACGACGCGCGACATTGCCCTGCTCACCGAGCAGGACATGCTCGGGGATCGGCTCGTCCGCCGCCGCAAGCGCAAGAAGAGCACCGAAGCGTTTCTCAACGAGCTCGCCGCCCTCACGCCCGGCGATCTGGTCGTCCACGTCGATCACGGCATTGGGCGTTATGACGGGCTGACCCAGATCCCGGTCGGCAAGAGCCCGCACGATTGCGTCGCGGTTGAATATGCCGGCGGCGACAAGCTCTACGTGCCGGTCGAGAATATCGACGTGCTGTCGCGGTACGGCAGTGAGAGCGATGGCGTCGCGCTCGATCGCTTGGGCGGCGAGGCGTGGCAGCGGCGCAAGTCGCGGATGAAGGAGCGCATCCGCGAGATTGCAGGCGAGCTCATCAAGACCGCCGCCGAGCGCGCGCTCCGGCCCGGGGTGGTGCTGGAGCCGGACACCGGCTACGCCGCCTTTGTCGATCGCTTCCCTTATGAGGAGACCGAGGACCAGGACCGGGCGATTACCGAGGTGATCGACGATCTTGGTGCGGGCAAGCCGATGGACCGCCTGGTCTGCGGCGATGTCGGCTTCGGCAAGACGGAAGTGGCGCTCAGGGCTGCGTTCATCGCCGCGATGAGCGGGTTGCAGGTGGCCCTGGTCTGCCCGACCACCCTCCTCGCCCGCCAGCATTACAACACGTTCACCGAGCGCTTCCGTGGCTTCCCGATCGAGATCGGCCGCCTCTCCCGCCTGGTCGCGGCCAAGGAGGCGAAGGAAACCAAGGAGGGCCTCAAGGCGGGCCAGGTCGACATCGTAATCGGCACTCACGCCCTCCTCGCCAAGACGGTGGAGTTCAAGAATCTCGGGCTCGTCATCGTCGACGAGGAGCAGCGCTTCGGAGTGACCCACAAGGAGCGCCTCAAGGCGATGCGCGCCAACGTCCACGTTCTGACCCTCACCGCGACCCCGATCCCGAGGACGCTGCAGATGGCCATGTCGGGCCTTCGCGAGCTCAGCGTCATCCAGACGCCGCCGGTCGACCGGCTGGCGGTGCGCACCTACGTCATGCCCTGGGATCCGGTCGTCATCCGCGAGGCCCTGCTTCGCGAGCATTATCGCGGCGGCCAGACCTATTTCGTCGCGCCCCGAGTGTCCGACCTCGCCGACCTCGAGCAATTTCTGCGCGACGAGGTGCCGGAGGTGAACGCCGTCACCGCCCACGGCCAGATGTCGCCGACCGAGGTCGAGGAAAGGATGAGCGCTTTCTACGACCGCAAATACGACGTCCTGCTTTCGACCACGATCGTCGAGAGCGGCCTCGACATCCCCTCCGCCAACACCCTCATCATCCACCGCGCCGACCGCTTCGGTCTCGCCCAGCTCTATCAGCTGAGGGGCCGGGTCGGCCGCGCCAAGACCCGCGCCTACGCCTATTTCACCACGCCTGCGGCGCGAACGGTGACGGAAGCCGCGGACAAGCGCCTGAAGGTCCTCGCCAACCTCGACTCCCTGGGCGCGGGCTTCCAGCTCGCGAGCCATGATCTCGACATCCGGGGCGCCGGCAACCTGCTCGGCGACGAGCAGTCGGGGCACATCAAGGAAGTCGGCTTCGAGCTCTACCAGTCGATGCTCGAGGACGCGATCATGGCGGCCAAGAGCGGCGGCGACTTCCGGGCCGGCGACGATTTCTCGCCCCAGATCACGGTCGACGCGCCGATCATGATCCCGGAGGATTACGTCCCCGACCTCGACCTTCGAATGGGCCTCTACCGGCGGATGAACGAGCTCGAGAAAACCGAGGAGATCGAATCCTTCGCCGCCGAGATGATCGACCGCTTCGGCAAGCTGCCGGACGAGACCGACAACCTGCTCAAGGTCATCGAGATCAAGCTCAATTGCCGCGCCGCTCAGGTGGTGAAGCTCGACGTCGGGCCCAAGGGCGCGCTCGTCCACTTCCACAACGACACCTTCCCGGACCTGGAGGGCCTCATCGCCTACGTCCAGCGCCTGAAGGGCACCGCGAAGCTGAGGCCCGACAGCAAGCTCGTGATCCAGAGAAGCTGGCCCGACGCCCCGGGCCGGGTCAATGGCGCGCTCCAGCTGTCCAAGGGGCTGGCCCGGATATTGGGCTGAGAAATCCTCCCCATGCGCAGCATGGGGAGGATGACCGAAGCATCCCGCTCCAGCCTCGCTTCGTCCCACTTCGGGAAACCTCCAGCCGTGCTCCCGGTTGACCCTACGTACCTGGAGGAAATGCCGCGATGTTCCTGATTTCATTGATGCTTGCCGCTGCCCCCACGTCGGCGGTCAAGCCGGACGTCGTCCAGCGCCGCGAGGCTTCCCGCGCGCGCCCGGCACCCTCCGCCAGACGGTCGCAACGTCTGATCGAGCTCGAGGCCGCGGTGAGGTCCCTTCCCCTCGCCACGGCGGAGCAGGGTCACGGCGCCGGCCCCAAAGGCATGTAGCACCCCTCTCCCCGGCGGGGAGAGGGGTCGGCCCCCTCGGCGCACCGTCCGCCGCCATTCCGCCGGAAGCGGGAATCGGCGGCACGCGTCGCAAGTTCGGCGGCCCTGCAGATATCGATCGCCAGATATCGATCGGATGTGGACCAAGTAGGATTCGCCAAATCGCTCGTCCCATGTTTTCCTTCGGCCTTGCCGAATGAGAAAAGGGATGAACGATGCGCCTGAAGGTCAAGACAATCGGGATCCTGCTGGGTAGTGCGGCGCTTGCGCTGGCGCCCTCCTCCGCGGTCAGCCAATATAACAACCCGCCGGTGGCCAATCCGAACAGCCTGTCGATCTACGTTTGCCAGGAAGCGACGGTCAACCTGACCGGCAACGACACGGACCCGGAGGGCAATTACCCGCTCACGGTCACCGCGGTGGACTCCTCGCCCTACGCCAGCGTCTGGATCTCCAGCGCGAGCTCGGTCACCTTCGAGGGCCATACCCCCGGAGGCCACACCCTGAGCTACACGGTCGAGGACAGCCTCGGCGCGAGCTCCACCGGCCTCATCAGCCTCGGCGTGTTCGCCCGCAAGTCCCCCTGCCCCTGATCGAGCAATCGTCATTCCCGAGAAAGCGGGAGTGACGGCTGGCCGCCCATGTCGTCTGTCCGGGCGGAGCCGAGTCAAGCCCGGGACACCGTCTCCGTCGCGCCCGTCAGCCGGACCAGCGTCGCCACGTCGACGGGCGGCGAGCACAGGAAGCCCTGGTAGAGGTTGCAGCCCTCGCGCGCGAGCAGTGACAGCTGCTCCTCCGTCTCGACGCCTTCGGCGATCACCTCGAGACCGAGCGAGCGGGCCATGTCGATGACGCTCCTCACCACCACCTGGTCGCGTGGGCTGCCGCTGATGTCCTCGACCAGGCGCTTGTCGATCTTGAGATAATCGAGCGGCAGCGCCTTGAGATAGGCGAGGCTCGAATAGCCGGTCCCGAAATCGTCGATGGCGACCCGAAGGCCGCCCTGCCTCAGCCGGGCGAGCAGATTGCCGGCCGCGCCGAGATCCTCGATCAGCCCGCTCTCCGTCACTTCGACGGTTAGCCGTCCCGGGTCGAAGCCGGTTTCGGCCACCAGGGTGATGAACTGCTCGGCGAAGCCTGGCCGGACGATGTCGGCGGCGGTGATGTTGACCGACAGTCGCAGCCCGGCGAGCGCCTCGGGCCAGGCGGCGGCGGCGGCGACCGCCTTGCGCTGGACGTGGTCCGAAAGCTGGACGAGGTAATCGGAGCGCTCGGCGACGCTGAACAGGGTCATGGCGCCAAGCTCGCCAAAGCGGGGGTGGCGCCAGCGGGCGAGCGCCTCGGCGCCGACGATCCGGCGGGTGGCGACCGAGACCTGGGGCTGGAAGAGTATCTCTATCTCGTCCTGGTCGAGCGCGCGCCTGAGATCGATTTCGAGCTGGTCGCCGAGCGCGCTGTCGCTGGCGGCGCCGGCGTCGACGACCTTGACCGGCCCGGCCTCGCTCGATTTGGCCTCGGCGAGCGCGGCGCTCGCCCGCCGGAGCAGCCCGGCGGCGTCCTCTCCCTCGTCGGAGGCGACCACTCCGACCCGGCTTCCAAGGGTGATGACATGGTCGCCGGACATGAACGGCCGGCCGATCGCCTCGACCAGCTGGCCGGCCAGGAACCGGCCCTCGCCGAGGCTCGTCGGCGCCGCGAGCAGGATGGCGAATTCCGCGCCGGCGATTCGGGCGACGAGCCGGCGGCGGCCGTCGGAATCCGCCAGCCGCTCGATCCGGCGGGCCGCGGCCTGGAGGACGGCGTCCCCGGTCGGCCTGCCGAACGCGGCGTTGATCGTGTCGAAGCGGCTCACCGCCAGAAGCAGGACGACCAGCGCGGGCTGCCCCTCCCCTTCAAGCTTGAGCTGGCGCTGGATCCAGGCCCTGGCGGCGCGCCCGTCCCGGACCCCGGTCATCGGGTCTCTCGACTGCCAGGCGGCGCCTTCGAGCGGAACGATCGCTTCGGTCCGCCCGACCACCGTCTCGCCTTTGCCCTCGACCCGGACGTGATGGGCGAGGCGGGCGCCGTCGCTTTCGGCGTCCTTGTGGGCGAAGGCGGTGGACTGGCCGGTGGCGAGAAGCCGGTCGATCGCTCCGCGGGCGGCCTTTCGGCCGTCCGGGTCGAGCTTTCGGAACAGCTCCATCAGGCTGATCCTCTGCCCCGCCTCGTCGCCGAGGCCCGCCCGGCGGGCGAGGGCCGGGCTGAGCTCGACCGTCTGCGAGCCGGGCTGCCAGCGCCACGAGGCGCTTCCCGGCCGTCCCTTCTGCCCTTCCGGCTCGCCGCGGCGAAGCGGCCGCCGGCCGCCGACCCGCTCGGCATGGCGGTGGGCATATTGAAGCGCCTGAAGGAATTGCGAGTCGCTGAACGGGCTGACGAGGAAATGGGTGGCGCCGCTCGCATAGAGCGCGTCCAGGGCTTCGGCGTCGCCTCGCGAGAGGAGGACCAGCAGGGCGGCCGCATTGGCCTCGGCCGGATCGGCGAGGCTTCGGACCGCCTCCTTGCCCTCGGGCAGGGCGCCGCGAGCGTCGACCACGGCGACCGAGGCGCCGGAGGCGATGAACCGGCTTTCGGCATTGTCCGCCCGCCGGGCCGCGATCGCCAGCCAGCCGGCGCTCTCCGCCGTGGCGGTGAGCTCGTCGCGATGCCGGAAGGACAACAGGAAAAGCGGTGCGCCCGACGCGGCCATGCCTCCCTCTCCCTTCCCCTTCGACGGCGCTTCGAACCCCATCGGTCTACCCTGCGCTCATCCCCTCAACAATCGGTTTAGAAAGGCGGCCGGTGCCGGGGCGGGACGAGCGAGGGGCCGTCTCCCTGAAGTCACTGCCCCGAACAATCCCAGCCGCCGCCGAAGGCCGGGGTTGCGCCGCTAAGAAAGGCTGATACAACATTGATCGCCAATCCTTTTTTGGATGGCGGGGGGAATTTCGAAATGGATATCGTAGAGGAGACGCTCGAGCGCCCCCGCGACCGCCGGAGCCGGGCCGTCACCGCGCGGACGGAGCGCGGCCGCGGAATGGTGGCGATGCAGCTCGAATGCGGGCACATGACGGTGCGCCGGCCGGCCTTGTGCAGCCCCTCACGGGTGATCTGCCGCCAGTGCTGACGTCCGCCGAATGAGCCGGCCGGTAAGAACCGAGAAACGGCCGCCGCGGCTCTTGATATCCCCTTGATAACCGCTAGGCCCCGTTTCGGGGCGGGTTCGGTTGGAGTATGCAATTTGGCCGGCACGGATGGCCTCCTCCCTGCGCAACATGGTTCCGAGGCGCGCGGCGGCGACGATGCGGGCGCCGCCGCACGCGAATCTCTGTTCAGCTTCCTCGACCGGCTCAGCCAGGCCGCTTCCAAGTCGACCGACGCCGATGAGATCCTGAGCATCACGACAGGGCTTACGGCCCGGCATCTGGGCGTGACGAACTGCGCCTATGCGGACATGGACGAAACCGGCGACGGCTTCACCATCAGGGGCGATTGGCACGCGCCCGGCTCGCCCTCGATCGTCGGCCACTATCATTTGGCGGATTTCGGCGCCCTCGCGGTGAAGGAGCTCGAAGCCGGCAGGCCGCTCGTCATCAACGACAATCTGCGCGAGATCGAGCCGCACGAGGCCAAGACGTTCCAGGATATCGGCATCGCGGCGACGATCTGCATGCCGCTCGTCAAGGGCGGCCGCCTGCGCGCTCTGATGGCGATCCACGACAAGGTCCCCCATCGCTGGACGGCCTATGAGCTGGAGGTGATTCGCGAGGTCACCGACCGGTCTTGGGCGCATGTCGAACGGGTCCGCGCGGAAGCCGAGCTGCGGGCCAGCAACGAGCGCTTCCGGGCCGCCGTCCAGGCGACCCGGGGCGTGCTCTGGACCAACGACGCCCATGGCCGGATGGTCGGCGACCAGCCGGGCTGGGAAGCCCTTACCGGCCAGAGCTACGACGAATATCAGGGGCATGGCTGGTCGGCCGCGATCCATCCCGACGATGCCGAAGCGACCGTCGCGGCGTGGAACGACGCCGTCAGCCGGGCAGGCACCTTCGCCTTCGAGCATCGGGTCAGGCGATCTGACGGAACCTGGCGCCAGTTTTCTGTCCGCGCCATTCCCGTCTTCGGCCCCGACGGAAGCGTGTGCGAATGGGTGGGCGTCCATACCGACGTCACCGAGGAGCGCTCGGCCGAGGACGCGCTGAGGGAGGAGACCCGGATCCTCGAGGCGCTAAACAAGACCGGCGCCGCGCTCGCCGCCCAGCTCGACCTCGAAAGCATCGTGCAGACGGTCACCGACGCCGGCGTCGAGCTGACCGGCGCCCAGTTCGGCGCCTTCTTCTACAACGTCTTCAATTCGAGCGGCGAGAGCTACATGCTCTACACGCTTTCGGGAGCGCACCCGTCGCAGTTCGATTTCGGGATGCCGCGCAACACGGCCGTCTTCCACCCGACTTTCGCGGGCGAGGGCATCATCCGCTCCAACGACATCACCAGCGATCCGCGCTACGGCCAGAACGAACCCCATTTCGGAATGCCCAAGGGCCATCTTCCCGTGGTCTCCTATCTGGCGGTCCCGGTCAGGAGCCGCTCGGGTGAAGTGATGGGAGGCCTGTTCTTCGGCCATCCCACCGTCGCCCGGTTCACGGAACGCCATGAGCGGCTGATCGTCGGGATCGCCGCCCAGGCCGCCGTCGCGATCGACAACGCCCGCCTCTATCAGGCCGTTCAGCAGGCGAGGGAGACGCTGGAGCAGCGCGTGGAGGAGCGCACGGCCGAATTGCAGAAGGTCCACGAAGCCCTGGCGCAGGCCCAGAAGCTGCAGGCGCTGGGCGAGCTGACCGGGGGCATCGCTCACGATTTCAACAATCTCATGACCGTCGTCTCCGGTTCGGCCGACGTCCTGCTGCGCCGGTCGGACCTGCCCGAAGCCAAAAGGCGCCAATATCTGCAGGCGATCGGCGATACGGCGAAGCGGGCGACGACGCTCACCCAGCAGCTGCTCGCCTTCGGCCGGCGGCAGGCGATCAAACCCGAAGTGCTCGATGTCGACGACGCGCTCGGAGCCTTCGCCGAAGTGCTGAGTCGCACGCTCGGCAGCCGGATCCATGTCTCGCTGGACCTACAAGCCGCCGGCCGGCTGGTGCGGGTCGACCGCACTCAGCTCGAAGCGGCGGTTCTCAACGCCGCCGTCAACGCGCGGGACGCGATGCCCAAGGGCGGCCGGCTGACCATCGGGACCGGGCTCGCCGATACGGCCGGGCGGCGCTTCCTTCGCCTCTCCATCAGCGACGACGGCCTCGGGATGCCGCCGCGCGTGGTCGAGCGGGCCTTCGAACCCTTCTTCACCACCAAGGAAGTCGGCAAGGGCACCGGCCTTGGCCTTTCCCAGATCCACGGCTTCGCCGCCCAGGCCGGAGGCAAAGCGGAGATAGAATCCCGGGAAGGCGCGGGCACGACCATCCGGATCCTTCTTCCCGTCACGGACGAAGCCCTGTCCCTCGAGCCGGACGGGGTGCCGGCGTCCGCGCTTCGGCAGGGATGCCGGGTCCTGCTGGTGGAGGACAACCGCCAGGTTCGCGAGTTCGCCCACGAGCTGCTCGTGGATCTCGGCTGCAGGGTGGTCGCCGCCGAGGATGCCGGGGCGGCCCTCGAAAAGCTGGAGACGGAAGAGGTCGACCTGGTGTTCACGGACGTGGTGATGCCGGGGACGAGCGGAGTGGAGCTCGCCAGGACCATCCGCCGCAGGATGCCCGGCCTGCCGGTGCTCCTCGCGACCGGATATAGCGAGGAGCTGCTCAAGAACGACCATGATTTTAGGGTCCTGCCCAAGCCCTATGACGGCAGGAGCCTGATCGAGGCGATCGCCGCCGCGCTGAAGGACGAGGCGCCGGCCTGATCGACGCCCCAGACTGGTAAGGGCCCGCCGGCGGCTCTAACCTGCGCCTTTTCGCCGGGAGATTCTCGATGAACCATCGCGCCTTCATTCAGACCATGATCGCTCTGGCCTCCGCCTCGCTCGGCCTCGTCGCCGCCCTGGCTTGGAACGAGGCGATCAAGGCGACCCTCGCGATGCTCGGCCTGGGCGACAATCTCGCCGGCCTCTACACCTACGCCATCCTCGCGACCGTAATCGCCGTCCTCGTCCTCATCTGGCTCGGCAAGCTCGCCGCTCGGGTCGGCGGCGACGCGGCGTTCCAGCGGGAAGCCGAAGGCTGATCGGCGGAGGGCGGCGAGGCTTGCGCGTCGCGCGCCGGCCCTGCCGCCGCCGCGCTCCCCTAGCGCCCGCGCCCTATCGCGGCTAGCAAGCAGGCCATGACGGCCAATGCGGATCTCCCGACCGCCCTGCTCGCTTCCCCCGCCGAGGCGGCGCAGGCGGCCGAGGCGCTGCTTCGGCAGGCCTATGACTTCGTTCCGCTCGAAGAGGCCGAGCAGGTGATCGCGCTCGGCGGCGACGGCTTCCTTCTCCAGACCCTCCACGAGATGCTCGGCGCGGGGCGGATCCTGCCCATCTTCGGGATGAACCGGGGCACCGTCGGCTTCCTGATGAACGAGTGGCGGATCGAGGGGCTGAGGGAGCGGGTGAACCGCGCCAAGGCGGTTTCGGTCGCCCCGCTGAGGATGGAGGCGGTGACCGTTGCCGGAGAAACCGTCATCAGCCCGGCGATCAACGAGGTCTCGCTCCTTCGCGAAACCCGCCAGACGGCCCGGATCGAGGTTTCGGTGAACGGCCGCACCGTGCTTCCCGAGCTGGTCTGCGACGGGGTGCTGGTGGCGACCCCGGCCGGCTCCACCGCCTATAATTTCTCCGCCCAGGGCCCGATCCTGCCGCTCGGCGCGAATCTGGTCGCCCTCACTCCGATCAGCCCCTTCCGCCCGAGGCGGTGGAAGGGCGCGCTCGTCCCGGACGATCTCAACATCTTCCTTCGCGTCATCGACGCCGAGAAGCGCCCGGTGTCGGCGGTCGCCGACCAGCGCGAGGTGCGCGACGTCGCCACGGTCGAGGTCCGAGTCGACCGGAGCCTGTCGTTGACCCTCCTCTTCGATCCCGAACACGCCCTCGACGAGCGCATCTCGATGGAGCAGTTCGCCGCCTGATCGGCCGCGCGGGCCCTTGCCAGCGCCGGAAACCCGCTGCTATAGGCGCGCCTCGCCCGAGAGGCTGCTCCCCGGTAGCTCAGCGGTAGAGCATCCGACTGTTAATCGGATGGCCGATGGTTCGAATCCGTCCCGGGGAGCCACTCGCTTTAAAAATGTCGTTGGACATCAACGAATTAGCGGGTGAGTTTGATCGACGTGAATTCGTCTCGCTAAAGATCCAAGCCTTCCGAGGGACCTCAGGGAAGATTTGGCTGAACCTTTTTTTCTCTGGCAACAATTTACCCGATCGCCGATCATTGACGGGGTGTGACCATGCCATACCAATCAAAGGCACAGCTTGAGCGATCATTGGAGCTACTGCGCGAGCAAATTGACGACTTAACCTACAGAACAGCGGGACGGGTGCATCCAAACTCTACCGAAGAACATAATTGGCTTTTCGAGCTTAGCCCCGAATATGAGTCTTGGGCTCAGAGAATTAAGACCGTCATCAAATCTAACTTCAACCATGACAGCGCTCCTGCCGTCAACTTGGAAAGAGCAACAGCTTGGGGGCCCCGGGAGTACGGTGAGGATAGGTTTACAGTGATTATGTCCCACTACAGGAAGGCGCTTGAAGATGCCTTATCGGCGGTCCGTGACGACGTACATGGAGAGCTTCTGGCGGGCCGTTTCGCGGAGTGAGAGTCTGACGCGCAGGTGTTTCTTGCCGGAGCCGTCGACAGTCACCACCGCATCCATGTCGCAGAAAGCGTCCCGCAACGCCGGCTAAAGCTCAAATGCAACCTGCTGACCCTCGCGCCGACTTCGGAGGCAGGCTGATCCGGTTCGGCTGTCGTTCAGGCGGCGTAATGAAAATCGGCGGCAGCAATCCTTCGTGGAGCAGGAGCCGTCAGATGCGCACCCTCGTCCCGTCCGCCGTCGCCATTCTCGCCTGGGCCGCCGCGGCTCCCGCCGCCGCCCAGATCGCCGGCAAGCGCGATTACGGCCCCGTCGCCGCCTCCAGCCCGTTCCTTGCGGACAGCCGGCTGCCGGGGCCCGGCATCGGCCCCGAGGTGCGCGATATCGAGGGGCGGATCGAACGCGCGCGGGAGCGGGGCGATCTTTCGAGGGGCGAAGCGCGCCGCCTGGAGCGCGAGGCCCGGGCGCTCGGCCGCCTGGCGCGGCGCTACGGCCGCGACGGCCTCTCCGGTCCGGAACAGGCGGAGCTGGAGAACCGTTCCGCCTACCTGCGCGACTCCCTCGGACGGCCCGCGAGCGGCGGCGGGCGGGGTGGGCGTTAACTTCGCCGTTGCGCTTTCCCGGATCGGGAGCTGGCGCAAATTGGGACAGGCGCCGCCTTTCGCCCGCTTGTCCCCCTCCGCCCGCTTTCCCTAATTAGTCTTCGATCTCAATCCGACGGAGTGGAGACCCGCCACGATGTTCGCCGCCATCATGATGCAGCTCGAAGCTTATTGCGAGCTGCTCAACCTGGTCGCCCATTTCGCCGGCTTCAGCGTCCGCCTCGCGGATCTGGACGATCGGGACGAGTGCCGGCGGATCGAAGCCTTCGTCGCCGATCATCCGGAGGCGGAGCTCTTCCACCGCCCGGCCTGGACGAGGGGAGTCGAGCAGGGGACGGGGCAGGCCGGGCGCTATCTCGTCGCCGAGGACCCGGCGGGACGGCTCACCGGGCTTCTTCCACTCACCCGGATCCGCTCTCCGCTCTTCGGCTCGGCGCTGGTGTCGACGGGCTTCGGCGTGGGCGGCGGGATCGTGGCCGGAACGGGCATGGCGGTCGAGGCGCTCGCCGCCGCCGCCTGGTCGCTGGCCGAGCGGGAGGGCTGTCCAACCGTCACGCTTCGCGGCGGCCGCCTGCCCGACGGCTGGCGGCGGGAGGAAGGCGTCTGCGCCGGCTTCCTTCGCCCGCTTCCCTCCGGCGAGGAGGCGATCCTGCGGTCGATCCCGCGCAAGCAGCGCGCCGAGGTGCGCAAGGCGCTGGCCCTGGGGCTGGAGGTGAGCCGCGGCAGCGGGCCCCGCGCGCTCGACGCCCATTACCGCGTCTATTCCGAAAGCGTCCGGAACCTGGGCACTCCGGTCTTCCCGCGGAGCCTGTTCGAGGCGATGGCCCGCTCCTGGGGCGAGGATGCCGACATCGTCACCGTGCATTCGGAAGGGCGCCCCGTCGCGTCCGTGCTCAGCCTCTATTTCAAGGGGATCGTCCACCCTTATTGGGGCGGCGGCACGCGTGAGGCCCGTTCCCTGCGCGCCAACGACCTTCTCTATTTCTCGCTGATGCGCCACGCTTCGGATCGCGGCTGCGAGGCTTTCGATTTCGGCCGCTCGAAGGTCGGATCGGGGGCCTTCGCGTTCAAGAAGAACTGGGGGTTCGAGCCGCGCCCGCTCGTTTACGCCGCGAAGGGCGCGCAGCGCGACCTCAACCCGCGCAGCCCCCGCTACCGCCTCCAGACTGCGGCCTGGAGGCGCCTGCCCTTGCCCCTCGCCAACCGCCTCGGCCCCTTCCTGGCGCGAGGATTAGGCTGAGACGCCTTCTCCACCGCTATCGGGGCGAGCCGGGGTCCGCTTCTTCCTGTTCCGGCTTCGCCCCCCTTCACCGAAGCTGGCTGTCCTTGCTTCCGCGCCGGTTGATCCCCGCGCCCGAGCGCCGCGCCTCGGCGTCGCGCTCAGACTGGCAGGCGACGCAGGTCCTCGTCCCGGGAAGCGCCTCGCGGCGCCGGGCGGGGATGGGCTCGCCGCAATCCTCGCAATGTTCGGACCCCTCCCCCGCCGGCAGCCGCGCCCGGGCGCCCAGCACCGCATCCTTGACCGTATCGTCGATCTGATCCTGCACGGCGCCGTCGCGCGCCCAACCGCCGGCCATGGCGAAGCTCCCTTCCGTTAAGGCAAAGCCTTGAAGATAAATGGGAACGGAGGCGGTTCGTTCCGCGCGCGCCGACCGCCTCTTCAGCGGCATCCGCCCGTGGCGGAATGCGGTCGCCGCGCGGACCGGCATCGGCGACGCGTGACGAGGTTCAGTTCCGCGCCAGACTTAAGCTTCCCCGCTAAAGTCGTGTAACAAATTAAATCGTGTCGCCGCCGTATTGCTTATTGACGATGCGGATAAATCGGTAGCTAATACTGGAACGGTTCCGGCCCCTCTCTTGGGCGCGACCGTGAACAGCGTGGGCTTAAGAACAAGAATGTGCCGGTCGCGCGTTGAATGCGCCACGGCATTATTGCGCCTAGTGGGGAAGGAACCGAAAAATGGCCAGCACATCATCCACTCAAACGCGGCTCGCCGGCGGACAACAGGGGCAGCCCGTCGATCCCGCCGCTCCCGTCATTCCGCCCGATCTGAGCAATCCGCTCATCAACGAGCCGGCCCAGGCCAATCCGCCGGCGAACGACTCGCCCGACGCGCTCGGGCCGCTCGTCAACTTCATCGGCACCTGGACCAACCAGAATATCGGCACCTCCGGCCGGGGCGGGCCGCAGGACCCCTATTCCTACAATCTCATGATACTTCCCCAGGTCGACGATGGGGATCCGCCGACGGAGGCGCCCTTCGGCTACATCCTCAAGAGCATGTCCTATTACGAGGAGATCACCTTCACGCCGATCCACGGCAGCGCCGCCAACCGGGGCGGCCTCGGCACCCAGGTCTCCAACGCCCTGCTCTACGAGCAGCGCGTCTACATCTCCGACGGCCCGGCCAAGGACATGCTGGTGCATTTCGAGAACGGCATCTGGAGCAACCTGACCGACATGCAGCAGATGCTCGGCCCCTACGGCAACGGCAACGAGCCGGGTATCGGCAACCCTCCCAAATACGTCCCGGGAAGCGCTCCGCCGACCCAGCAATTTCCGATCTTCAAGCAGATTTCCGTGCCCCACGGCAATTCCGTCCTGGCCTGCGGAGCCTATGGCTCCGCCAACGGCTCGCCCCAGATCAACCCGCCGCCGCAGGTGCTTCCCTCCGGCATCAACACCGACATCTACTCGCCGCCCGCGTCGGTCCAGAATCTGAACCCGGCCTACGCGCTGAATCCGAACACGCCGCTGAACGAGGCGCTCGCCGCCCAGGAAGTGGTGCGGTTCATCCGCCTCGACATCGACTCCCAGCTCGGCGGCGGCGCGGTGACCAACATCGGCTTCGAGCAGCAGAGCGCGGACGTCACCCGCTATTACGGCACCTACTGGATCGAGGACACCGGCTCGGGCGCGTACACCCAGCTCCAATATACGCAGACCATCCTGCTCAACATCCCGATCACCGTCGGCGGGACGAGAACCGTGGTCAGCTTCCCGCACATCACCACCAACACGCTGACCAAGGTCGGCTGACTCGGGCCGGAGCCTGCCCGGCGGCAGCCGGGCGGGCCCGCTCGCCATGGATCCCAAAGGGGAACATTCGATGGACAGGGCCAATTCCGTCACTCCGCTCACCGAGGCGGAACAGAAGCTCGTTGCGCACCTCGAGGAGCATTGCCGCCGCGACCAGGTGCTGGGCGAGCTCAAGACCTATCTCCAGGTCGCGGCGGAGGTCGAGCTCGCGACGATCCCCATCTATCTCTACACTTATTATTCGATCGTCCGCGACGGGACGATCGGCGAGAACATGTCGGCCGCCCAGCTCTACGCCAACAAGGCCGGCGGGCTGATCATGAGCGTCGCGGTCGAGGAGATGCTGCACATGTCTCTCGCCGGCAACGTGCTCCACGCCCTCGGGGTCGAGCCCGTCCTCTACGGCAGGGCCCCCGCAAGCTACCCCGCGACCCTGCCCTTCCACCGGCCGACCGGCCCCAAAGGCCCCGACGGCGGCAGCGCCGAGCTGATCCCGGTGGCGAAGCTCGGCTTCGAGCAATTGTGGCATTTCCTGCAAATCGAATATCCCAAGACGCTCGACGCCACGCCGCAGGACAAGGACTGGGAGACGATCGGCCAGATATATTCCTACATCCGCTGCCTGATCTCGACCTGCCACGTCCATGATTCGGACTTCCGCAACGGCGCCGCCGCCAGCGCGATCCAGCCCTACAATTACTCGCCGAACAACGTCGACACCGTCTATCCCGAGCGCGGCTTCGATCCCTGGAAGCCGGCGCCCCCGGCCAAGGCGGCCTGGGCGGAGGGAGACAAGACCCCGGGCGCCTCTGACGTCGCCAGGTTCGCCGACGCCGACGACAGCTACTGCGGGCCGGACGCCCTGATGACGGTCAGCTCGAAGTACGACGCACTGTGCGCGATCGAGACGATCTGCGACCAGGGCGAAGGCTATGCGAATTCCGACGGCTATGACGATGTCTCGAAGGACGAGAAATCGCATTATTACAAGTTCCTCGAGCTGCAGGCCCAGCTCGTCCAGTACCGGCACAATATGGAGGTGCTGCCCTACGAGCCGAGGCCGCCGGAGCCGATCGAGCCGGTGCTGAGCGAAGCCGATCTCGAAGCGGCCGGAGTGGTGATCAACTTTCCCGACAATCCGACCAGCGCGTCCTACCCGGCGGAGCTGCGCGCAATCGCGGACTTCTGCAGCGGCTGCTTCCAGTACATGCTGATCATGGTGGAGACGATCTACAAGGTGCCGCCCCAGTCGCAGCGGCTCTTCTTCAACCAGGGCCTCCACCGCTCGATGATCTGGGTCCTCGACAAATATGTGAGGACGATCCGCGGCATCCCCGTCGGCGTCGGCCAATTCATGGCGCCGACCTTCGAGAATATCGATCTCGGCGCGCGCGAGGATTCGTTCGGCGCCCTCACCTCGCTCGGCGAAAAGGCGATCGCCGCCGCCAACAAGATCCTCGCCGAGCAGCCGGGCGGGCCGCTCGAGGGCGCGATGAAGAGCATCGTCAATTATGTCGGAGTCGCGATCAACGCGACGAGCTCGGATGGGCATCCGATGCACCTGCCCGACGTCGGACCTTACTGGTCTGAAGCCGGCAAGCCGGTTCCGGCGCCCTATCCTTATGCCGAGGTTCCGGCCTTCGTGAGGCCGGCGAAAGCGGGACCGCCGGGCATGCCGCTCCACGCCTGCATGGGCCTGAACGGCTGCGCCGGTTCGGATCGCTTCGGCGCCGAGGGAGCGAACGGCGTTCCCAACGCCTGCGCCGGCCAGGGCTATTGCGCGACCGGCGCCGACCATAGCTGCTACGTCCAGAACGACTGCCGCAACCAGGGCGGCTGCGGCCTCTACGGCACCGGCGAGCAGATGGAGAGCCCCGGCCACAACGACTGCCGCTCGCTCGGCAATTGCGCCACTCCGATCAACGCCGAGCGGTTCAGCACCAACGGGTCGAACCGACGCAAGAGCGTCTGGGTCCGCGCCCGCAAGGTGTTCGAGGAGCAGGTGTGGCCGAAGCTTCAGCCCGAGCTCGTCGAAAAGAAGAAGGCCGGCAAGCTTCCCGCCGATCAGCCGCTTCCCGAGAAGCTGGGTCCGGTGCCCGGCCCGTTCGAAGGAACGGGACCCACCTATTTGTGGATCAGCGAGGACAATATCGCGCGCAATAACATGACCGCCTGCGGGGGAAGTGGGATGAGCGGCGCGGGCGGCTGCAGCTGAGGCGGGTCGGATGGCGGGATCTTCGGCGATCGCGGACCTGCCGCGCCTCGGCCTCGGCCTTGGGCTTCGAAACGTTCATTTCGGGACGATCCTGAGCGAATGGCCGGCGGTCGGCTGGTTCGAGGCCATTTCCGAGAACTTCATGGACTCGGGCGGCCGGCCCCGGGCCGTCATCGGCGCGATCGCGGAGCGCTACCCTGTCGTGCTGCACGGCGTATCGCTGTCGATCGGAAGCGCCGATCCGCTGAACCTCGATTATCTCGGCCGGCTGAAGCGGCTGGCCGACGAGGTGAGGCCGGCCTGGATCAGCGATCATCTGTGCTGGACCGGAATCCTCGGCGCGAACTCGCACGATCTGCTGCCCCTGCCGCTCACCGGGGAGAGCCTCGCCCATGTCGCGTCGCGGGTGCGCCAGGTCCAGGATTTCCTCGGCAGGCCGCTCATCCTGGAGAACCCGAGCAGCTACGTGCGCTTCGCGCATTCGACCATGGAGGAACCCGAATTCCTCCGGCGCCTCGCCGACGAAACCGGCTGCGGGCTGCTGCTCGACGTCAACAACGTCTATGTCAGCTGCTTCAACGCGGATTGTGATCCGGTCGCCTATATCGAGGCCTTTCCCTGCGACCGGGTCGTGCAGATGCACCTCGCCGGCCATCAGCATTGCGGAACCCATGTCGTCGACACGCACGACCGGCCGGTGCGGGCGGAGGTGTGGGACCTGTTCCGGCTGGCCTGGGCGCGCACCGGCGGCGCCTCCACCCTGCTCGAATGGGACGGGGACATTCCGGCCTTCGCCGATTGCCACGCCGAGCTGCTCAAGGCGAAGCGCTACATGGGCGCCGGAGGCGCGCCGGCGGACGCCGGACCGGCCGCCGGCGCCGGCGGGGAGAGCATCTCCAATCCCGTCGGATTCCTGGTCCCGAGGGCGATGGACGACATCGTGCTGGAGCGGGCGTGAGCGGCGAGACCCCGGCGCTCGAGCCGACCCAGCGCTGGATGCACGGCGCCCTCGTCTTCCCGGGACGGGTGCGGGCGGAGGAGGTCGAGCGAAATCTCGCCGCGTCGGGACGGCTGAGCGGCGCCGGCGGCCTCGCCGTCTATCAGCGCAGCTATTTCCTCCGCATCGCGAGCTGCATGCGCGCCCAGTTTCCGGCGCTCTGCCATGCGCTGGGTGAGCCGCTGTTCGATGATTTCGTCGCCGACTACATCCGCGACAAGCCGCCGCAGAGCCATACGCTCTACGATCTCGGCCGCCGCTTCGCGGATTTTCTGGAGGACAGCCGGCCCGACCTCGGCCGGCCCGAGGCGGAACGCGAGGCCTGGATCGACTTCATGATCGAACTCGCCCGTTTCGAGCGCCAAGTCTTCGCTTTGTTCGATGGCCCGGGGCACGAGGGCAAGCCCCTCGCCCGGCGCGAAACGGCGGACGGCCGCCTCGCCCTCCAGCCGGCCTTCGCCCTCTGCGCCTACCGCTACCCGGTCGCCTTCTACTATCATTCGATCCGCCGCGGCGAGCCGGCGGCGGCGCCGGCGCCCGAGCCCAGCTTCGTCGCCCTCGCCCGCACGGATTACGTCACCCGCACCGTTCCAATCACCGAGGCCCACCACCGCTTCCTCGCCGCCATGGCCGCCGGCGGCACCGTTGGCGACGGCCTGGAGGCCGTCGCCCGGCACCTAGCAATCCCTTTCCCCGCAGTCCTCCGCTCCTGGCGCGCCGAACCCGGCGTCCGAGGCCGGTGGCTCGACCTGGGCTTCTTCATCGAGCGCGAATGACCGGCGGCGGCCGCTATTTTGACGATGGCCGCCGCGCCCGCCCATGCTATCGCCTCGCCTGAGGTCGATGCAGCGGGGGCGCTAGCGGGATGGCTAATGATATCGCGTCCGAGAGCGGGGCGGCGCCGGGTTTCCGGCTGCGGCTGCCCGCGCGCGTTCCCGATTTCGGGCCGCGTGGCTTCTTCCTGTTCCGGATCGTCTGGTTCGCCGCCTTCGCTCTGGCGCTGCTCGGGCCGGTCGCCGGCACCTGGGACCGGTTCGCGCAGTCCGGGCGCAACAGCGGGCTCGTCGCCGGGAGCCGCGCCGGGGTGGCGCTGGCCGAGGAGGATCTCACCCGCATCCGCTTCCCGGTCGGAGAGGCCGCCGCCGCCGCCGGAATCCGTCCCGGCGACAAGATCGTCGCGATCGACACCATTCCGGTCTCGGAGCGCGTCGCGCTGCCGGGATCGCCGGCCGCGCCCGCGGGCGCCGGAACCGAGACCGACCAGCTCCTCTTCGGCGACCTGATCGGCGGAGCCCAGGACCGAGACACCGTCCTCACCCTGCGCTCGCCCGCCGGCGGCCAGCGGGAGGTCGCCCTTCGCACCGGCGAAACCCATATCAGCGACGCCGCCCGCGCGCTCGGGCTGCCGGGCCCGCTGCTGAGCGTCATCGATCTCATCCACCTCCTCACCTACCCCTTCCTCCTGATCTCCGCCTGGCTGCTCTACAAGCGCAAGCGGGAGGATGTGGTCAGCTCGGTCGTCTCGCTCGCCATCCTCCTCACCATGGCTGCCGAGCATCCTTCGAGGACCTTCCTCACCGAAATCGTCGACGTACCGGACGGGCTCCACCAGGCGATCTACGACCTGGCCAACATCTGCCTGATCGGCGGAATCCTGCTGTTCCCGCACGGACGCTTGTCGCCGCGTATCACGATCGCGATCCTGGCAGCCCTGCCCCTGCTCCTGTTCCTCGAGGGCGACTTCTACCGGGCGGTGCTGATCGCGGGCATGTCGGCCGCCGTGCTCCTCTTCCTGTGGCGCCTGAGGAGCGCCTCCGGCGACGAGCGCCAGCAGCTCAAATGGGCGGTGTTCGGCTTTTCCGGCTACGTCTTCTTCTTCGGGGTCGCGATCACCGCGGACATCCTCAAGGCGGGGGCGCCGAGCCTTGCGCAGCAGCTCTCGCTCGAGGTCGCCGCCGGCTTCGCCTTCGGCCTCGCCTTCCTGCTGCTCCAGGCAGGCCTGCTCGTCGCGCTGCTTCGCTACCGCCTCTACGACGCGGAGGTGGCGATCAGCCGCTCGGCGTCCTTCGCCCTCATCGCGCTCATCCTCGCGGGCATCTTCGCGGCGACGATGGAAGGCGTGAAGGAGATCATCCTGCGCTTCTTCGGCCGCGACGCGGGCTCGATCGCGCCGATCGTCGGCGCCGCCTTGTCGACGGTGATGATCAACCCGATCTACGAGCGCGTCCAGGGCTGGGCCGAGCGCCGCTTCCAGCGCAAGCTGGTCGAGATGCGCCGCGACCTGCCGGACTGCCTTCGCGACCTTCGCCATTTCGCGAGCCTCGCCGAGCTGGTCGAGGAGATATTGGAGCGGGTGTCGGCGGGCGTGCGCTCCGCCCGCCTCGCCCTCGTTCTGGACGGCCGGGTGGCGGGCGCCCGCGGCACCGGTGCGGCCGAGGTCGAGGCCTGGCTGGAGAGGACGGCGCTCGATCCCGCCTGCTCGTCCGGAGTGGAGACCGGCGACGCCTTCTTCCCGCTCCGGCGCCCGCTCAGCCTCGACGACGGCACGTGCCTGGGCTGGATCCTGCTCGGCCCGCACCCGGACCGCTCGCGCCTGAGCACGGCCGAGCTCGATGCGCTCGATGAGCTTGCCGCGCCGGTGGCCCGCGCCGTCCGGGTCGTGCTCGCCCGCCAGGCCCGGGAGGGCGCGATCGCCGAGGCGCTCGAGCGGCAGCAGCGGCAGATCCAGGCCCTCGCCCTGCGGCTCGATCGCGCGGCCGGTAACAATTGACACAGGAACCGGCGGCCGGCGGCATCGCGCCGAAACAGGGCTGGTCCACAAGCCTTCGCGAAGTCGAATCCGCAGATGGAAGGTGAATCGATGCAAGGTTTCGCGCCGAAAGCTCTGAAGGCCGCCGCCGCCGCGGCGATGCTCGCGGCTCCCGCCGCTCTCCTCGCCGCGCCGCTCGTCGTGCGATCCCAGGGCCCCTCGGCCAAGGCTTATCCTCCGGGCCGGGCGGTCGGGGAGAACGTCCCGGTCGTGCTCAAGGCGGGCGACGTGGTGACGGTCCTCGCCCCTTCCGGCGCCCGCACCCTTCGCGGACCCGGCACCTTCAAGGTGGCGGGCGGCGGGACCGCGCCTGCGTTCAACCCGCGCTCCAGGTTCAGCGCCATGCGCGGGCCCGAAGTGCCGCCGTCGCCGGGCCTGTGGGACGTCGACGTCTCGCGCGGCGGCAACATGTGCCTCGCCCCGTCCGGGCAGGTCGTGCTCTGGCGTCCGGCCGCGGCCGCCGACGCGACTCTCGAGGTCATTCCGGCCGGCGGCTTGGGCCAGCATGTCGCCTGGGCGGCGGGCCGGCTCGTCCAGCGCTGGCCGCAGCAGCTCCCGATCGCCGACGGCGCCGAATATTCGCTGAAGATGGCGGGACAGGGAGAGCCCACCCGCCTCCGCTTCAAGACCCTCGCGGCGGTCGGCGAGGATCCGACGATGCTCGCCAAAGCGTTCATCGAAAAAGGCTGCGAAGCCCAGCTCGACCTCCTCCTCAAGGCCGCCCCGGCGGAGTGACCGCCACGCCCCGCTTCCCCGCGAAGGTGGGAGCGGCGGCGGGGCCGGAAGCACCGGATCGCGGCCGGCGGCGTCCCCCGCCAGGACGGCC
The DNA here is from genome assembly GCA_036387555.1 of Allosphingosinicella sp. Taxonomy (GTDB): domain Bacteria; phylum Pseudomonadota; class Alphaproteobacteria; order Sphingomonadales; family Sphingomonadaceae; genus Allosphingosinicella. The sequence continues at coordinate 15,308 of DASVTN010000093.1, read as the reverse complement.
TGTCCGCGCACGCGCGCGACCCCTTGCGGCTTCGCCCCCGCCTGCCGCATAGGGCCGCCATGCCGATCCACCCGCGCATGCACCGGGTCTGTCTCCTGGCCGCTCTCCTTCCCGCGGCCTGCGGCCCGGCCGATCCGGCGGCGGCCCCGCGCTCCCCCGACCCTGCTCCCCCCGGCGCCCCCGGTCCGCCCGCAACCTCGCCCTCCGCCCCGCAAGCCGTCGAGCCGGCCGACGCCGCCCGCGACGAGGCCGAGCTCGTCCGCCTGGAGCACGGCTATGCGCGTGCCCTGATGGCGAAGGACCGAGCCTTTCTGATGCGCTTCTACGCCCCCGACTGGCGCGGCGGTAACTGGATGGGCTTCTGGTCGAAGTCGACCATGCTGAAGTCGGTCCTGGAGGCGCGCTACATCATCAAGTCGATGAAGGTCCGAGACCTCAAGGTCCGCCTCGCCGGCGACCTCGCCATCGTCCAGGGCGTCGACGAGGAGGTCACCTCCCTCGACGGCAAGGACACCAGCGGCAAATGGGCCTTCACCGACGTCTTCGAGCGGCGGAACGGCCAGTGGGTGGCGGTGGCCAGCCATACGAGCGAGATCAAGCCGACGGGGGAGTAGGTTTCGGAGACCGCTGCCAGCGCCGCGCGAGCCGTGACGATCATTTCGCTTGGGCCGTGGTGGCCGCCGAGGGCGCCTGCGCCGCCCTTGCGATCAAGGGGCGGCGCTCGGGGTTGAGAAGTTCGCGCCCGATCTTGTCGGCATATTCGAAGCCACCGCTGTTCGCGAGCACCACCACGCCCGCGCGAGTCTCCGGGTCGAAGGCGACGTAGGTGCTGTACCCGTCCGTGCCCCCGTTGTGGCCCACCAGGGTGAACGGCCCCCGAGTCATGGTCATCCAGCCGAGCCCCACTTGCAGGCCGGGGCGCGGGTTGTGATAGCCGCGACGGGCGTCCCGCATGGCATCCTCCAGCGGCGATGCGGGCTCGCCGATATTGGCGTCCAGGTACGTCATGAGATCGGTGGCGTTGGAGTTGAGCCCGCCACCCCCGGCGAGCACCGCCACGTCGAAATAGGGCGCGACCGCGCCTTGCTGGTTGTGACCCTTGGTCATCCGACGCGCGAGCGCGGCCTTGCGGCCGTAAGCGGTCATCGACAGGCCCAGCGGGCGGAGCACGCGATCGGCGACGAGCGCCTTGAAGCTGTCCACGCGGGCCGCGCGGGCGAGCGCGTGGCCGAGCAGGCCCATGCCGAGGTTTGAATATTCGAACTTCGCGCCCGGCTCGCGCGCCAGCTCATGGCTATTCAGAAACGCGTACAGATGCTTCGCCGCGAAATGCCCCCAGGGATTGCCCGGATCCCTCGGCACATAGCCCGTCGGCAGGCGCGGAAGGCCGGAGGTGTGCGTCGCCAGATCGAGCAGGGTGATCCGGCGCCCGTTGAGCGAAGGCACTCGCACGCCGGCGGGAAGGTACTTGCCGACAGGGTCGTCGAGCTTGACCTGCCCGCGCCGAACCATGTCGGCGAGGACCGTGCCGGTGAAAGTCTTGGTGATCGAGCCGATCTCGAACACCGAACCGGCCGCCAGGGGCGGCGCGCCCTCGCCGGCCTCGCCGAAGGTCAGGACTCGGCGGCTCCCGTCCGGTTCGACGAGCCCGACCACGATACCCCTCGCCTGGCGCTTGTCGATATACGGGCGGACGAACTCCCGCACCGCCTCGTCCGGGGGAAAGAACGCACCCGAACGGGCCGGAGCCCGCGCCGGCCGGACCGCGCCCGCGGCGGCCTCGCCGAGCGCCTGATGCCGCGGTTGACGCTCGCCTGCTGCCTGGGCCTGTGAGGGGGCGGTGGTGGTCTGTGGAGGCGACGCCTGGGTGGCCAGCGCAAGCCCCGAGACCCAGGCGAGGAGAGATGTCGCAGCCATGAAGTGCCCCCTTTTCCGATCGCTGATCGTGTGTACTGTGTCTCCTAGTACAGAGATACTCTAATCCGTCAAGCGGGGACCTTTCCGGATAAGCCAGAAGGCGCCGAACATGGAGATCCCGAAGGCCAGGGCCGCGAGCGTCCACGCCGCAATCTCGAGCGCTTCCAGGCGCCGGCGCACCGCCAGGAGGGCGGTCGCGGCGGCGGCCCCGAGCGAAAGCAGCACCGCAGCGATCCAGATCCCCTCCGGCACCTCCACGGGCGCGCGCCGCGGGATCCAGGCGGAACCCGTCCCGATCCCTGCCGCCGCGCCCGCGATCACGCGAAGCGCGGGCGATAGCCAATATGACCGGAAGCGCAGCGCGTCGGAATAATCGGGGCCGAGCGATCGTTGCGCGAGCGTGCGCACCTTCCCGTCGGGCGAAACCGACAAGACTTTCTGCCATGCCCTGAACGGGCCCTCGACGCTGTCGCGGCCGAAAAAGAAGGAGACGATGGTGCGATCGTTCAGACGCGCCATGTCAAGCCGCTGCAGATCGCCGATCATGCCGGGCAGCGGCACCGCGACCTTCTCGCTGGACAAACGCCCGCCTTCAAGCGCTCTGCCGTCGGCGAAGTAGAGCGCTCGATCGCTCAGCACCGCAACGCCCGGCCCGGCGCGCACGGGCTTTGCCACGATCGTCTCGCCGGCGGACAGCTGGAGCCGGCGCTCGAGGGTCCCCGAGCGCGGGTCGAGCCGGTACAGGCTGCCGCCGGCGATCATGCTTCCGTCGCCGATGAGAAGCGGCGGCGCTTCGAACGCGCCGGCCGGTCGCAGCTCGCCTACGGCGCGACGGTCCATCAGGCGCAGACCCATGAAGGCGTTTCTGTCATGGCTGTAGGTCCATTCGATGCCTTTACGAGCCTCGGTGAAGGTGATCGGCCCGGAGTTGGTCAGCTCGCCACGGGTCGGCAAATCACCGAGGGCGACGGGTAGCCTCGTCGCCGCAACGCCTTGCAAGCGCGTTCGCACAGTCGCAGCCTCGTGACCTGGAGGGGCGGCCAGTGCGGCGGCGAGCAGGTCGTTGCTCCGGGCGCGCCACGCCTCCACCAGTCCGCCAGCCGGCGGGGCGCTCATCTCGGGATTGCGGCCGACGGCCGCGAGGCTGAGCTGGTAGACAAGGCCGCTGCCGCCTATCAGGAGGAAGTAGAGGCTGAGCGCGGCGACGCCGGCCGTCGGCGCGAGCAGGGCGGGGTTCGAGGGCGGCAGGCCGCGATCCGGCTTGAACGCGCCCGCCAACAGCAGCGCCAGCACCGCGACGACGAGCAGCGGAAGCAGCAGCGCCGCCGGCCCCGTACCGGGGCTGGGGACGATCAGCACACTCGCCGCGACCAGCGCGGTCCAGCCGTAGCGGCGCGGCGCCAGCGCGAGGTAGCTGCCGATTCCGAAGCCGGTCAATGCGATAAGCGCGCCGGCCAGCGCCAGTGGCCAGTGGCGCGCGTCGACGACGCGGCCGACCTGCATTGTGAGCGCGCCGGTGAACACGAGCAGCGGGATCGACACGGCCGCGGACAGCAGAGTCGCGCTCGCGCCGGCGATGGCCGCCATGATCCGCGACGGCGCCAGCGGCCGGTGCAGCAGAGCGATCCAATGGTTCACCCGCGCGTAGCTGGCGCACTGGTAGAAGCCGAAGATCGCGCCCACCAGGGCATATGCGAAACCGGCGACGACCGCGATCTCGTAATCGTCGCGCATCCAGGGGAAGCTACGGTCGAGGAGGAACAACATTGCCGCGTGCAGCACGCCCAGGCCAAATGCCCAGCGCGCGAACCGGCCAAATTCTGCCTTGTAGAGTTCGATCATTGAAGGCTCTCAGTGCGCCGTGCCGGCGTGACTGCGGGTCAGGAAGGCGTCGACGGCCCGTTCGAGCGGCACTGGCATGACCTGTGGCTTGCGTGCGCCGTGCGCGCGGAGGAATTCGGCAAAGGCGTCGCCCTGATCGATGACGATGTAGTGGTGCACACCGTCGATCTGGCGATGCTGCAGCAGCCCGGGCACTTCACCTTGCGCGGGCCCCTTGAAGGGCAGGTCCGCGACCCAGTAGCCGATGCGGTCGCAGAACAGGTCCGGCGCCGAAAAGCTGGCGAGCCGGCCGCGTTCCAGGATCGACAGCGTGTCGGCGAGCCGCTCCACCTCGTCAATCTGGTGCGAGCAGTAGATGATCGTTCGCGCCTCGTCGCCCACCGTTGCGATCAGCGCGTCGAGCACGCGGCGCCGAGCGACGACGTCCAGACCCAGAGTGGGTTCATCCAGGATCAGGAGCTCGGGCGACTGGCCGAGCGCCAGCGCGAGGTTGAGACCGGCGCGTTCGCCGCGGGAGAGCTGGCCGACCCGCTGCCGCCCCGAGAGGTCGAAGCTGCCGATCACCGAATCGAAGGCCTGTTGGCTCCAGCGATCGGCATAGAGGTCGCGCTGGAGCGCAAGCACCGTGTCGACGCGTGCCCAGCCGGGCAGCGTATGCTCCTCGTTCACGAAGCCGATCCGGCCCCGATCCGCAGGTGTCAGCGCATCTGCGCGCCGCCCGAGAACGAAGCAGTCGCCCGAGGCCGCCTTGTGGAAGCCGAGCAGCACCCGGAACAGGGTCGACTTGCCTGCGCCGTTCGCTCCGACCACCGCATGAATGCCGCCGCGCGGCAGGGCCATGTCGAGCCCGTCGAGCGCGCGCTTCCGGCCGTGCAGCCGAGTCAATCCGCGCGTTTCCACCGCCAGATCGGGGTTCACGCCGACTGCCGCAGCGATATGCCGTCGAGCGCCTGCGACACGCGCTCGGTCGCTTCGTCGGGACTGCAGCGGATCGCCACCACTTCGTTCACGAACCGGTCCACGGCCGCATCCAGGCGGCGATCGCGCTCGGCGGCACTGAGCTGGTCGCGCTGTGCCGCGACGTACAGGCCGAGCCCGGCCCGCGGCTGCAACCATCCGCCTGCGGCCAGCTCCGTATAGGCCTTGGATACGGTGTTGGGGTTGATCGCGAGCTGCTGCGCCAGTCCCCGCACGCTGGGCAGCTTCTCGCCGACCGCCAGTTCGCCCGCGGTGATCTTGCGGCGGATCGCGTCGACGATCTGGCCGGCGAGCGATCGCGGATCGCCCGGCGCGACGGCAATGGACAATGGAACCGAACGACTCATGACACATCCCTACTGTTCTATCCCACATAGAACAGTAGTATGATTGCCGAGTCAACGAGGAGGGCGTGGCCCGGCCCCTCTCCGCACCGCGAAGCGGCATGTCAGCTGCCGGATACGGCGGATTTTCCTTGGTAACAGGCACCTGCTGCTCCGCCCATTGATGAGCAGCGGCACATCAGTCTGGTTCCCCATTGTCGCCATCGATCGGTTCCGAGGCATCGGGCCTATCCCCGCTGAACTCTTTCGCGATTGGCGAAAAGACACGGTAGAAAAGCTCGAGTTTCTCGATCACCCAAGCTTGCTGCGTCGGCCATTGCTGCTCGTTGGTGGGGTCCTGGCCTTCGAGGTAGACGCCCACGCGGCTCGATTTCTTTCCGTCGAGGCGTTTCCAAACGAGACCAGGCCCCACCAAGGCCTCGATCTGCTCCCTCTTCGCCTCAAGCTCCATAAACCAGGCTTTGTCAGGTGGGCCACGAAAGTTGAACTCGACCGAAACGTAGGCTTTCCCTGTGTTCACCGTTGCCGACAGCCAGGTTCCGGAACGGCCAAGCGCATAGTCTGCCCAATGCTGCGGATGCGCCTTCTGAGGGCGAACCTTGCTCTTCTTCTCCAGCAGCCGTGCTCGAACACCCTGCCAGAATCGCTGCTGCTGCGCCTTGAGGTCCGAGACGGAGTTCTCCGCCAACTGCTTGACCTCGCGCGACCAGTCGTTGGGTTCAGCCAGCACATTGAATAGCGGCGCGGGTTCGGAGGCCCCGATCTTCCACAGCTCGATCTGGAGGCCGAAGAACTGATAGGCGTCGCTCGTTATGTCATTGAGCCAGTCGAGAGCCGCTCGATGTTCCTCGGCGAAATCCTGCGCCACCCACACGATTGTCGCAGCCTTCAGCCCCGCCGCATAGGTTAACAGCTGCCCGAGATGCCTGTGGTCCGTCTTCTCCAGCTGGTTTTCGATGAGCACCCAGTGCTCATCGGGCGTGTCCTGGCGCTTCGCGAGGATGTCCGCGCGGAATGGCCCGATCGACTGCTCAACGGCCTCGACCTCCAGGTCCATGCCCAAGGCGTCTTGAAGCAGTTCGAGCCCCTGCTCCGAGGCGAGCCACGGCGTGAAGTCGGCAGCTTCATTCGGCCACGCGGTCCGGACGTTGACCCGCTCCATCTTGCCGAGGTTGATGATCATGCGACTTCCTCAACTTGGCATTCCGCAACCGGGAGGGTGGGAGTGCGGGAACGGGCCGGGAAAACGGCGACAATATTCATCTGCGCTAGCGCACCGTCATGGATGCCGCGAGTCTGGGTCACTTCCGGTAGTCCTTGCCGTGATCAATTCCAAGCTCAGCCCAGCCGCCCGCTCAGTCGAATTCCCAGTCTCGGGTGCGAAATCGTCTACTCAGCTCCACTAGATCCCGAACGTCCTGGGAAATCGAGGATTTCCGCTGCCGAACCCGTTGCACATCGCCTCCGGCCGATAGATCGACGTTCTTCGACCGCATATGCCACAGAGTGTCGCTTATTAGCTCGTCAGCGTCTTCAGGCAATAATGATGAAAGGTGCTCACCTACCGAACCATAGTTGAAAAATGGGCACCATCCGAGCAGTTGCGGAAGGCCATGTGAAAGGAAATCGAAGTCGGTTTTCGTCATACCCGGAACAGAGGTTATCTCAAGTACGTATTCAACGAATTTATCTAGCACCCGCAGCATGACCTCTGGCTCGAGCTTGCTGTCTATTTCCATGACTTCTCTCGGGTCAAAATCCGGGAACAGCCGAACAGCCGACTCGAATATAATGCTCGACTCGCGAGCGCGAATTTTCATCGGGTCAATTCTAAACAAGCTTGTGCCAAGGTCCAGCATTCGGATGGACAATAGATCACTTGCCTTCGGTACGTTATGGTCGAGCAGCTGATTGGATGCTCCGACGGCATCTCGGGAAGCCATCACGTTGCCGAGATGGGGATCCCCATGCAGCATATCTTGGGAATAAAGATATTTGAGGCCAGCTGAATAGAGGGACCAGAATTTACACCGTTGCCATATGTTTTCTCGCTTCTGCCGTATATGGTCCCAAAGGCTAACTTCGCCAGGACGACGTAAGTCGTGCATGCTGAGCCATTTTTTTACCGACGGCCCTGGAATAAATTCCATGACTGAGTATGGTGCATCTGCTGCAATGTCTAGTTGATATACCGTGACGAAAAGCGGGTGTGCGATCGATGCCAACTTACGCACCTCACCGATTGCCCCATCGCGAACTTGTTCTCCGACCCTATACCATACCTTAACTGCTACCGTTCTTCCTAGAACGGTCTCGGTCGCTGCAAAGACGCTGCCGTGGGCACCAGATTCAATTGGCCGGTCTATCACGATATTCCGTAGCGGAATGGACTTTCCGTCTATGATGGCGACGCCGTTGTCGACCGAAATTGTAGGTCTTTTGTTCATTCGCGGTCCTGACGTTCCTTCGTGCTTCGCGCCTTCTCTCGGAAAGGAGGAAACTCAGAGATCCACGCGGGGCGGCCGTGGCGGCGGGTCGCGTGAGAACTCGACCTTGCTGAACCGCCCCGCAGCGCGAAGCCGGCGGCTGGCGCACTCGCGCGTTTGCCGCGGCAGATCGGATGCGCCGTAGATCATGATCCGGCCCTCCTCTTGGGTGATGCGCGCCTCGGGCGGCAGGCGGCAGGCTCCGGTCACTCTCGCGAACAGCAGGCCATCGTCGGTCCGTGCATCGAAGCCGGCGCTTCCCACGCCGAGCGTCGGCTCCAGGCCCATCGCGCTCAATCTCTGTTCGTAACAGTCCAGCTTCCCGGCGATGCCGGCCTGGGCCGAATCGAAGTGCAAGGCATAGGGGCTCTGGGCGGCGTCATTGGAGGGGGCGACCGCCCATCGTTCGAAGCCGCAGGCCATGGCGGCCTCGCGCATGGCGTCAGGCTTCGCCTCCGGCGGCCCGCAGCGGGGCAGGAGGAGCAAGCTTGCGCAAAGGAGAGTTAGGGTCGGGCGATGGACCAAGATTTCTGCCTCTCGCGAAAGAACTGCACCGGCCGCCAGGGGCGCCGACACGCCCAACCGGCCTCTACCCCTCCCCCACCGCCGGGAAGCTTAGGTAGGCCAGCCGCCGCACCTCGCGCCGCCCCCGCACCACCGTGTCGAGGATCAGCCCGACTCCGAAGCTCAAAAAGGCGACGACCATCATTCCCGTCACCAGGATCGCGGTCGGGAAGCGTGGGACGAGGCCTGTCTGGGCGTAGGTGACGACGAGCGGCGCGGCCAAGACGAGGCCTAGGCCCGCGAGGAAAGCCGCGAAGCCGCCGTAGAAGAGGATCGGGCGCTCGATCCGGAAGAGGTGGAGGATCGTCCGCATGATCCGCCAGCCGTCGCGATAGGTGCTGAGCTTGGAGACGGAGCCTTCCGGGCGGGCGCCGTAGGCGGTCACCATCTCGCCGACCGGCATCGCCAGCTCGAGGGCGTGAACGCTGATCTCCGTCTCGGTCTCGAAGCCGCGCGACAAGGCCGGGAAGCTCTTGACGAAGCGGCGGGAGAAGACCCGGTAGCCCGAGAAGATGTCGGTGAAGCTGCGCCCGAACAGGCCGGCGAGGATTCCCGTGAACAGCCGGTTGCCGAGCCGGTGGCCGCGCCGGTACGCCTCCTCGACCTCGGACTTGCGGGCGCCCACCACCATGTCGAGCCGCTCGCCGACGAGGCGGCGGACGAGCTCGGGCGCGGCGGAGGCGTCGTAGGTCATGTCGCCGTCGGCCATCACGTAGACGTCGGCCTCGACGTCGGCGAACATCCGGCGCACGACATGGCCCTTGCCCTGCATCCGCTCCTCGCGAACGGTGGCGCCGGCGGCGGCGGCGACCTCGCGGGTCCGGTCGGCGCTGTTGTTGTCGTAGACGAAGATCCGCGCGGACGGCAGCGCCGCGCGGAAGGCGGCCACCGTCTGGGCGATCGCCGCCTCCTCGTTATAGCAGGGGAGAAGGATTGCGATCCGAAGCTGCGACTGATCCACCATTTCCCCCGACACGCCCTCGCGGCTTCTTAAGGGAGGAAGTCCGCCTTAGGAATCCTTCTTCTTGGCCCGCGGCTTCTTCGCCGGGGCTTCCTCGGCGGCGGCGGCCGGAGCCTCCTCGGCGACTTCGGCCGGCTTAGGCTTCGCCTTCTTGGCGGGCTTGTCGTCCTCCGATCCGGCCGCCTTCGTCTTCTTCGAAGGCTTCGCCTCGCCGTCGCCTGCCTGTGCGGGCGCCGGCTCGCCGGCCTCGGCCTTCGCCTTCTTCGAAGGCTTGGCCTCGCTCTGGGCAGGCTGCGCCGGCGCGGACTCCCCGGCCTCTGCCTTCGCCTTCTTGCCGGCGGGCTTCTTCTTGCCCTTGGGCGCGTGGTCGTGGCCATGGTCGTGGCCGTGGTCGCAGTCCGGCCCGTGGACGTGCCCGGTGTCGACCGACTCGATCTCGGCCTGGAGAGTCTCGCGGCTCACCGTCCGCTCGCTGATCGTCGCCTTCGAAAACAGGAAATCCACGACCTTGTCCTCGAACAACGGCGCCCGCAGCTGCGCTCCCGCCATCGGCTCGTTCTTCACATATTCGACGAATCTCTGCCGATCTTCGGGGCGGTATTGCTGAGCCGCCTGCATGATCAGCTGGTTCATCTCATTGTCGTTGATCATGATGCCGTTGCGCGTTCCGATCTCCGACAAAAGCAGTCCGAGGCGGACACGGCGCTCGGCGATGGCGCGATAATCCTCGCGCTCGCTCTCCATCTCGGCGCGGGCCGCGGCCGGATCCTCCTCCTGCGCCGCTTCCTGCTCGAGCTGCTGCCAGATCTGGTTGAACTCCGCCTCGACCATCGACGGCGGAACCTCGAAATCGTGGCTCTCGGCGAGCTGGTCGAGCAACTTGCGCTTCATGTGGGTTCGGGTGAGGCCGCCCATTTCCTGCTCGACCTGGCCCTTCATGAGCTCGCGAAGCTGGTCGATGCCCTCGAGGCCCATCGACTGGGCGAAGGCGTCGTCGGGCATCGTCTCGCGCGGCTTTTGGACCTCGCCTACGGTGACTTCGAACAGCGCCTCGCGACCCTTCAGATAGGCGACCGGATAGTCTTCGGGGAAAGTGACGGCGACCTGGCGCTGGTCGTTCGCCTTGGCTCCGACCAGCTGGTCCTCGAAGCCCGGGATGAGCCGGCCCGAGCCGAGCTCGACCCGCATCGATTCCCCCTTGCCGCCTTCGAACGGCTCGCCGTCGACGCTTCCTTCATAGTCGATGACGAGGAGGTCGCCGAGCACGGCCGCCTCGCTCGCGGGCGCCGGATCGAAGCTCTTTTGCCCTTCGGCCAGGCGTCCGATGGCCGAGTCGATCTCCGCCTCGGTCGGCTCCACGATCAGACGTTCGAGCCTGAGATCGTCGATCTTCGGCTCCGGCACGTCGGGAAGGGTCTCGATCTCGACCTTGATCACGGCGTCCTTGCCGGGGCCGCCTTCCTCGAGCTCGACCTGCGGGTTCATCGCCGGCCTCAGCTTCTGCTCGGCGATCAGCTGCTGGACGCCTTCCTGAACGGCGGTGTTGAGCGCTTCCTGCTCGATCGCGGCGCCGTGCATCTTGCGCACGAGGTTGGCCGGCACCTTGCCTGGACGGAAGCCGGGCATCCGGATCTGCGGCGCGACCTTCTTCAGCTCGCCGTCGACCCGGGCGTCGATCTCCTTCTTCTCAATGGTGATCCGGTAGGCGCGCTTGAGGCCCTGGTTCAACGTCTCGACGGTCTGCATGATTGAAAGCTCTTACCTTCTCGCGGGAGTGCGGCCTTGGGCGATTACCGGGCCTGGCGGGACTGGTGCGGGCGAAGGGACTCGAACCCCCACATCTTTCGATACCAGGACCTAAACCTGGCGCGTCTACCAGTTCCGCCACGCCCGCCGGGCCGCCGGTCGCGCGGGGATATAGCAGGCGTGGCGGGCGGGGCAAGGGCGGTGGCCATGGCCGTGGCTTCTCAGCCAGGTGACTAATTTTCCGCTTCGAAGGGCTTTCAATCAGTCGAAACTAGAAAATGACGCTCACGAGCACGGCGAGCAGGGACAGTGCAAGCCCGATGACGGTGAAGCGATGGTCTCTGCGCCAGATACGATTTTGATCATGGCCGGCTGCAATCTGCGCTTTCAACAACGCATCGATCAACTCCGCCTGCTGCGCCTGAACCTCCAGCAAAGCGTCGATCTTCTCCCCCACCTGCCGCAGATGTCGATTGGTTTCATGCGCAGGGTTCGGCAGGGGCTGAGGCAGTCGGATCGGCTCGAGCATGCGTTCCGGGCGGGCGGTCGATGAGTGCACTTCAGCGATTTGCTTCTCCAGATCGCCACGTCCGCCCCCTTTTCCGACCGTCTCGTGAAGGGGGTTGGTGGCGAACGCCTCGCGCAACCGTTCGTGAGCCTTCGCATGACCGCCGACGCCGGACCCGAGAGCCTCGGCAATGGTCGATCCGAAGACATCACCCGACAGTGAACGACCACCGATCCTGGCTCCGAGCGCATCGGCGACGCAGCTCAGCTCGTTCGCCGCGCGGCGCCCGCCCGACGCGCCAAAGCTATTCATCCCGAGGGCATCGGAAATTGTCGAGCCGAAAACATCCGCGGCCCTGCAGGCGCGAATAGAGTCACCGAAATTTTTGCCCAGCCGATCGGCGACAGTGGAGCCTAATTCGCTGCCGGCGCGTCGGCGCCGCGGTCCGCCGAGGTTGCCGAAGCCCATGGCCTCATCGATGGCACGCGACCTTGCTTCCAGCTGCTTCGACAGACCGGTCATGCCGGCAAGGTCAGCGGATCGTGACGTGCCGAGCGCTTCCGCCATTCGGCGCTCGGCCTTTGCTAACGCCTCGGTCTTTTTCATTTCGTCGAAGGCGTTCATGAGCTTCTGCCCCGATAACGAAGGCTACGGAACATAGCAAAAACGAAGAGGGTTTCGAAGCAGAAATCGGGTGGCCGATCGCCATTATTTTTTCCGCCTCCCGTTCCGAGAAGAGGAGCAGCCGGTGGCGGCGGTTTCCAGCGGAACGTTCGCGAATGTCACGGCTTAGAGTTGGGTAAGCGAAGGGAGGAAGACATGCGCTATCGCAGGCTCGGATCGAGCGACCTCGAAGTTTCGGAAATCTCGCTCGGATCCTGGCTGACCTTCGGAGTGGGTGTGGAGCGGGACCGGGCGGCGGCGGTGATCGACAGGAGCTTCGATCTCGGGATCAACTTCATCGACACCGCGAACGTCTATGGGCGCGGCGCGGCGGAAACCTTCCTCGGTGAGGTTCTTCGCGAGCGGCGGCGAGAATCCTATGTGCTTGCGACGAAATTATACTTTCCGATGACGGAGACCGACCGCGGCCTCTCCAGGGCGCAGGTCGACAAGCAGCTCGACGCTTCGCTCAAACGGCTCGGAACCGACTATGTCGATCTCTACCAATGCCACCGCTACGACGAGGAGACCCCGCTCGAGGAGACGATGGCGGCGCTGACGGAGGCGGTGCGCTCCGGCAAGGCTCGCTACATCGGCTTCTCCGAATGGCCGGTGGACAAGATCCGGGCGGCGGTGGAGATGGCCGGCGTAGAGAAGTTCGTCTCCAGCCAGCCGCAATATTCCCTTCTGTGGCGGCAGCCGGAGGCGGAAGTGATCCCGCTCTGCGCGGCGAACGGCATTTCCCAGATCGTCTGGTCGCCCCTCGCCCAGGGGGTCCTCACCGGCAAATACCGGCCGGGAAGCCCGCCGCCGCAGGACAGCCGGGCGACCAGCGAGGAGATGGGCGGCTTCATTTCGTGGCTGCTCCGCGACCGGACTCTGGAGGCCGTCCAGCGGCTGCAGCCGGTCGCGGCCGAAGCGGGTCTCAGCCTGGCGCAATTCGCCCTCGCCTGGGTGCTGCGCGAGCCCAACGTCGCCTCCGCCATCGTCGGCGCCTCGAGGCCCGAGCAGTTGGCGGAGAATGCGGCCGCTTCGGACGCGACGGTCGATCCGGCGCTGTTCGAGCGGGCCGAACAAATCATCGCGAATATGTAAACGCTTGCCGCTAAGCTCGACCCTCGAGGGAGGGCGCATGGGGGCATTGCGATTCGGAGCCACGGCCGCAGCTGCGCTGCTGCTCCTGCTGATCCTCGTCCTCGCCCGAATACGCGCCGCCGCCGGCTTGACAGAAAGGGGCGCTCCGCCCCCGCCCGATACGCTGATGGTAGGGACTCGGGCGCTCGGTCCGGATCGGGAGGGAAAAGGAAAGTGAAGCGCAGGCTGCTGGGCGGAGTGTCGGTGATCGCGCTCCTTGCCGCGGGAGCGGCCATCTACGCCGCGCCTTTGATGGCGGAGCCGGAAGGGCCGAAGGACTGCGGCACGCTGTTGCGCGCCCCGGGCGGCGCGAAGCCGGCGGCGGCGGCGGTGCCCGGGCCGAACTGGTCGCAGGTCGGCGGAACGGTCAACGACGCGAGCTGCCTCAGCCGGACTCCGGTCGCCGGGGTGGTCCGGATCGAGACTGAGAAGCAGGTCGCCGACGCTCTCGCCTATGCCCGGGCGAACGGCCTCGCCGTGTCGGCGGCGGGCGTGAAGCACAGCATGGGCGGGCAGGCTTTCAGCCCCCGCGGCGTCGTGCTCGACATGCGGGGGCTGAGCGCCGTCCGTCTCGACCCCGACCGGCGGACCGTTACCGTGGGCGCCGGCGCGACCTGGCACGAGATCCAGAACGCGATCCATCCCCGGTTCGCGGTGGAGGCCATGCAGTCGACCGACATCTTCAGCGTCGGCGGCTCGATCTCGGTCAACGCGCACGGGATGGATCACCGCGCCGGCGCCCTCCTCGGCTCGGTCCGGTCGCTTCGGGTGATGCTCGCCGACGGCCGCGCGGTCACCGCCTCGCGGCAGGAGAATGAGGAGCTCTTCCGCCACGTGGTCGGCGGCTACGGCCTGTTCGGAGTGATCCTCTCGGCCGAGCTCGAGGTCGTCCCCAACGACATCTACCAGTCGCGGCGGGCCGTCATCGCGACGAGAAATTTCCCCGAGACCTTCGGCAGGATCGAGGCCGATCCGTCCGTCGGCCTGATGTACGCCCACCTCTCGACCGCTCCGGGATCGCTGCTCGACGAGGCCCTGGTCTACACCTACCACAAGGTGCCCGACGCGGGGCTGGAGCGGGCGCCGCTCACCGAGGTCGCCTCGACCAAGCTGCGCCGGCTCACCGTCAACATCGCCAAGCGCGGCGACTTCTTCAAAGCCGCCAAATGGTGGACCGAAAAGCATCTCGAGCATCGCTTCGAGAGCTGCACCGTAACCCGCGCCCAGGCGATGGGGGACGGCGAAGCGTGCCTCGTCTCGAGGAACGACCCGATGCACGATTCGGTCGCTTATCTTCGCAACGCGCTCCCGAAGGAAACCGACATTCTGCACGAATATTTCGTGCCCCGGGCGCGGCTGATGCCGTTCATAGAAAGCATGCGCGGACTGTTCCGCAAGCACGGCGCCAACGTGCTCAACGTCTCCATCCGGGCCGTTGACGCCGAAGACCATGCGCTGAGCTACGCGCCCGCCCCCGCCTTCTCGGTCGTCCTCTATCTGAACCAGAAGACGGACGCGGCGGGCAACCGGCACATGGCGGCGCTCACCTCCGACCTGATCGACCTCGCGGGCGCGAACGGCGGACGCTTCTTCCTGCCCTACCAGCTCCATTATACGGCCGAGCAGCTCCAGGCTTCCTACCCGCAGATCGGCGCCTTCTTCGCCGCCAAGCTCCGCTTCGACCCCGAAGGCCGGTTCAGCAACCATTGGTACGAGCGCTACGCGCCCGCTTTCACGGCCTCGGCCGTAAAGCAGCCGGCGCCGATCCGCGCCTCGATCACCAGCGGAGCGCCGGCCCGGTAGAGCCGGCCGACGAAGCCGGGGCGGTCGGAGCGGGCGAGTACGGCCTTCCCGCGCACTTCGACGATCCGTCCGTCCGCGGCCGCGATCGCTCGAAGGGCGGTCGCCCGGTCCCCGACGACCGACACGAGCCTGCCCTCGGCGCCGAGGAAGGGAATGGCGACCATCACCGCCGCCCAGGCGGCGAGCGCCAGCAGCGCGCCGCCGGCCCAGCGCAGCAGGCTGAGTCTGTTCTGTTGAGCTGGAATCGTCACCCCGGACTTGATCCGGGGTCCACCTTCTTCACGTCGCTGCCGCGGAAAGAAAAAGGTGGATGCCGGATCAAGTCCGGCATGACGAGGTGGGCCGCTTCCGTGCGAACAGGA
>DASVTN010000092.1:0-35824 GCA_036387555.1 Allosphingosinicella sp. | reverse complement strand
ACGCGGAACATGGCGTTGGGCAGCAGCTCGACCACCTGCCCGCGCATCTCGAGTAGCTCTTCCTTGGCCATTTACCCTCTTGAACCGGCTCGCAAAACCGCGCCGCCATAACGGCTGAGCGGGGGAAAGGGAAGCTTTGCGCCGCCGTCTTTGCTAGACGAACGGGATGAAGGCGCTGTTCACCATCGGCTACGAAGGCAAGACGCAGGCGGAGATGCTGGACGAGCTTAAGTCGGCCGGCGTGGCTCTGCTCATCGACGTCCGGGCCGTCGCGGCCTCGAGGCGGCCGGGCTTCTCCAAGACCGCGCTCGCGGGCGGATTGAGGGAGCGGGGGATCGACTATCTCCACCTGCGCGCGCTCGGAACTCCGGCCGACGGACGCCAGGCGGCGCGGGCGGGGCGGATCGCCGAGATGCGGGCGATCTATGCCGTGCAGCTCGACACTCCGGAGGCGGCGCTCGCGATGGAGCAGGCGCTCGCGGAAGCTTCGGCGCGGCCATCGGCGCTGCTGTGCTACGAGCGCGGAGCGCCGGAATGCCACCGTTCGATGCTGGCGCGTCGAATGGCGGATCGTGAAGGTTTCAAAGTGCGCGACCTCTAGGACGGGGCGGGTGTGGCGGCGTGGAAGGCATCGGGCGCCGGCGTTCCGCCCGCGTCCGAAGGCAGAAGTCGGCCGGACCAGGCGAGGCTTCCGGCCGCCAGCGGGCGATAGGCCGTCCAATACCGCCGCAGCATGTCGCTTCGGCGCGAGGGTGTGAGCGGGCCGCTTCTTTCGAGCCTGTCCTCAGACCGCGCCACCATCGCCGCGAAGTCGGAGGAGCTCATCTTTCGGACGCTCGCCAGCGGCATGTGGGCGACGGCCGCCCCGGGGCCCAGCAGCATCGACTTCAACCATCGTTCGGGCGCGCCGGCCGGCGCCGGAAGGGCGACCGGCAACGGGAAAAGCGTCTCCTCGAACTCCGGCCGCTCCAGATATTTCGCCGCGGTCTTGCCGAAGGTCGTCAGTTCCACTTCGGGCAGGCCGGCGACCGCGGGGCATTGGCCCGCGGCCGTCAGGAGCAACGCGGCGGTATCGGGCTTCGAAAATGGGGAACGTTCATATTGTCCCCACAGCCGGAGGTGGAGAACGTCGGATCGTCCCCGCCGATAAACCGAAAAGCCGGAGCAGCCCGGATAGGCGCTTTCGATTCCGATCGGGCGGTATCCGGCTTCGAACAGCCTGAGGCGCACATAGAATTCGTCGTTCCACTGGCCCGAGACGATCAGGGACCGCGGCCGGGCTCCGGCGCGCGCGACCAGGCCGTCGAGCCGGCGAAAGCTTTGTTCCTGCGCGTCCTGCCATTGCCGCCAGGCGTTCGGCGCCCAGGCGTGGCCGGTGAGGCTCGAGGGTCCCTCGCGGACCTGCATCAACAGGGGCGGCGCCAGGAACAGGGCGGCGGAGCCGAGCACGAACAGGGAGGCGGCCGCCTTCCTCCAGCCGCCTTCCGAGAAGGCCGACACGACGGACGCTATCCCCCTGCCGCCGTGGAGCGCGATCAGCGGCGCGAGGAAGGGGAAATAATAGCGCATCTCGCCGGCGGTCCAGATGCCGTAGCCGAGCAGAACCAGCGGATAGGCGATGAGAAGGAGGAAGCGCCAGAAGGCCGGCCGGTCTTCGCCGAACCAGGTCCGCCACTGGCGCAGGAGCATCGCCTCCGGAAAGGCGCCCAGCACCAGGAGGAAGGGCGCGATCAGACCGAAGAAGCGCAGGACCTGCAGGCCCGCCGGCTGCGGCCCCAATTGCTGCGCGACCCGGATGCTGTCGAGAGGGCTGAAGCCGAGCAACAGCGAAACCGCAACGATGACCGGCAGGAACCCGCACAGGAAGAACAGGGCCGCGAGCGCGACGTGGCGCAGGGTGCTGCGCTGCACGGGCGCCAGGAGGCCGATGAGGGGCAGGAGAAGAACCGCGTCCACCCGGCACAGCGTCGCGGCCGCCATCAGCACTCCCGAGAGGGCGAAAACGGAAGGGCGGGACCGGGGGCCGACGACGGCGAGCGCCGCCAACCCCAGGGCGGTCGAGACGATCGTGTCGTTGAAATAGAAGCCGATCGCCAGGACGCCCGGGGTCAGCAGCAGTGCAAGCAGCATGAAGCTGTAAGGGACCCTGCCCCAGCGCCGAGCGAACAGGCAGGAGGCAAGCAGGAAGACGGCGAGGCTCGCCAGCGTGAGCAGGCGGTAGTTCAGGTCGCTTGAGCCGAACAGGGAGCCCATCGCCGCCAGGATGGAGATCACGCCCGGGCGGGTGGTGTAGATATACTGGCTGATTAGTGGGAGGTCGAGATCGTGGTCGGCCCGCCATCCTTCGCTCAGTGCCAGCGCCAGCGACTGGGTCTGGGCGCTGAAGCCTTCGACATGGGCGGACGTGAGGGCCGGCGACGCCAGATAGGCGAGCAGCAGAAAGGGGAGAGCGAGGAGCGCGAGCTGGCCGGGCTGCCGCGCGGCCGCGGGGGCGTTGTCGGGGGCGATCATCGCCTTTCCCTAATGTTTCGGGTGGGCGCTATCCATCCCCGAGACGTCGAGCTCGACGGCGGCCCCCCGCTAAGCCGCGCCGCGCGCTCGTCCCGGCGCCGCCCTCACCGGGGCCGCCGCTCCAGGTGCAGGTAGGTGGGCTCGAACTCGGCCAGGCGCTGGAGCCGCTCCCAATCGCCGATCGTCACCTCTCCCCCGCGAAAAGTGAGCAGATTCTCGTCGCGCAGCTTCTTGAGCATCCGATTGACGTGGACGGAGGTGAGGCCGGTCACGTCGGCCAGGTCGGCCTGGGTCAGCGGCAAAGCGTAGCCGGTGTCGCTCGCCAGCCCGACGATCTGCAGCCGGACGAACAGCTCGCAGAAGACGTGGGCGATTCGCGCCACCGCGCTTCGGCGGCCGATCGACAGGATCTTCTCGCGGTGGATGGCGGCGTCGAGCAGGGTCGAGAACCACAGCATCCGTCCGAGATGGGGATGAGTCTCGGTGATCGCGCGAAGAGCGTCGTGGGGAAAGATCGCCACCCGGATCGGAGTCATCGCCCCGACATTGTGATCGAGCTTCTTCAGGAGGAAGCCGTGCAGGTCGACGAAGTCGCCGGCCACGTGCAGCTCCATGATCTGGCGCTGTCCGTCCGCCAGATCCTTGTAGCGGCAGACGATCCCCTCGACGAGCAAGGTGGACGCGCTGAGCGTCGTCCCCGCCCGGACGATGGTTCGCCCGCCCGGATGCTCGTGGATTTCAGCCACCGAGGCGCGAAGCACCTCTTCCTCGTCGCCGTCGACGACGTCCCGGGCGCGGAGCTTGAGGAGCAGGGTAGCGATGGCCAGGGCCGAATCCGCTTCGTTGAAATCAACCTGCATCGGGCGCACCCTGCCGTGGCTGCGAAGTCACGCCCGCGGCGTCGAGCTCGGCGTCGAGGCGGCCCGTCGCCCAAAGCCAGATCATCCGGAAGTCCGCCGCAAGCGACCAGAGCGGGTAGGTGAAGGTCGCGGGCCGGTTGCGCTCGACGGCGACGTGGCTGAACCAGGCGAAGCCGTACCCCGCCACCGGCAGGGCCGCGAGCAGCCGCCAGTCGCCGGTCCCGGCGGCGGCGAGCGCGACCAGGAGGACGACGCCGGTGCCGGCGTAATGCAGCCGCCGGGTCGCCGGGCGCGAATGTTCGCGCAGATAATGCGGCCAGAAGTCGCGGAAGCTCGTGTATCGGGTCATGCGCGCATGGCGAGCACGATGCCGGTGATCAGCCTAACCATCGTCGCCCCTCGTTGGTCCGCCGGGCTATAGCACGAATTGCGGCTTGGACCAGGCTTCTAGGGTCTGTCCTGTCCGCACGGAAGCGGCCGACCTCGTCATGCCGGACTTGATCCGGCATCCACCTTTTCTTTCCGCGGCAGCGACGTGAAGAAGGTGGACCCCGGATCAAGTCCGGGTTGACGATCCAGCTCGACAGGACGGACCCTAGCCGTTGACGACTTCGCCCCCGTTGGGGTGAAGGACCTGGCCCGCCATGTAGCTCGAATCCTCGCAGGCGAGGAACAGGAAGCTGGGCGCCACCTCGTTCGGCTGGCCCGGCCGGCCGATCGGCGTGTCCTCGCCGAAATCGGGGATCTTCTCCGGCGGCTGGCCGCCGAACGGGTTCAGGGGAGTCCAGATCGGCCCCGGAGCGACCGCGTTGACCCGGATCCCGTCGCCGATCAGATTTTGCGAGAGAGAGCGGGTGAAAGCGGTGATGGCGCCCTTGGTGGCGGAATAGTCGAGCAGCGCTTCGGAGCCCTTGTACATGGTCACCGACGTGCAGTTGATGATCGCCGCGCCGCTCTTGAGATGCGGCCGCGCCGCCTGGACCATGAAGAAATAACCGTAGAAATTGGTCTGGAACGTCCGCTTCAGCTGCTCCTCGGTGATGTCGGTGATCTCCTCGTCGGGATGCTGCTCGGCCGCGTTGTTGACGAGGATGTCGAGCTTTCCAAGCTTCGCCACCGTCTCCTCGACGGCGCGTTCGCAGAAGGCCTTGTCGCCGACGTCGCCGGCGATGGTTATCGCCCGCCGGCCCTCGCTCTCGACGATCTCCTTCGTCATGGCGGCGTCGTCATGCTCGCACAGATAGAGAATGGCGACGTCCGCGCCTTCGCGGGCGAACAGTGCCGCTACCGCGCGCCCGATGCCGCTGTCGGCGCCGGTGATCAGGGCGACCTTGCCCTCCAGCCGCCCGGAGCCGGGATAGCGCGGCGCCCACTCGGGCTTCGGCTCGAGCTCGCTTTCATGGCCCGGGAGCGAGTCCTCATGGACCATGCCGAGGGTTTCGGTGTCGCCCATGCCTACTCCTTCGAGGCGATCCCCGCGCCTTCCTCGCCGAAGGCCTTGATCGTCGACTGGTCCTGCTCGTCCTGATCCGGCGCCTTCTCCGCCGCCGTCTTGCCGCCGTCGCGGCCGGTGACGAAGGACTTGCGGCTGCCGTCGCCCGGATCGTCGGACATCTGGTTGTTCTGGTTGAGCGCCTGGTCGGTCGAATCGGGGTTGTGACTGTTCTTGGACATCATTTCATCCTTGCAGGGTTTGAGCATGCAAACCCGCCGCCGCACGAACCGGTTCCGGACCTCGAAAGGTTCGGAAGTTTCGGCTTCCATGGAAGCTGAAAGTCCGGCCGAAACTTCGGCTCGCTGGCGGCGCGGCCGACGGTGTCACAGGGATCCGCATGGGAAGAATGCTCCAGCCGAGGCATTTGGCCGCCAGAACATAACAGAAACATGACCGCCGCGAAAGGCGGAAGGCTTCAGCTCCGGATCGGGCTCACCTTAAGATCCGCGCGGCCCGGGCCGGGGATCTGGACCTCGTTCGCGCGGGGCGGATTGGCTTTCGATCCGGCCGCGACGCATTCCGCCGCGACGACCGGGAAATCGATATCCGTGTTCTGGATCAAGGCCGCTTCCGTTGCCGCCGTGCAGGCCGCCTGGCTCTCATATCGCGCCTCGAGAGTGCGCACTTGCTGGCACGGCGCTTCGGCTTCGCCGCAGCCCATGATCGCTATGAAGAAGATTGCCGGTCCCATGCTCAGCTAAACCCATGTGAATCCTGGCCGTTCCAATTGTTTCGCAGGCGATTCGGCGAACGGCGGTTTCTATCCTTCGACCGAATGGCCGCTGTGTTGTTCTGGGCCAGGCGCGTCACGCTTCTGTGTCGCGGCAGGGGATATTCTGTGTCGACTGTTACAGCGAGGACGGCTCTGGAAACCGGTTCGTCGTGACTCGATGATCAGAATGACGGGAGGTACAAAGGGCAGCTTGGGTTCACGCTTGCCCGCTCCTACCTATAGTCCGATGCGCCCCCTCGAATCCCCAGACATTCATGCCGGCGCCGGCTGGAGCGCCATGCGGCGCTTCCTTCCCTATCTGTGGCCCGCCGGGGAGCCGAGGCTGAAGGCGCGGGTGGTGATCGCGTTCCTTCTGGTGCTTCTCGCCAAGGGCATCTCGCTCAGCACCGGCTTCGTCTACAAGGGCGCCATCGACATTATGTCGGGGAGCGCGCGCGGGGCGGACGCGGCGGTCGGGCTCGCCGTCGGGCTGGTGCTGGCCTATGCCGGAGCGCGCTTCGCCGGGGTCCTGTTCGAGAACCTGCGCAACGCCATCTTCGAGCGGGTCGGCCAGGACGCGGCGCGGCGGCTTGCCGAGAAGGTCTTCGCCCACATCCACCGCCTGTCGCTTCGCTTCCACCTGGAGCGGCGGACCGGAGCGCTCACCAAGATCGTCGAGCGCGGCACCAAGAGCATCGACATGATGCTCTATTTCCTGCTGTTCAACATCGCCCCGACGGCCATCGAGCTCGCCGTCATCTGCGTCATCTTCGGAGTCAAGTTCGGCTCGGGGCTGGTCGTGGCGACGCTGGTCATGGTTGCCGCCTACATCGCCTTCACCCGCTTCGTCACCGAATGGCGGGCGAAGCTGCAGCGGCAGATGAACGAGGTCGACAACCAGGCGATCGGCCGCGCCGTCGATTCGCTCCTCAACTACGAGACGGTCAAATATTTCGGCGCGGAAGCGCGCGAGACCCGGCGCTACGGCGGCGCGATGCGCGCCTTCGCCGACGCCTCGGTGAAGAACGAGACCTCGCTCGCCTGGCTGAACATCGGCCAGTCGCTGATCACCAACCTGATGATGGCGGGCGCGATGGGCTACACCGTCTGGGGCTGGAGCCGCGGCCAGTTCACCACCGGCGACGTCGTCCTGGTCAACACCCTCCTCGTCCAGCTCTTCCGGCCTCTCGACATGCTCGGCTGGGTATACCGGACGATCCGCCAGGGCCTGATCGACATGGAGGCGATGTTCCAGCTGATCGATACTCCGGCGGAGGTGAGGGACTCCGACGGAGCCCCCGATCTGCGCTTGTCCCAGGGCCGGGTGCGCTTCGAGGGCGTCCGTTTCGGCTACGATGCGGAGCGGGAGATACTCCACGGCATCGACCTCGATGTCGCTCCGGGAACGGTGACCGCCGTCGTCGGCCCGTCGGGCGCCGGCAAATCGACCCTGTCGCGTCTCCTCTTCCGATTCTACGAACCGACGGGCGGCAGGATCTCCATCGACGGCCAGGACATCTGCCAGGTGACCCAGTCCAGCCTGCGCGCGGCGATCGGGATCGTTCCCCAGGACACGGTGCTGTTCAACGATTCGATCGGCTACAACATCGGCTACGGACTCGAAGGCGCGAGCCAGGCGGAGATCGAGGCGGCCGCGCGCGGCGCCTCGATCCACGATTTCATCATGGGCCTGCCGGACGGCTACGAAAGCCAGGTCGGCGAGCGCGGGCTGAAGCTTTCGGGCGGCGAGAAGCAGCGCGTCGCGATCGCCCGAACCCTGCTCAAGGACCCGCCGATCCTGATCCTGGACGAAGCGACCAGCGCGCTCGACAGCCGCACCGAGGCGGCGATCCAGGAGACCCTGAGCGCCGTCACCGCCCGCCGCACTTCCATCGTCATCGCGCACCGGCTCTCGACGGTCGTGGACGCGGACCAGATCGTCGTGCTCGACCAGGGCCGCGTCGCGGAGCGGGGGACGCACGCGCAGCTGCTCCGCAAGAACGGCCTCTACGCCGACATGTGGGCGAGGCAGCAGAGCGAGGCGGAGGAGAAGGCCGAGGCGGCGGAGTGAAACTCCTCTCCCGTTTTTCGCGGGAGAGGGGGGGACCCAAGCCGAATGCTTGGGGGGTGAGGGTCTTGCCGAGTCCGGCGTACAGACCCTCACCTCCCACCGCTTCGCGGCGGGCCCCTCCTCTTCCGTGAAGGACGGAAGAGGGAAAAAATAACCGGATATCCAATGTTCTACGCCCGCCCTCGACACGCTCGACATCGGCTTCCCCCATCCGCTAGCAGCATGCCGTGAATCCCCTCGCCATCCTCCACGAAACCTTCGGATTCCCGGCGTTCCGGGGCGTCCAGGAGCAGGTCATCGGCCGGGTGATGGAGGGCCGCCACACCCTCGCCGTCATGCCGACGGGGTCGGGCAAGTCGCTCTGCTACCAGGTCCCCGCGCTTGCCCGGACAGGCACGGCGCTCGTCATCTCGCCGCTCATCGCCTTGATGCACGACCAGATCCGATCCGCCACGAGCTTCGGCATTCGAGCGGCTTCGCTGACCTCCGCCGACGAGGACCGGCAGGAGACGCTGCAGCGCCTGAAAAGGGGCGAGCTCGACCTCCTCTACGCCGCGCCCGAGCGCGCGAGCACGAGCGGGTTCCGGGAGCTTGCCGACCGCACGCCTTTATCCCTGATCGCGGTCGACGAGGCGCATTGCGTATCGGAATGGGGCCATGATTTCCGGCCGGACTACCGGCTGCTGAGGCCCCTGCTCGAAGCCTTCCCGAACGTTCCGCGGCTCGCGCTCACCGCCACCGCCGACCGCCAGACCCGGGCCGACATCCTCGTCCAGCTCGGAATCCCCGACGACGGGCTGATCGTCGCCGGATTCGACCGCCCCAACATCCGCTACCATGTGCGCCCGCGCGACGGAGTGGGAGCGCAGCTCAAGGCCCTGCTCGCCGATCAGCCGGGGCCGGGGATCGTCTACGCCACCAGCCGCGACAAGACGGAGAAGCTCGCCCTCCAGCTCGCCGTCGGCGGCCGCAAGGTGCTGCCCTATCATGCCGGCCTCGACCCGCGGGTCCGGGCGGCGAACCAGCGGGCTTTCGTCTCCTCGGAGGACATGGTGATGGTGGCGACCATCGCCTTCGGAATGGGCATCGACAAGCCGGACGTCCGCTTCGTCGCCCATGCCGGCCTGCCCAAGTCGATCGAGGCCTTCTACCAGGAAACCGGCCGGGCCGGCCGCGACGGCGATCCGGCCGAGGCCTGGCTGTTCTGGGGGGCGGAGGATTTCGCCCGCGCCCGCCAGAGGCTGGAGACGGAGGTGCCCGAGGCGCGCCGGCCGGGCGAACGCCAGCGGCTCAACGCTTTGGCGGCGATGGTCGAGACCGCGGGCTGCCGCCGAGCGCTTCTGCTTCGCCATTTCGGCGAGGACCCGCCGGAGCGCTGCGGCAATTGCGACAATTGCCTGGCGCCGCCGGTCACCGTCGACGCGACGGAGGCGGCGCGGAAGCTCCTCTCCGCCGCCTTCCGGACGGAGATGCGCTTCGGGCTCCAGCATCTCACCGACGTGCTGGCGGGCCGCGACACCGAAAAGGTGCGCAGCTTCGGCCATGACCGGGTTTCCGTCTTCGGAATCGCCGGAGAGGAGGAGCTGGCCCTGATGAAGCCGGTGGCGCGCGCCCTGCTCGCCCGCGACGCCTTCCGCGCCGATCCTTATGGCGGCCTCAGCTTCGGTCCGGCCGCCAAGCCCATCCTGCGCGGCGAGGAGAAGCTGGAGCTGGTGCTTCCGCCGGCCCGGGCCGCGCGCAGGCGCCGCGACCGCTCCGGTGGGGACTTCCCGCACGATCCCCTCTTCGAAGCGCTCCGCGCCCGCCGCCGCGATCTCGCCAAGGAGGCCGGAGTGCCGCCCTACGTCATCTTCCACGACAGCACCTTGCGGGAGATGGCGGAGCTCAAGCCCGAGTCGCTTCACGCTCTCTCGCGAGTGGCCGGAGTCGGCCAGGCCAAGCTGGAGCGCTACGGCGACGCGTTCGTCGAAGTGGTCCGCGGCTTCGCCTGACCGTCATCCCGGCGAAAGCCGGGACCTCGGCGAGACCCGCCGAGACTTCTCGTCCCGAGGTCCCGGCTTTCGCCGGCATGACGGAGAGCGTAATGCCCTCCCATGCGCAAGCTCGATCCGACCACCTTCGTCTTCGTGAGGCAGCTCACCGTCGACGATATCGACGAAGCCGCCGCGGCCGGCATCCGGCTGATCGTGAACAACCGTCCCGACGGGGAGGAGCCCGGCCAGCCTTCCTCCGCCCAGATCGAGGCGGCCGCCCGGGCCGCGGGGCTGGACTATCGCCACATCCCGGTCGCCGGAGGCTTCCCGCCCGAGCAGGTGGAGGCGATGGCGGAGGCGCTCGAGCAGGGGCCGGTGCTGGCCTTCTGCCGTTCCGGGACGCGCTCGGCCTTCCTCTGGGCACTGGCCCGGGCGAAGCAGGGCGCGCCGGCCGAACAAAGCGTCGCGGCCGCCGCGGCGGCGGGCTACGACCTTCGGCCGATCCTTGGCTCGCTCTAGTCGTGCGGGCCTAAAATCCTCCCCGCGATTTCGCCGGGAGGGGGACCACCCGAAGGGTGGTGGAGAGGTTCTGCGGAGTCGGCAAGGCCCCTCCACCATGCTTCGCATGGTCCCCCTCCCCGGCAAAAGCAGGGGAGGACTTGGGCCTTCTAATTGATGTCCTGACGGCGGAACGCCGCGAAGGCCGTTCCCCACAAGGCGGCGACCCAGCCGATGAGGATTGCCAGCGAGGTCGTCCAGGCGAGGTCCACGACCCGGCCGCCCGGAAAGGGGCGGGTCAGGGCCGCGCCCTCCTGAATATATTCGGAGAGGCTCGCCAGATGATGGCCCGGGAGTATGTGGTAGAGCGGCCAGACGATCGACGGGAAGTTGAGCGACAGCGCGGGGCCGAAATTGCCGATCACCTGCTCGAGCGTCGTCACCGCGATCGCGATGACGAGGGCGGCGATGGTCGATCGGGTCAGAACGGCGGGGAGGCTCGCATAGCCGACCGTGACCAGCACAGGCGCCACCGCCGCGAGGGCGGCTTTGGAGTGCGCGCTCCAGAGCGCGGCGGCGGTGACTCCCGCCGGCGTCGCGTCTCCGCTCAGAACGTCCTTGGCGAAGCTGAGGCCGGTGGTGAGCAAGGCGGTGAGCAGGAAGCTGACGGCGAACAGGATGATTGTCAGCGCATATTTGGCGGCGATCAGCGAGGGCCGCCGGCGGTGCGGGACGATCAGCTTCCAGGTGTTCCAGCCATATTCCCCGGCGAACATCACGGCGACGAAGGCGGAGAGGAGGTAGCGGCCGACGGCCTGGTTGGGGATGAACCAGATCAGCACCGTATCCTCGATCCAGTCGGCCGCCGGTTGCGCCTGGGGACCATCCACTCCGCTGACGCGCGCCACGATCGCGCCGATCAGGATGATCGTGAAGGCGATCGGGAAGAGCCAGACGAGGAACCAGGTCGCCTTGTGGGTGCGCATCTTCAGCGCTTCGGCGGAAAGGGCCTCAAGCATCGTCCGTCTCCGGCTGGGTGATGGACAGGAAGACCTCCTCCAGGTTGCGCTGCTCCGGGGCGAGCCGGAAGAGATCGGCGCCGGCCCCGACGAGGCGCCGGACCACTTCGGGCGCCTCCGCCCGGGTCGCCCGGACGATCAGCGCCTCGCCGTCCCGCTCCACCGCCCAGCGCGAGGCGAGGGCCGCCTCCGCGACGTCGGCGGGCGCGGCCTCGATGCGAAGCCCGTCATCCTGGCGGAGAAGCTCGTCGATGGTCGATTCGCGGACGATCTCCCCGTTCGAGATGATCGCGACGCGGTCGCAGACCTGCTGGACCTCGTGGAGGAGGTGGCTGGAAAGGAAGACGGTCTTGCCCTGATCGACGGCGAGGCCGCGGATGAGGGCGCGCATCTCCTGGATCCCGGCGGCGTCGAGGCCGTTCACCGGCTCGTCGAGGATGACCAGGTCGGGATCTCCGAGCAGCGCCGCGGCCACTCCCAGGCGCTGCCGCATCCCGGTCGAATAGCCTTTCACCTTCCGCTTCGAATCCTTCGCCAGGCCCACCTGCTCGAGCAGGCCGTCGATCCGCTCGGAGCCTCCTCCCCGGGTCTTTGCCAGCACTTCGAGATTCCGGCGGCCGGAGAGGAAGGGGTAGAAATTGCCGCCGTCGACGAGCGAGCCGACGCGGCTCAGCACGGACGGGTTCGAGCGCAGGTTCCCACCGAACAGCCGGGCCTCGCCGGAAGTCGGAGCGATCAGGCCGATCAGCATCCGGATCGTCGTCGACTTGCCCGCGCCGTTCGGGCCGAGGAAGCCGTAAACTTCTCCGGCGCCGACGGAGAGGGTCACGTCGCGCACGGCGCGCACTCCGCCGCGCCGCCGGCCGTAGGTCTTGCTGAGATTGACGAGCTCGAGGACCGGCGCCCTCCCGTCATCCCGGCGAAGGCCGGGATCCATGACCACGGACGGCGAGGGATTTTCCGCCGCGGTGTTCATGGATTCCGGATCAAGTCCGGGATGACGGTCAGCGGAATTGCTCATAGTGTATTATCAAATTAACACACCACCCTGTCAATACCCGTCATCCCGGCGAAAGCCGGGACCTCGGGGAGGCCCACCGAGACTTCTCGTCACGAGGTCCCGGCTTTCGCCGGGATGACGATTGGGGGGTGGCCGTCGGCTTCAACCGGCGGCTGCCAGCAGGCGCTCCGCCTGCTCCAGATCGTCCTCGTCGACCATCAGGCGGACAGGGATGGCGAAGCCCACTCCCTGGAGAGTCATTCCCATGTCGAAGATGAAGCTGTCGACGCCTTCCTCGGACAGGAGCGACTGGGCGGCGCCGGCGGCGAGGCTGTCGTAGAAGCGGGCGGCCTCGACCAGGGCTATTACCAGGGCACCACGTCGCCGGCTTCGATCTCGGGCGCGCGCGGCGGCCTTCCGAGGATCGCGTTGCGGTGCGGGAAACGCCCGAAACGCTCGATGACGTCGTGGTGCTTCTTAGCGAAGCCGAGCTGATACTCGTCGCCGAGGGCGGTGAAGAGGGCCAGGGACCGCTTCTGGTCCGCCAGATCCTCGCTGTGCTGAAAGGGCATGTAGACGAAGCCGCGTTCGGCCGGGCTCATCTCGTCGTCGAGCCTGCGCTCCACCGCGCCCCTGGCGACGGCGAGCGCGAGCGGATCGGTGGAGAACTGGTCGGCATGGCCGCGGAACATGTTGCGCGGGAACTGGTCGAACAGGATTATGGCCGCCACCGCATCGCGGGCGCTGCCGAGGAACGCCTCGGGGACATTCTCCCGCCGCTCCTCCCACATGGCGAGGAAGCGGTCCCGGATTTCGGAATCGAGCGCCGAATCCGCCTTCCACCATTGCTCGGGCGCGAGCTCGAACCAGTAGGGGAGGACCTCGTCCCGCCAGTCCATCAGCCCGCCGTGCCCCCGACCGTGAGGCCTTCGATCAGCAAGGTCGGCTGGCCGACCCCGGCCGGGACGGATTGCCCGCCCTTGCCGCAGACGCCGATTCCCTCGTCGAGCGCCATGTCGTTGCCGATTCCGGCGACCTTGGTGAGGACGGTCGGTCCGTCGCCGATCAGGGTCGCGCCCTTGATCGGCGCTCCCAACTTGCCGTTCTCGATGAGATAGGCCTCGGTGCAGGAGAAGACGAACTTGCCGCTGGTGATCTCGACCTGCCCGCCGCCGAAGCTCCTGGCGTAGATGCCGTTGCCGGCGCGGGCCAGTATCTCGCCCGGATCCTCTTCGCCTCCGAGCATGAAGGTGTTGGTCATCCGCGGCATCGGAGCGTGGGCGAAGCTCTGGCGGCGGCCGTTCCCGGTCGGCTCCACGCCCATCAGCCGCGCATTGAGCCGGTCGTGGATATAGCCCTTGAGGATGCCGTCCTCGATCAGCGTGGTGCATTGCGTCGGAGTGCCCTCGTCGTCGATCGAGAGCGATCCGCGGCGGTGCGCGATCGAGCCGTCGTCGACGACGGTCACTCCGGGCGCCGCGACCCGCTGTCCGACGCGGCCGGAGAAAGCCGAGGTGCCCTTGCGGTTGAAATCGCCTTCCAGGCCGTGGCCGATCGCCTCGTGCAGAAGCACGCCCGGCCAGCCCGGCCCGAGCACGACGGTCATCTCGCCGGCCGGCGCGTCGACCGACTCGAGGTTCACCAGCGCCTGGGCCAGCGCCATGTCGATCGCCCGGCTCCACGTCGCCTCATCGAACAGGCGGTCGTAGAGGTAGCGGCCGCCGAGCCCGTGATAGCCCGTCTCGCGCCGGCCGTTCTGCTCGACGACCATCTGGACGTTGAGCCGGACCTGGGGCCTGACGTCGTGGGCGACGAAGCCGTCGGGGCGGACGATCTCGACCACCGACCAGGTGCCGGCGAGCGACACCGAGACCTGGACGATCCTGGGATCGCGGGCGCGCGCCGCGGCGTCGATCTGCTGGCAGAGCTCGACCTTGCGGGCGAAGGGCACGAGGCTGAGGGGATCGGAATCGGTGTAGAGCGTCGCGTTGGTCCGCCGCGGCGGCGCCGGCCGGGCGCCCCGCGCCGGATCGAGCACCGCCATCGTCTCCCCGGCTCGCCGGATTGCGGCCTCCGAAAGCTCGTTGGCATGGGCGAAGGCGGTCGTCTCGCCGGAAACCCCGCGCAGCCCGAATCCCGCCTTGGTGTCGAAGTCCGCCGTCTTCAGCCGGCCGTCGTCGAAGCCGAAGGCTTCGGACACGGTATATTGAAGATAAAGCTCGCCGTCGTCGCAGGCCTTGAGGGCGTCGGCGGTGAGCCGGAGGGCGGAATCCGGAGTGAGGGCATCGCTTCGGTAAAGGAAGCGGCGGGGATCGGTGTAGGTCATCGGAAGGATATAGGGAGCCCGGCGCCTCCCGTCATCCCGGCGAAAGCCGGGACCTCGTGACGAGAAGTCCCCGTGGGTCTCCCCGAGGTCCCGGCTTTCGCCGGGATGACGTCCTTCACTCCGGCTTCGGGCGAGCAGGCCGGGAGGAGGAGCAGGAGGCCGGCGCCGGCAGGCCCCTCATCCTATCGGAACACGCAGGTCGTGCCGCCCCACAGGGCCGTGACCTTGGCTCCCGGAGCGTTGGAGGAGAGGATGCCGCTCAGCCCGCCGGCGCGGAACTCGGTGCCGAGCGTGCTTTCCTCCACCTCGAAGCCGGCGAGCTGGGCAAGGTCCGTCCGGGTCGAGCCGATGCCGATCCCGCCGCTGGTCTTGAGCTTGCCCTTATTGTCCCAGCCCGCGAAGCGGCCGCCCTCGAACCAGAGGGTGATCTCGTCCGTCCACTCCGCGAATTCGAGGCCGCCGCCGCCGCATTCCCCATTCTCCCCGAGCTTGCTGGGCGGGCGCCCGAGCGCCTTGGTGACGGCGTCGATCGCCGACGGCCTGGCGGTGTCGAACGAAACGATGCGCGGCGGCGAGGCGTCCGGAATGCCGATCCCGGCGCCCTCGAGCACGAGCGGCGAGCGTTCGGCCGGCGCCGCCGCCGGAGCGGCGGGAGCCTTCGCGGCGGCGGCCGGGGCGGCCGCGTTCGCCGCCTCGTTCGCGTTCGTCTTGTCCGCTTCGGGTCCGCACGCGGCCAGAGCGAACAGGAGCATTGCCGTCAAGCCGGCGCCGATCGTTGGTTTCTGCAAGTTCCGCTTCCCTGTCGTCATTTGTCTGGTCGCCCCTCGCCCGGCGGAGGCAACGGCAGGGCTCAGTGCCCGGCCCCGCCCTCGTCGGCCGGCCCGCCCTTGAGGACGAACCTCTTGTCGCAATAGCCGCAGTCCACGAAGCCCTTCTCGTCGATCTGCAGGTAGACCCTCGGATGGCCGAGCGCCGCATGCGTCTCGCTCGCACCGTCGCAGGCGACTCGGGGCGTGGCGACGTAGCTGATCTCCGGAGTGAAGCGATCCGTCTGCATGGCGCGGGCCTGTAGCAAGGGGGCAGGGGCGGGGCAATGAGGACGAAAATCCTCCCCCGGATTTCCGGGGGAGGGGGACCGCGCGAAGCGGGGTGGAGGGGTCTTCTTCCAGCCTCGGCAAGAGCCCCTCCACCAGCCTTCGGCTGGTCCCCCTCCCCTGCAAATGCAGGGGAGGATATTTACTCCGCGGCCTCCGCCATGAATTCCCTTATCGCGCTCGTCACCGTCCCCGGCTCCTCCCACGTGATGAAGTGGCTGGCGGTGGTGGAGGTCACGAGGCGCAGATCCTCGACCAGGTCGGCCAGGCCCTCGAGCTGGACGGGAAGCAGCGCGACGTCCTTCAGGCCCCACACGACCAGGGTCGGCATCTTCAGCTTCGGGAAGGGCGCGTGCGTCCACAGGGGCGCCCTGGCTTCCTCGCCCGGCGCCGGCACGACGACCTTCGAGGCGCGGTACCAGTTGAGCATGGTGGTGAGAACGCCCGGCTGCGACCAGTCGTCCAGATAATGCCGCCGCTCCTCGGCCGGCAGCTTGGTGGGATCGGCGTGGCTCAGCATCACCCGGTCGAGGAAGCCTTCGAGGCCCATCGCGGTGATCGCCGCCTCCGCCGCCGGCGAACGGAAGAAGCTGATATATTGCGACGCCTCGCGCTGTGCCTCGTCCTCGATCAGGCTCTTCTGGAAGACGAGCGGATGAGGCGCGTTGACGATGACCAGCCGCTTGATCCGGAACGGGTGGGTGAGCGCCGCCGTCCACGCCACCGCCCCGCCCCAGTCGTGCCCGGCGAGGGTGAAATGATCGAGCCCAAGCGAGTCGGCGAGGGCCATGAGGTCCGCGACGATCCTGTCGGTCTCGTAATTCTCCACGTCATGCGGCTTGTCCGAAGCCGCGAACCCGCGCTGGTCCGGGGCGAAGACGCGGTAGCGGTCCGAAAGCCCGTCCAGCTGGTGCCGCCAGGTGCGGTGCGATTCGGGAAAGCCGTGGAGGAAGATGATCGGCTCGCCGTCCTCGGGACCGGCGGAGGCGACGTTGAGAGTCACCCCGGTGGCGAGGGCGATGCGCTGGTAGCTGGGTTCGGTCATGGTCGCTCCATTACCCGTCATTGCGAGCGAAGCGAAGCAATCCAGTGCAGCGCCTCCGCCCGTGGATTGCTTCGTCGCTGCCGCTCCTCGCAATGACGATCTAGGGATAGCTCACCGTCTTGGGCGGCGCCGTCGGCAGCGGGATGAACTCGCCGGCGTCGCCGGGCGGAAGCACGAACCGGCCGCCGAGCCAGTCCTCCTTGGCCTGCCGGATCCGCTCCCGCCGCGACGAGACGAAGTTCCACCAGACGTGGCGGGGCCCGTCGAGCGGCGCTCCGCCGCACAGCATGACGTGCGCTCCCGTCTCCGACCGAAGGGTGGCGCTCGCTCCGGGCGCGAGCACGTAGAGCACGCTTCGCTCGAGCGGCAGGCCGTCGAGGCTTGCCTCCCCTTCCGCGACGTAAACGGCCCGCTCGTCCGCTCCGGCGTCGATCGGCATCGCGCCGCCGGCCCGAAGCTGGATGTCGGCATAGATCGTCTCGCTGTGGCAGGTGACGGGGGAGGCGGCGCCCCACAGCGACCCCATGATCACCCGGGCCGTGGCGCCGCCGCCCTCGACGACCGGAAGCCGGTCCGCCGGCACATGCTCGAAGGCGGGATCGATCTCCTCCTTCGCCTGGGGGAGGGCGATCCAGGTCTGGATGCCGCTCAGCTCGGGGCCGTCCGGCCGGAGACGGGCGGGGGAGCGTTCCGAATGGGCGATGCCCCGGCCCGCGGTCATCAGATTGACCGCCCCGGGCTCGATCGTCGCGAAGGTGCCGAGGGAGTCGCGATGATCGATCGCTCCCGCGAACAGATAGGTGACGGTGGCGAGATTGATGTGCGGGTGCGGCCGGACGTCGATCCCGCCCCCCGCCGGAAGATGCGCCGGCCCCATCTGGTCGAAGAAGATGAAGGGTCCGACCGTCGTCCGCTCGCGATGGGGCAGCGTGCGGTGGACCTTGAAGCCGCCGAGATCGTGGGTGGCGGGGTGAAGCGTCTGGAGGATGAGGTCGTCGGTCATGGGAATATCATACCGGAGGGAAGGGGCGATCGTCACCCCTCCGTCATCCCGGCGAAAGCCGGGATCTCGGGGAGACCCGCCGTGCCCCTTCCGTCCCGAGGTCCCGGCTTTCGCCGCGACGACGAGCCTGCCCACCCGCCTTGAACTGCCGACCCGCGGAATCTAAGCCCGCCGCGTGCCCACCTCGGTGATCATCGTCGACGACTTCCTTGAGCAGGCGGAGAATTTCCGGGCCGCGGCGCTCCGCCTGTCCTACCCGGAGCGCGAGGGCGAATATTTCCCCGGCCGCAACAGCATCCAGCGGCTTGCGCTCGAGGGGCTGGAGCAGGAGGTCTCGGCGATCGTCCGGGAGCCGCTCGCGCCGCTCACCAACCTTCGATCCCATGCAAAATGCCGGATCGCGCTGGCCGGCGACGATTCGGAAGCCCGGATCCACGTGGATCCGAGCCACTGGTCAGGGATCCTCTATCTGAGCCGCCCCGAGGATTGCCGGGGCGGGACGGAGTTCTTCCGCCATATCGGGACCGGTATGGACCGGGTGCCGCTCGGCCCGCAGGACCTCGCCAGGTCCGGCTTCTCCTCCTACGAGCAATTGCAGCGGGAGATCATGGACCGCGACGTGGCCGATCGCTCCAAATGGGAATGCGAGATGGTCGTGCCGATGAAGTTCAACCGGCTGGTCCTGCTTCGCCCCTGGCTGTTCCACACGTCCGGGCCTGGCTTCGGCGATTCCCTCGAGAACGGGCGGCTCGTCTATCTGATGTTCTTCGGCAGGGCGCCCGGCTGAGGCTAGGGTCCGTCCTGTTTGGCCGGATCGTCACCCCGGACTTGATCCGGGGTCCACCTTCTGCACGTCGCTGCCGCGGAAAGAAAAAGGTGGATGCCGGATCAAGTCCGGCATGACGAGGTCGGCCGCTTCCGTGCGAACAGGACGACTCTACAGCGCCGGACGTTGAATTTGCATCGTCATCCCGGGCTTGACCCGGGATCCACCTCCTTGCTGGCCGTCGCGGCAAGGTAAGGTGGATGCCGGATCAAGTCCGGCATGACGAGGCAGGCCGCTTCCGTGCGAACAGGACGACTCTACAGCGCCGGACGTTAAATCCGCATCGTCATCCCGGGCTTGACCCGGGATCCACCTTCTTCACGTCGCTGCCGCGGCAAGGTAAGGTGGATGCCGGATCAAGTCCGGCATGACGAGGTCGGCCGCTTCCGTGCGAACAGGACGACTCTACAGCGCCGGACGTTAAATCCGCATCGTCACCCCGGACTTGATCCGGGGTCCACCTTCTTCACGTCGCTGCCGCGGCAAGGTAAGGTGGATGCCGGATCAAGTCCGGCATGACGAGGCGGTGCGGATTTAGCGCACGATGCCCTAGAAGACCCATTGCGCGAAGAGAGCGGACAGGTCGCGCCCGCTGCTTTGCCGATAGACTCGCTCGAAATCCCGGCTGGTCGCGCTCTTGCCCGCAAATTCGCGCGTGAAGCGTTTCAAGCCGGCCCAAAAGGCCTCCTCGCCGAGCTCGCGGCGAAGCGCGTCCATGAACAGGGCGCCCTTGCTGTAGGCGGTGGCCCGCCTGGCCGCGAGGGAGGGATATTCGCCCGGATAGGCGAGGGGCACGTCGAAGCCGTTCTCCCGAACGCGGGCGACCCGTGCGCGGGCGAGCTCCATCTCGCGGTCATAGGCCGCGCGTCCCCACCGATGCTCCTTCCAGGCGGCCACCATGAAGGTGGTGATCCCCTCGTTGAGCCAGAAGTCCGTCCAGCTTTCGCAGGTGACGAGATTGCCCCAATATTGGTGGGCGAGCTCGTGCGCGATCAGCCAGTCCTCCTTCGGATCTTCGAGCCGCCGGTCGAGGAGCGATCTTCCAAGAAGCGAGAAGGACGATTTCTCCTGGGCCTCCCCGCCGGGAACGACCACCTGCACGTAGCGCCGGTGCGGGAAAGCGACGCCCGCTTTGCCGGTGAAGAAGGCCAGCATCCGGTCGGTGTCGGCGAGGCGGCGATCCATCTCGCCCGGTGGCAGGTCTCCCGCGGCGACCAGCTCCACTCCGCGCCGGGAAACCGAAGTCTTCCGGTCGAATCCGGCGGCGAACCCGAACAGATAGGCCGAATAGGGCCGATGCTGGCGCCAGCGATGCCTTTCCAGCCCGGGGCCGGCCCCGGCCTTTCCAGCCCCTATCCCGCTCGCGATGCTGTTCTTCCCGGCCGGGAGGATGAGGTCGAGCGCGAAGGTCGCCTTGTCGCGGGGCCGGTCGATGTCGCAGATCATCCAGTGGCAGGTGAAGTAATCGGAATAGGCGGTGCCCTCGCCGAACACGATCCCGCGCCGGGGCGTGCCGCGATAGCGGAAGCTCAGCTTCGCGCTTCTTCCGGCTCGAATGGGGCGCTTGAGGATGACGGCCATCGCCGATCCGTCGCGGGTGACTGCGGCCGGTCGGCCGTCCACGTCAACGCTTTCCACGGTAAGGCCGTTCTCGCTGAACCGGAATCGATCGGCGCCCGCGCCGCCGGCGCGGACCGTGACTCGGCTCGTCCCCTCGATCGACCGGGTCTCGAAATCCGGCTTCAAGGTGACGGCGTAGTGAGTGACGTCATAAGCCGGCTCCTGGCTTTGAGCCGCACTTCCCGTCGCTGCGGCGAGGAGCAGAAGCGCCGCGCGGGCATCCCTCGAAAAATCCCTCTCCCGTCCTTCACGGGAGAGGAGGGGCCCAAGCGAAGCTT
Source organism: Allosphingosinicella sp. (assembly GCA_036387555.1). Classification (GTDB taxonomy): domain Bacteria; phylum Pseudomonadota; class Alphaproteobacteria; order Sphingomonadales; family Sphingomonadaceae; genus Allosphingosinicella. The sequence goes on along the minus strand of DASVTN010000092.1, from coordinate 15,493 downwards.
GGGAGGTGAGGGTCTGTACATCCGACTCGGCAAGACCCTCACCTCCCGCCGCTTCGCGGTGGGGCCCTCCTCTCCCGCGAAAAGCGGGAGAGGAAAATGACGGCAACGCGCTCAGGCGGACGCGCCTCATGCCTCGCCCGGCGCTCGCGCCTTGATCGCCAGCGCGTGGACGCGCGCCTCGAGCAGCTCGGCGAGTGCGGCGTTCACCGCCCGCTGGCGCTGGAGCCGGCTCATCCCCTCGAAGGCCGGCGACTCGATCTCGACGGTGAAATGGCTTTCGCCGCTTCCGTCGTCGCCGGAATGGCCGCGATGGCGGCCGCTGTCGTTGATCACGGCGAGCCGTGTCGGAGCGAGGGCGGCGCGAAGGCGTTGTTCGATCTCGAGCGCAACGGGGCCGGTGAAAGGCTTGGTCATGTCGCCTATATAGGATCGTTTGGAGCGAAGGTGAGAGCGTTGGCGAGTGCGGGCGGCAGGCAGACGAGGTTTCACGGACGGGCGGAGGCGCGGGGGGTCTGCGCGCATCCCGGCTGCGAGGCGGCCGGCGAGTTTCGGGCGCCGGCCGGGCGCGGCCCCAGCTTCGATGGTCCCGGCGACTGGCGCTGGCTGTGCCTCGACCACGTCCGCGAGTTCAACGCCGGCTATAATTATTTCGAGGGGATGAGCAGCGACGAGATCCAGGCCGCCCACAACCCCTACGGCGGCTGGGACCGCGAAACCCGCGCCTTCGCCCACATGGGCTCCGACGGCCCGCCCAAATGGGCCGATTTCCAGGACCCGCTCGACGCGATCGGCGCCCGCTTCCGAAGGGCCGCCGCCGAAGGTCCGCGCCTCGACGGCCGCGAGCTCAGCGAGCCCGACCGCAAGTCGCTCCGGATCCTCGGCCTCGGCACCGACGCCGACCGGCGCACCCTGCGCCGCCGCTACGCCGACCTGCTGCGGCGCTACCACCCCGACCACAATGGCGGCGACCGCGGCCACGAGAAAGCTTTGCAGGCGGTGATAGAGGCTTATACGCACCTCAAATCCCGCCCTGCCTTCGCCTGATTCCTTCCCTAGAGAGTGATCATGTCCGATTTGCCCAACGCCAACCCCGCGAGCCGCGGCGCCGTCATCATGGATTCGCCCGACCAGATGCGGAAGGTGCGCGACCTGTTCGGGATCGACAGCGACATGGAGGTACCCGCCTTTTCGGAAGCCGACGAGCGCGTGCCCGACCTCGATCCGGCCTACGTCTTCGATCCGGACACCACCCTCGCCATCGTCGCCGGCTTCGCCAAGAACCGCCGGGTGATGATCCAGGGCTATCACGGCACCGGCAAGTCGACCCATGTCGAGCAGGTGGCAGCCCGGCTGAACTGGCCGCTCATCCGGATCAACCTCGACGCGCATATCTCGCGGATCGACCTGATCGGCCGCGACGCCATCGTGCTTCGCGAGGGCCAGCAGGTCACCGAATTCCGCGAAGGGCTGCTGCCCTGGGCGCTCCAGACGCCCACGGCCCTGGTGTTCGACGAATATGATGCGGGGCGCCCGGACGTGATGTTCGTCATCCAGCGCGTTCTGGAGACTGAGGGCAAGCTGACCCTGCTCGATCAGAACAGGGTGATCCGCCCGCACCCCTATTTCCGGCTGTTCGCGACCACCAACACGGTCGGCCTCGGCGACACGACCGGCCTCTATCACGGCACCCAGCAGATCAACCAGGGCCAGATGGACCGCTGGAACATCGTCGTCACCCTCAACTATTTGCCGGCGGAGATCGAGGCCCGGATCGTCCTCGCCAAGAGCGGCGAATATGATCATGAAGGCGGCCGCGCCGAGGTCGAGAAGATGATCAAGGTGGCGGACCTGACCCGCCAGGGCTTCGTCAACGGCGACATCTCCACCGTGATGAGCCCGCGCACCGTGATCAGCTGGGCGCAGAACGCGCTCATCTTCAACAACGTCGGCTTCGCCTTCCGTCTCACCTTCCTCAACAAATGCGACGAGGCGGAGCGGCCTCTGGTCGCCGAATATTACCAGCGCGTCTTCGGCAAGGACCTGCCGGAGAGCGTCGCCGGGAAGGCGTGACGTGAAAATCCTCCCCCGGACGGGGAGGGGGACTGTCCACCCGGCCATGGTGGAGGGGGCCCGCCCCTCCGAAGCGACGGCGTGGGGCCCCCACCACCACCGCCTGACCGCGGCGGTCCCCCTCCCCGTCCCGGGGAGGAGCTAGCGGGATGAGCAGCGACAACCCTCTCGAAGCCTTCCGGCAGGTGCTGACCGGCGCCGCCCGGGCGATCGCCCGTGAGCCCGAGCTGGAGCTCGGCTTCACCGCCGACGCTCCCTCGACGTCGGGCAAGAGCGTCAAGGTGCCGATGCCCGGCCGCTCGCTCGCCGCGAAGGAGGTCGCCGAGGCGCGCGGTCATGCCGATGCCGCGGCCCTCAAGCTCAGGCACCACAATGCCGGGATGCACGCCCGAGGCGCCCCCGCGGACGAGATCGCCCGGGCGGTGTTCGACGCTGTCGAGCAGGCCCGGGTCGAAGCGCTCGGAGCCCGGGCGATGGCCGGCGTCCGCGCCAACCTCGCCCAGGCGGTGGAGATGCGGATTCGGATCGATCCGATCACCCGCGCCCGCAACCGCGCCGAGGTTCCGCTCGGCACCGCGCTCGGGCTCAAGGTCCGGGAGCGGCTGACCGGCGAGGCGCCTCCTGAAGCGGCGCTCGGCGCGATCGGCCTCGTCTCCGACTGGATCGAGGAAAAGGCCGGCGCCGATCTCGACGCGCTCGGGCTCGTGCTCGACGACCAGGCCGCGTTCGCCGCGCTCGCCACCAAGCTTCTTCGCGACCTCGAGCTGATCGAGGGCGAGGCCGAAGCGGAAACCGACCCGGACGCCGGGGAGGAAGGCGAGGGGGGCGACAAGGACCAGGGCGAGGAAGGCGACAACCAGGACGAGGAGGATGGCGGCGGCGCCGAAGGCGAGGCCGAGATGCGGGTCGAGCAGGGCGAGGCCGACGACGAGGAGGGCGAAAGCGACTGGTCCGAGGAGGAGATGGCCGAGGGGGAGGAGGGAATGGGCGAGGAAGGCGAGGAAGGGATGCTCCCCGTCCGCCCCAACCGCCCACTTTCCGATCTTCCGCCCCAGTTCGACTACCGGATATTCACCACCCGCTACGACGAGGTGGTCGAGGCGACGGAGCTTTGCGACGAGGAGGAGCTGGGACGGCTTCGGGCCCATCTCGATCAGCAGCTCGTCCATCTGCAGAGCGCCGTGACCAAGCTCGCCAACCGGCTCCAGCGCAGGCTCATGGCGCAGCAGAGCCGGAGCTGGGACTTCGACCAGGAGGAAGGGCTGCTCGACGCCGCCCGGCTCGCCCGGGTGATCGTCAACCCGGCCCATTCGCTGAGCTACAAGATCGAGCGTGAGACCGAATTCCGGGACACCGTCGTCTCCCTTCTGATCGACAATTCCGGCTCGATGCGCGGGCGGCCGATCTCGATCGCCGCGATCTCCGCCGACATCCTCGCCCGCACCCTCGAGCGCTGCGGAGTGAAGGTGGAGATCCTCGGCTTCACCACCCGCGCCTGGAAGGGCGGGCAGGCGCGCGAGACCTGGCTCGCCGCCGGACGGCCGCCAAGCCCCGGCCGCCTCAACGACCTCAGGCACATCGTCTACAAGGCCGCCGACGAGCCTTGGCGGCGGGCTCGGCGCAACCTCGGCCTGATGATGCGCGAGGGCCTCCTCAAGGAGAATATCGACGGCGAGGCGCTGATGTGGGCGCACAACCGGCTCATCGCGCGGCCGGAGGAGCGGCGGATCCTGATGGTCATATCCGATGGAGCGCCGGTCGACGATTCGACGCTGTCGGTCAACTCGGGCACCTATCTCGAGCGGCACCTCAGGCAGGTCATCGCCTGGATCCAGTCGCGATCGCCCGTCGAGCTGGTGGCGATCGGCATCGGCCACGACGTCACCCGCTATTACGACCGCGCGGTCACCATCATGGACGCCGAGCAATTGGGCGGAACCATGATCGAGCAGCTGGCCTCGCTCTTCGACGGGCCTTGAGGCCCGTCATCCCGGCGAAAGCCGGGACCTCGGGGAGACCCGCCGAGACTTCTCGTCCTGAGGTCCCGGCTTTCGCCGGGATGACGTACACATGGAAGGGCCGGCCTTCCCTTCGGAAGACCGGCCCCGCCCTCGATACACTACCCGAGGGATCTGAAGCTTAGCGGCAGCCCGACTTCTGGACCGCGCGGCCGGCGAGGGCGCCGACGGCGCCGCCGAGGATCGCTCCGGTCGTTCCCGAACGGCCGCGATAGCGGTCGCGGGTCACTCCCCGGCCGAGCAGCGCTCCGGCGACTCCGCCGACGATCGTTCCGGTCGTGCCCTTGCAGCGGCGGCCGTTGTAGCGGACGTTGCTGCGCCCATAATAGCGGTCGTCGTAGCGGCCCTGGCGCTCGCCGCGATAGTTCTGCTGATAGCGATCCGAATCGTAATAGCCGCTCTGATGGTTGGCCTGGGCGGCAGCCGGAACCAGGGTGAGGGTGGCGGCCGCGGCGGCCGTTGCGAGACTGAGCTTCCTGAACATCTTGAACTCCTTGTCGCGGCGGCGAACCGGCCGCCGGCATGAGGAGGGTTATGCAAGGAGAGGCTTGAGCGCGGGCTGAATGGCCTCGTAATCCGCCGTTCAGGCTGAGGGGGAGGGGGAACGTCATCCCGGCGAAAGCCGGGACCTCGGGGAGACCCGCCGAGACTTCTCGACCTGGGGTCCCGGCTTTCGCCCGGATGACGGTCAGCCGGCCAAAGCCGCCTGCTTCTCGGCGGAGATCCGGTCGAGCTCCGCCCGGCTCTTCTTCTCCGCGGCCGATTTGAGCTGGCCGCAGGCGGCCATGATGTCGCGGCCGCGCGGCCGGCGGATCGGAGCCGAGATGCCGGCCTCGAAGATGATGTCGGAAAAGCGCCTCACCCGCTCCTCGTCCGAGCATTCGTAGACCGCCCCCGGCCAGGGGTTGAAGGGGATCAGATTGACCTTGGCGGGAAGCTTGTACTTGCGGATCAGCCGGACCAGCTCAGCTGCGTCCTCGTCGCTGTCGTTCTTGTCCTTGAGCATCACATATTCGAACGTGATCCGCCGCGCGTTATTGGCGCCCGGATAGGCGGCGCAGGCCTCGAGCAGCTCCTCGATCCCGTATTTCCGGTTCAAGGGCACGATCTCGTCGCGCACTTCCTTGGTCACGGCGTGGAGCGAGACGGCGAGATTGACCCCGATCTCCTCCCCCGCCCGCGCCATCATCGGAACCACGCCCGAGGTGGAAAGCGTGATCCGGCGCCGCGACAGGCCGAGCCCGTCGCCGTCCATCACGATCTTCAAGGCGTCGCGGACGTTGTCGAAATTGTAGAGCGGCTCGCCCATCCCCATCATGACGATGTTGGAGAGCATCCGCCCCTCCGGCTGGGACGGCCATTCGCCCAGCGAATCGCGCGCCAGCATCACCTGGCCGACGATCTCTCCGGCGGTGAGGTTCCTGACCAGCCGCATCGTTCCGGTGAAGCAGAAGGCGCAATTGAGCGTGCAGCCGACCTGGCTGGAGACGCACAGGGTGCCGCGGTCGGCGTCCGGGATGAAGACCATCTCGAAATCGTGGCCGTCGGGGGTCTTCAGGAGCCATTTGCGGGTGCCGTCGGTCGAGACCTGCTCGACCACCACCCGCGGCCGGCCGACCACGAAGCGCTCCGCGAACCAGGGGCGCTGGGCCTTGGCGATGTCGCTCATCGCCTCGAACGAGGTGGCGCCGCGATTGTAGATCTGGTGCCAGATCTGCTTTGCGCGAAGCTTCGCCTGCTTCGGCTCCAGCCCGGCGGCTTCCAGCGCCTCGCGGATCCGGTCGCGCGAAAGCCCGACCAGATCGACGCGCTTGTCCTCCGCCTCGAAAGCGGGGCGCGGCACGGGAACCGGGTCGATGTGACCGGGGATTGTCATCGGGGCTGTCATGAGAGGCGCTATGTAGGGAGAATGCGGCGCGATTTCCAGCGGTGACGCTCCTCGTCGGCGATCCGCCGCGGCCTAGTTGCCTCTCGCCCACTCATCGAGACAGACGGCGCGCATCTGGGCATTGATATTGGTGCCGGGCCTGACCGGAGCGGGCCGGTCGTTCGGGCTCTTGCCCTTGTGGATGAGCCGGCCGCCCAGGTTCGCCCGGTAGCGGAGGTTCCGATAGGTCTTCGCGCGGCAATCGATTTCGACGAGAGCCGCCATTCGATCGAAGCGGTGACCGGTCGGAGTGGACTTCGGCTCGGGAAGGCGGATCTCGGTCCAGAAGCGAATCCTGTCGCCCTTCCGCTCGACCGAATCCGTGTCGACATAGCCGACGGCTCCGTCCGACGATCCCGTCGCGCGCCAGTTCTCCGACAATGCCGGCGAGCTCGCCGTCACAAGCAAGAAAGCGAAGGCGCGGATGGGGCGCTGCATGGTTTCGATCCTCCTGGTGCCGGCATCTTAAGCTGCTCCGCGCGCCGGGCAATTCGGATCCGTCCGACCTGGAGCGAATTTCCGCTTCGCCGGCGCGCGCCGGTCGGCGGTGGGTCCCGTCCTAGGCCGTCCCGGAGGCCCCGAGACCGCCGCTGCCCAGCCCCACGACCCTCTCCACCCCGTCCTCGACGCAGACGACGGAGCCTTGCGGAAGCGGCGAGGCGACGGGGGCGCCGCAACCGGGGCGCTCCCGCGCTCCGGTGAGGAGGCCCCGGAGCACTCGCGAGGAGATGCCGTGCATCACGATCAGCCGGTCGCCCCGCTCGCCCGCCGTATCCGCCATCCAGGCGTTCAGCCGGCGGGCGATGTCGTCATACCATTCGCCGCCCGGGGGACGGCAGGTGAAGAGCCCCGCCCGCCGGTCGACGAAGCCGCCATGGGCCTCGGCGATATCATCGTAGAACCGCCCTCCCCACTCGCCCATGTCCATCTCGGAAAGGCGAGCGTCGGTCCGGGCGCCGTGCCAGTCGAGGCGCAGATGCTCGGCGGCGATCGCCAGCGTCTGAAGCGCTCGGCCGGTGGGGGAGGCCCAGAGCGCCAGCTCGGGCGCCGGTCCAGTCGCGGCGAGCAGCGCCTCCCCGATCTCCTCGGCGTGGGCGAAGCCGGCGCGGGTCAGCGGCGTATGGAGCGTTTCGCCCTGCATCCGGGCGGCCGCGTTGAACACCGTCTCGCCGTGGCGGGCGATGAACCAGCGCGCCATCGCTCAGCGCCGGCGCGCGCAGCCGATCGCCGCGGCGTCGATCGCCGTCGCGGCGCCCCGCAGGCGGTAGGAGTCCCGAACCAGCGCGCCGCTCGTCGAGCGGGTCTCGAGGCTCATCTCCATTCCGGTGCGCATCGCGGAGACGATCTGGGCGTCCGCCGTCGGATCGGTCGCCCAGGCCTCGGCGCCGCCGCCGCGCAGCTGGAAGGTGCGTTCGTCGATCCGCAGGAGAACCGCCGAGCCCGGCCGCTTGGGGCGGCTCAGCCGGAAATAGGCCTGGCCGCCGGTGGAGCGCTCGGGCCAATAGCCGATCGAAGCGAAGCCGCGCCCGTCCCCCGGGCGGGGAATCTGATAGGGTTCGGCGATCGCGAAGCAGCGGTCCGGCGCCCGGAACGCTCCCCAGGTCCCGAAAATCCCAAGCGCCTGCCGCTGGGCCTGCGCTGGCGCCGCGAGCGCCAGGAAAAGCAACAGGAAAATGCTGCGCCGCATCATCGGCGCAGAATGGCCCGCGGAGCGGCTCCTTGGCAACCGAAAAGCCGGCGCTCGCGCACGCGCATGGATGCCGGAAACCGGCCGTATGGATGGACGACTCCACCCTTTATTTAGTTCGTTTTGAAGATGATCTTTTCAAGCAGCCAATCCGCAGCCGAAGCGATCAATCAAATCTAGGAAAACAAATGGAAAATTCCTAAAGTCTTGACTATTCGTTTCCTTCGCGCGCGGCGCCCGCCCGATTTCAGCCACATTATATTTATCGACGGTTCATGGGAAGCCTTTCAACTCCGCTTCAGCAGGGGAGTTTGTCGAGGAGGTTTTCTGATGCTTAAATATTGTCTTGCCGCAGCCGTGGCCTTTGCCGGCGTTGCTTCTCCGGCCTTCGCCCAGGACGCCGGGGCCGCCGGAGAGGCGCCCGCGGAATTCACTGGATTCAAGCTCGAGGGCATCGCGGGCTATGACGAAGGCTTCGTCTACGGAGTCGGCGCCGGCTACGATCGCCAGCTCGGCCGCCTCGTCGTCGGAATTGAGGGCGAGGCCGCCGATTCCACCGACAGGGAGTGCCTGGACGGCGCCTTCGAGCCCGGCGACCGATATTGTTCCAGCTCGAGCCGCAACCTCTATGTCGGCGGCCGGCTCGGCTTCGCCGTGGCCCCGCGGACCCTGGTCTACGGCAAGGTCGGCTACACCAACCAGCGCCTGCAGGCGGATTATACCGCCGGCCCTGCGACCACCATCGGTTCCTTCACCGCCACCGGCAGGCTCGACGGGATCCGCCTCGGCGCCGGGCTCGAGCAGAAGCTGGGCGGCAAGGCCTACGTCAAGGGCGAGTATCGCTATTCCGATTACGAGAACGGCGCCCGCAAGCACGACGGGGTCGTCGGAGTGGGCCTCCGCTTCTGAAGGAGGCCAATTCCTCCCCCGGTTTTCCAGGGAGGGGGAGCACCCGAAGGGTGGTGGAGGGGTTCTTCGGAGTCCGTTGGCGAGGCGGATGCCGGATCAAGTCCGGCATGATGGATGCGTATCCAGCAGCAGCAGTGCAGCGCCCGTCACCCCGGGCTTGACCCGGGGTCCACCTTCCTTCGGCCACGGCCACCGCAGTGAAGGTGGATGCCGGATCAAGTCCGGCATGACGAGGCGGTGCGGATCTGGCGCCCGTCGCTCTAGCTCCCCGCCCCCTTTTTTCGCGCCCGGCGACAATCCCCTAGCGGGGGGCGGCAGGCCGCTCTAATACTCGCTTCCAAGCACGGTTTTCGGGGGTTTCAATGAAGGCGACGATCGAACGGGCTACGCTCCTCAAGAGCCTCGGCCACGTCCAGTCCGTGGTGGAGCGGCGCAACACGATCCCGATCCTCTCCAACGTCCTCATCGAGGCCGCCGAGGGCGGCGGGCTGAGGCTGATGGCGACCGATCTCGACCTCCAGATCGTCGAGACGGTCGAGGCGAACGTTACCCAGCCCGGCTCCACCACCGTCTCCGCCCACACCTTGTTCGACATCGCCCGCAAGCTTCCCGAAGGAAGCCAGGTCGAGCTCAACGCCGCCGAAGGCAAGATGCAGGTCAATGCCGGAAGGGCGCGCTTCAACCTCTCCACTCTTCCGCGCGACGATTTCCCGGTGATCGCGGAAGGCGACCTGCCGACCCGCTTCGAGCTTCCGGCCGCGACCCTGCGCCAGATCATCGACAAGACCCGCTTCGCCATCTCCACCGAAGAGACGCGCTACTATCTCAACGGCATCTTCTTCCACGTCTCGGACGAGGCTCAGCCGGTGCTCAAGGCCGCCGCCACCGACGGCCACCGGCTCGCCCGGGTGACGGTGCCGCGCCCGGCCGGAGCCGAGGGCATGCCGGACGTCATCATCCCGCGCAAATGCGTGGCCGAGCTCAGGAAGCTGCTCGACGAGCTCGAGGGCACCGTCCAGATCTCGCTCTCCGAGACCAAGGTCCGCTTCGGCCTCGGAAGCGCGATCCTCACGTCCAAGCTGATCGACGGCACCTTCCCCGATTACAGCCGGGTCATCCCAACCGCCAACGACAAGCTGCTCCGGATCGATCCGCGCAGCTTCGAGGAGGGCGTGGACCGGGTCGCGACCATCGCCAGCGAGAAGACCCGCGCGGTGAAGCTGGCGCTCGACCGCGACCGGGTCACGCTCTCCGTCACCAGCCCTGAAAACGGCACCGCCGCAGAGGAAGTGCCGGGCGATTACAGCGCCGACGGCCTCGAGATCGGGTTCAACGCCCGCTATTTGCTCGACATTTTGGGGCAGATAGAGGGAGACATCGTCGAGATGCACCTCGCCGACGCCGCCGCTCCGACCCTGCTGCGCGAGAATGACAAGGCGGCGGCGCTCTACGTTCTGATGCCGATGCGGGTGTGACGATGGAGCGGGAAACGCCCGGCGCCGGGGTCTATGCGGCCGCGCTGGCATTGACGATCGTCGGCCTCGCGCTCGGCAATCTGATCGTCGGCTATATCGGCGCCGCCGCCGGCATCGCCGCCGGCAAGCCCGCCGCCGCCGCGCTGGGCTTCGTCCAGGGCGTCGCGGGAGCCCTGCTGGCGGGTTTCGCCTCGAGGCAGCTTCTCAAGTCGGTTCGTCCCGCCGATTTCTGGCTCAAATGGATCGTCATCGCCGCCTCCGCCCTGTTCGCGGTGGCGATCGTCTGGCTGCTGGCCACCGGCAAATCGGCAAGCGCTCTGAACTGGACGACCTACACCGGCCTCGCCGCGCTCCTCGGCACCGAGGTCGGGCGAAGGATCGTGAAAGCCAAGGCTCACCAGCCGAACGAGACGGGCGCCCCTTCCTAGGTTGTCTGCCTGATCCTGCCGTACCCGTTCGGCCGATCCGGACGCTTTCCGCCCGGCAACGAAATTATCGCCGCCTGATATCCACCGCCGAAGGGAGGCGGCTCGCCTATCGTCGGGCCGAGCTGGCCCGGCTCCTCGCCGACCGCGACCGGGTCGATTCCTTGCCGGACGGCAGCGTTGGCGCCGCCTGCCGCGCGGCGGCGAGCCAGGCGGGGCTTTGACGCAGCACTGCGTGATCGAAGGTTGAACTACAACGCCCGCGGTGCGACACTGACACTTCTGTCAGCAGCGGAGTCGCCGATGGCGCGCCACACCTTCAATCCCGCGGCGCCGATGAAGCGCGAATGGGGCACGGCGTTCCGGGCGCTTCGCCGGCTGCTCGCGAACGGCGACGACACCGTCCAGGTGTTCCGGATCATGCGCGCCCTCAACGGCGACACCTCGCACCGCAACTACCGCCGCCTGATCGCCAGCGCCGAAGGCGGCAGGCTCGCCTACGAGCGGCTGGAGCTCGCGGCCCGGCTTTGCGACCGCGCCTGGATCGACTCCTTCCCCGACGGCAGCGTCGGCGCCGCCTATCGCGCCTTCCTCGACCGCACCGGCTATTCGGCGGACGGACTGGCGGAGGTGAGCGTCGCCGAGACCGACATCCCGCCCGATATCGAGCATCCCTACGCCTGGTTCGGGCGGCGCGAGCGCGACGTCCACGACCTCTGGCACGTCCTCACGGGATACGAGGCGGACGAGCCGCTCGGCGAGGCCTGCCTCGTCGCCTTCTCCTACGCGCAGACGGGCGGCCTGGGCTGGGCCTTCATCGGCGCCGGGGCCGCTCTCAAGAGCCTTCGGATCACGCGCGACACCGCTTTCGCCCGCGCCGTCTGGGAAGGCTGGCGCCACGGCAGGCGCGCCGGATGGCTCCATGCCGAGGATTATCAGGCGCTGATGGCCGAACCTCTGGAATCGGCGCGCTCCCGGCTGCGCATCGCCGAGCCGGCGCGCTACCGCGAGGCGCAGAAGCGGCTGGCGGCGGCCGGTTTGAAGGGCATCTAGGCCATTCCTCCCCCAGCTTGCTGGGGGAGGGGGACCCCGCGAGGCGGGGTGGAGGGGTAATTCGGACTCCGGGTTGCCCCTCCACCACGTCGCTTTGCGCCGTGGTCCCCCTCCCCGAGACAAGCTCGGGGAGGAATTTTGTCCCCGGCGCCTCCCTTCCGCTACGGGAGGAGCCATTGGATCCCGGCTTCCGCCGGGATGACGTCAGAGCGTGAAACCTTGCGCGGAGCGCTCTACAGATACGCCAAATGGCCCTCGCCCGCCTCGTCCTCACCGACTTCCGCAACCACCGCGACGCCGTGCTCGCGCCCGGGCCGGGCCTCGTCGTGCTCACCGGCGAGAACGGCGCCGGCAAGACCAACGTCCTGGAAGCGGTGTCGCTGCTCTCGCCCGGGCGGGGGCTTCGCGGAGCGACGCTGACGGAAATGGCCCGCAGCGGCGGCGGCGGCGGCTTCGCGGTCTCGGCCCGTCTCGGCGACGTCGAGATCGGAACCGGCACCGCGCCCTCGGCCCCGGAGCGCCGTCAGGTCCGGATCAACGGAGCCCCTGCTTCGGCCACATCGCTTTCGGAATGGCTTTCCGTCCTGTGGCTGACGCCGGCGATGGACCGGCTGTTCCAGGAAGGCGCGAGCGGGCGGCGGAGGTTCCTCGACCGGCTGGTGCTCGCGCTGGAGCCCGGCCACGCCGTCCACGCCGCCCGCTACGAAGCCGCCATGCGCGCCCGCAACAAGCTCCTGGCGCAGGAGGGGCGCCGGGACGAGGCCTGGCTTTCGGCGCTCGAGGCCCGGATGGCCGAGCATGGGGCCGCCCTCGCCCGGGCCCGGGCAGGGGCGGTGGAGTTGCTCCGCGCGAGGCTCGCCGCCGCGCCCGACGGCCCGTTCGCCCGCGCCGGCCTGGCGCTGGAAGGCGGCGGCGAGGATCTGGCGGTCGAGCTTGCCCGCGGCCGTGCCCGCGACGCCGCCGCCGGACGGACCCTCGCCGGGCCGCACCGGACCGACCTCGCCGTCACCCACCTCGAGAAGAACCAGCCGGCGGGGCTGTGCTCCACCGGCGAGCAGAAGGCGCTCCTGCTCTCGATCGTTCTCGCCCATGCCGATCTCGTCGCCCAGCGCTCCGGCCGCCGCCCGCTTCTCCTCCTCGACGAAGTCGCCGCCCACCTCGATCCACGCCGCCGCGCCGCCCTGTTCGACCGGCTGGAAACGGCGGGCGGCCAGGTGTGGATGACGGGAACGGAAGCGGGGCTGTTCGATGACGTCGGTGCGCATGCGACGCGTTTCGAAGTGGTCGACGGCGCCATTCTCTGACCATCATCCCGGCGAAAGCCGGGACCTCAGGCCGCTAAAGGCTCGGCGGGTCTCCCCGGTGTCCCGGCTCGCGCCGGGATGACGGGGGCTTCGGGTCCCCATGCCGCGATGTTGCGCCTGCGAAAAAACCTGCGAAACCCGCCAATATCCTTGGGTTTGGGCCCTTTCGTCGCTATGTCCGGCAGATGGCAAATCCCCCCAGCGAAAATGCGTACGGCGCCGATTCCATCAAGGTGCTGAAGGGCCTCGACGCGGTCCGCAAGCGGCCCGGAATGTACATCGGCGACACCGACGACGGCTCCGGCCTCCACCACATGGTGTTCGAGGTCTCGGACAACGCGATCGACGAGGCCCTGGCCGGCCATTGCGACCTGATCCGGATCGTCCTCAACCCGGACGGCTCGGTCTCGGTCGAGGACAATGGCCGGGGAATCCCGACCGGGATCCACGCCGAGGAAGGCGTGTCGGCGGCCGAGGTCATCATGACCCAGCTCCACGCCGGCGGGAAGTTCGAGAACACGTCGGACGACAATGCCTACAAGGTCTCCGGCGGCCTCCACGGAGTCGGAGTCTCGGTCGTCAACGCACTTTCCGAGTGGCTCGACCTCACCATCTGGCGCGACGGCGAGGAGCATTACATGCGCTTCCGCCACGGCGACGCCGAGGCACCGCTCCGGAAAGTCGGCCCCGCCGGCGAGAAGAAGGGTACCCGGGTCACCTTCCTGCCCTCGCCCGAGACGTTCAAGATCGTCGAGTTCGACTTCGAGAAGCTCGAGCACCGCTTCCGCGAGCTCGCCTTCCTCAACTCCGGGGTCCGCCTGGTCCTCACCGACGCCCGGCACGAGGAGGAGAAGTCGGTCGAGCTCTATTACGAAGGCGGGATCTCCGCCTTCGTCCGCTACCTCGACCGCACCAAGGCCGCGCTCATCCCCGATCCGATCTCGGTCACCGGCCAGCGCGACGACGTCGGCATCGAGGTCGCGCTCGAGTGGAACGACAGCTATTACGAGCAGACCCTCTGCTTCACCAACAACATCCCCCAGCGCGACGGCGGCACCCACCTCGCCGCCTTCCGCGCGGCGCTGACCCGCACCCTCAACAATTACGCCGAGAAATCGGGCATGATGAAACGCGAGAAGGTCAGCCTCACCGGCGACGACATGCGCGAGGGGCTGACCGCGATCGTCTCCGTGAAGCTCCCCGACCCCAAGTTCGGCTCGCAGACCAAGGACAAGCTCGTCAGCTCGGAGGTCCGCCAGCCGCTCGAAAGCCTGATGGCCGACAAGATGGCGGAATGGCTGGAGGAGAATCCGCAGCACGCCCGCACCATCATCCAGAAGATCATCGACGCCGCCGCCGCCCGCGAGGCGGCCCGCAAGGCGCGCGAGGCGAGCCGCAAGTCGGTGCTCGGAGTCGCCTCCCTTCCCGGCAAGCTGGCCGACTGCCAGGAGCGCGATCCGGCCAAGTGCGAACTCTTCCTGGTCGAGGGCGACAGCGCCGGCGGCTCGGCCAAGCAGGGCCGCGACCGGAGCTACCAGGCGATCCTGCCGCTGCGCGGCAAGATCCTGAACGTGGAGCGCGCCCGGCTCGACAAGGTGCTGGGCAGCCAGGAGATCGGCACGCTGATCACCGCGCTCGGCACGGGCGTGCGCGACGACTTCGACATCGCCAAGCTGCGCTACCACCGCATCGTCATCATGACCGACGCCGACGTAGACGGCTCGCACATCCGCACCCTGCTGCTCACCTTCTTCTACCGCCACCTGCCGCAGCTCCTCGACAACGGCCACCTCTACATCGCCCAGCCGCCGCTCTACCGCGTCAAGCGCGGGCAGAAGGAGCGCTACCTGAAGGACGACCAGGCGCTCGAGGAGTTCCTGGTCGAGGACACGCTCGAGGAGAGCCGGCTGGTCCGGATGGACGACGGCGAGGTCGTGGCCGACGGCGAGGCCCTGGGCGAGCTCATCGAGCGCTCCCGCGCCGTCCGCCTGCTGCTCCAGCAGCTCGCCCGGCGGCTGCCGGTGGGCCTGCTCGAGGCCGTGGCGCTGGAGGGCGGCTTCGGCGAGAACGCCGCGGCGCTCGACGACGCCGCGGGCGCCCTCGACCTGGCGCGCCGCGTCGCCGGCCGGCTCAGCGCCGTGCCCGGCGGGGGAACTTGGCAGGCGGTGCGCAGCGACGCGGGCGAGCTCGTCTTCCACCACCAGCGCGGCGAGCGGCGCGAGCGCCACCGGCTGGAGCCCACCCTGGCTCGCAGCCCGGACGCGCGGCGGGTGGCCCAGGCGCTGGTCGAGGTCGGCGACGTCTTCGCCCGGCCGATGCGTCTGGAGCGCAAGGATCTCTCGACCGAGGTGCGCGGCCCCGTCGGGTTGGTCGACGGGCTGCTCCAGCAGGGCCGCAAGGGGCTGGCGATCCAGCGCTACAAGGGCCTGGGCGAGATGAACCCGGAGCAGCTCTGGGAGACCACCCTCGACCCGGACAAGCGCACGCTCCTCGCGGTCCGGGTGGAGCACGCCGACGAGGCGGACGATGTCTTCAACCGGCTCATGGGCGAGCTGGTCGAGCCGCGGCGCGAGTTCATCCAGGACAACGCGCTCCGGGTCGTGAACCTCGACGTGTGATGACGGC
>DASVTN010000091.1:0-41320 GCA_036387555.1 Allosphingosinicella sp. | reverse complement strand
TCATTCGCTCCGCCCGTGGGCGGAACCGGTGCATTAGCGGGCAAACGGCCTCCTCAAGTCACGAGCCGCCGCGTTACGCCGTCGCGCAGGGCCCGGGGGTTGAACGAATAAGCTTCCGATTGGTGCCAGTTGGGATCGGCGGCACGAATGCCTGTGGCGGAGGTCGGATCGAGCGGCAATCTCAGTAACACGAGCGCCGGGGGACTCCACTCCGTCCAGTGCCGAGCCTGATCCGCGGGTTGGACGAAGCGCCGCAGCCAGCCCATCGCGCGAGCCGCGTGGGCGGCGCCATCATATCCCGGACGCGAAACGACCGCAATCGGAACCGTACGGGCGATCTTTCGCCAGTGGCGCCAGAGGTGGAACTGGGCAAGATTGTCCTCACCCATCAGCCAGATGAAGCGGCGGCCGGGGTAAGCTGGGAGAAGCGCGGCGAGGGTGTCGACCGTGTAGCGGGTGCCGAGCTCCGCCTCGATCGCAGTGGCCCGGATCGGAAGGCCCCTGGCGAGGCGCCGGGCCGAGGCGAGGCGGGAGGCGAGCGGCGCCATTCCCTCTACCGGCTTCAAGGGGTTGCCGGGGGAGACCAGCCACCACAGTTCGTCGAGCCCCAGGGCCCGGATCGCGGCGGCGCTCACCCGGCGGTGGCCGCGATGGGCGGGGTTGAACGAGCCGCCGAGAAGGCCGGTGCGGATCACCCGGCCTCGATAGCACGGCTCCGGCGCTTGCCAAGCGCTTCCGCCCCTGTACTTCTGGCGTATCGTGGCCGCCGAGGACAAAAACAGGCTCCCGCCGGAGCAGGACGTTCGCGCCTTCATCCGCGACACCTTCGCCTGCGGCGAGGAGATCGCGGGCTATGTTTTCGTGCGCGGGACGGTGCGTTCCTATCGGGCGCACTCGACCATCATCCATGAAGGCGAGAAGACGTCGGCCGCCTACCTGCTCGTCCAGGGGCGGGCGCACGCCTTGCTCTACAGCGTCGAGGGGCAGGCGGTGCTGCTTTGCGAATATCGGCCCGGCGATTTGTTCGGAGCGCTGGGCGAGCTCGATCCCGCGCCGGAGGAGGCCCAGATCGTCGCGGTCGAGGCCGCTCGGAGCTTCATCCTCAAGAGCCGGGACCTGGTAGCGCTGGCCGAGGCCTACGGCTCAATAGGGCTCGCTTTGTCGCGGCTCCTGCTTCGCCAGCTGAGGCGGGCGACGTCGCGCATCTACGAGCGGGCGGCGGTTTCCGCGGCCGGACGGGTCCATGCGGAGATATTGCGCCTCGCGCGGGCCTCTCCGGGCCTCGTCATCCGCCCCGCGCCGGTCCTGTCGGAGCTTGCCGTCCGGGTCTCGACCACCCGGGAGACGGCGTCGCGGGCGGTGAGCGCACTAGAGCGGCGCGGGATCGTCCGCCGCGACCCCGGCTCACTGACCGTCGTCGCCCCCCAGCGGCTGGAAGAGCTGATCATATGATTTGAGCGCGTAGAGGCCGACCGGCGGGCCGCCGTCGGGCGGGTCGAGCTCGCCGATATATTCGCTGGCCGGACGGCGCGGCCCGGCCGCGGCGAGCGCGGCGGCGAAATCGTCGGTGACGCAGGCGGTTCCGGGAGGAGCGGAGGCGAGGGCCCCGGCGGCGGCGGCGGTGGCGGCGGGGGCGATTCGGACGGCACCCGAGAAAGGGTCGGTGAAGGTGGAGGCGGGGCCGTAATGGCCGCCGATTCGAAGCTCGCCGGCCTCGGCGAGCAGCCGGACGGCGGCTTGCGCGGCCTCGCCGGCCGCCGGATAGGCGAGGATCAGGCGGTCCTCGGTGAGATAGGGCGCAAAGGCGGGCTCAGGAAGCCTTGCGATCCAGGCCCGAAGTTCGGCAAGCGATTGCGGGAGAGCCGTTCCGCCGGCGAGGCCGATGGCGAGCACCGCCAGGGCTTCTCCCGCGCCGCCCAGGGAAAGCGAGGAGTCGGTGCGGATTTCCCGGGGCGCCGTCAGAACCCGCTGCCGCCAGCCGCCCGCGGCCCAGATGTCGTGAGAGCGCGCCGACGCTCCGCTCCCGCTCCCGGCCGCGGAATCGAGCACCAGCAGCTGCACCGACGAGCTTTCCAGCCGCCGCCCGTTCATCAGCGCCGCCCCCATCGCCACCTCGTCGGCGAGGCCGATCATCGCCGGGTCGGGAGCCGCGCCCAGCGGCCGGACCGGGCGCACCGTCTCGGCGGCCGCGAGCACCGCGTCGAAGCGGCGGCGCCAGGCCTCGCCGAACGGGTCGACCGAAACCGCGGCGAAGGCCTCGACTCCGCTGGGAAGCACGGCGTGCAGCTCCGCGCCGCGTTCGAGGAGGGCTTCGGCGATGATGATGTCCGCTCCGGCGGCGAGCGCGCCATAGCCGAAGCCGACATTCTCCTCGGCGAGCACGGAGGCGATCTTCTCGTCGAGATGCTCGCGGCGGACGACCTCAGGATCGAAGGACATGTGGCCGCCGAAGTGGAGCGAGCGGGGAGGGCGGTGGCCATCGAGCCAGGCGGCGTCCTGGCCCTGTGCGGCCAGGATGAGGGCGAACTGGCGGAGGGTGGAGGCGTGATCCTCCCAGGCGCGGGGGGCGAGTGCGACGGCTTCGGCGAAGGCGGCGCGGGCCTCCTCTTCGCGATCGAGCAGGAGGAGCGCTTCGGCGCGGGTGGCGCCCCGGTAGTAGGGGGTTTCGGGCTCGTCGGGACGGTCTTCGATCCGCTTGAGCACCTCCCCCGCCAGGCGCAGGGACTGCTCGGTGCTGCCAGCAAGCCGCGCGAGCGTGGCGGCGTTGATCAACCCGTAGGTGGACACTCCACCGCTGGCGGCGGCATAGGCCTCGGCCGCTTGGCCGAACAGGCGGCGCTTGTCTTCGCCCGTGGCGCACCGGGCACGATCCTTCAACAGGCGGCCCTTCACGCCCAGCAGCGCGGCCTTATCCTCTGCGCCGCTCTCGATGCTCAGCAGCATTGTCCACGCGAGATCGAGTGCGCCGGCGCGGGCGAGCGCTATCACGCCCGGTAGGGATGCAGACCGAAACATGGCAGGCGGCGTCAGATCGATCAGGGTGTCGTTCCTTCCGGATATCCCACGTCAGGATCGATGACGATCGGAACGTGCCGTCGCCCGCCTTTGCGCCTCATCGAGAGCTCAAGGAAGATGTTGAAGGAGGACATGAACTTGCCTTGCGCGTCGCCATTCGCCGCCTGGTCACCGGCTGCGTCGGCAATGAAAAACGCGGTGGTGCAGTCTACCGTCCCGTCGGCCTGTTTGCTGATCGTGATATCTTGCGCCCCGGGCTCTCTCCACGCACACCGAGGATGAAGATAGTAATCGGTCCGGTAATTCTGGATGCTGAAAGGCGGCCCCGAAACTGAAAAGCGCCATTTTTTGTCTCGGATGACGAAAACCATGTAGGCGAGCCCGTCATATTTGATGGATAAGGGCGTCTCGCCGGGAGTGGTGATGTCTGGATCGCGCCAGCCGATATTTTCCCTATCGACTATCCGCGCTAAAAAAGCCTCGAAATCGGCAGGATCGTTGCTCTGCAGATCATGCACAGCAGAGCGGTTATAAAATATGTGCAGCTCGCCGCCGTCTTCGTCAAATGTCACGCGCCAAACTACCACACGCGTCGGCAATTCATAATCCTGGGGAACGTCGGGCATTTGCACGTCGTTGCCGGTGTCGAAGCGGAAAGGCATATTGAATACCATCTGAGCCTCCTATGATGAGGGAGTTTGAGTTTTGATGCGTTGCAGCCACTTTGCCCACTTCGCGTTCGACGGATCGCTCGCTATCAGTTTTTCGGCGACCGCCTGCGCCTCGCGGAAGTAGGTTTGCGCCTGCCTGGGCTGGCCATTCTTTCCTGAAAATTCGGCGAGCCCGACCAGCGTACGCATCCACTGATCCTGGAGTTTGGCATCGTCAGGGCGGCGCCGCACCAAGGGCTCCAGGAGGCGCTGCTGGGCCTGCAAGGCCGCGAGGGCTCGCCTCTTGTCGTGATTTCGGCTCAACGCTTCGGAAAGCCAGCCGTATCGATTGGCGAGGTCCGAAATGGATTTGGCGTCGCCAGGTGCGAGGGCTCGAACTTGCTCCATTCGCGACACGGCAGCCCGACAGGTGCGCAACGTTTCGGACGGTGAACTCTTCCTCACGAGACCGAGAGTGCACAGATTGCCTTCGGCGTACCCCGCTTCCCGCAGCCAAATCGGCTTGGCTGCGTCCGCGGCCACGAGGCGATCCGCCAAGCTCTTGTAGCTGCGCCAGTGATTGCCGGCGGTCGGCCAGTCCTTGGAGCCGAAAGCCATGTAGCCGAGCCAAAACTCGCTTTGCGCGTGAGCGAAAATTCGATCCGGGTCGTTCGGCGCCGAACTTAGGAGCGCGCCAGTCGTACCGTGGGTTTCTTCGAAAAGGGTCTTGGCCGCCGCTTCGTTGCCGCGGGACAGCTCGTCTTCTCCGATAGCCTGAAGGATTCGAGCGCGCATAAGACGATCTGCGGGTCGCTTTTCGGTTTGCAACTGCCGATCGTAGAAGGCGAGGGCGCGCTCGTTCACCGGACGCATGATGTCGAGCCGCCCCACACCCCGGAGACCCTCGCGAAGATCGGTGTGCATGAACTCCACCAACCCTTCGGCCTCGTGCCGCTGGCGTTCCGCCTCGCTGCGGGCGTTGAGGGCGAAGGCGGTCATCAGGGCCATTATTAGCATCGCCGCGACGGCCGCCGCCGTGACGTAGGTCACGCGGCGCACTCGCCTCGAGGCGTCGCGCTGGACGAGGGCGTCGAGGCCGACGCCGGCCAGGCCGGCAACGAGCTTGAGCAACCCCAGCCGCCTCCCGTCGCCTTGCTTACGAAGGTCGGCGGCGAGCGGCTCGGCGCCTCCCTCCAGCAAGGCGGGGGAGAAGCACTGCCCAGGCTCCCCGTCCACGATCGCCGTGAACACCGACCTGCCCGGGTGGAGCTCGCGGAAAGTCGCGATCTCCTTGGCGACCCAGGGGGAGGCGGCGCTGTGGGGCGAGCAGAGGACGATCAGGTTGCGGGAGACGGCGAGGGCCGCCCGCACCCGCTCGCTCAAATCCCCCGCCGCCGGCAGCTCGTCGCGGTCGCGGAAGATGGGGGTCAGGCGGGCGGGGACCTGGCCGTCCTCGCCCCGGGTGCCGGCGAGCCGTTTGGGAAGGCGGTAATCCTCCAGCTTGCGATGCAGCCAGCGCCCTATCGCAGCGTCCTTGTGGCTGTAGCTGATGAACGCGACATAGCCCCCGGCCGCGCCGGGTTCCGCTTCGGCCATGGATATTCCCCCCGCGGGCGCGGGAGGCTCTTCCGCGCCCGCCCTGCAAGGTGACAGAGCAAGGGCGGATCGACAATATATGAAACTTGGATTTAGACCGCGGCTTCCGGGTCTCGGAGGGACCCGGGCGGCCCGAGCGGATCAGCCCAGCTTTTGCGCCAGGAAGCTCGGCACCGGGCCGTTCCAGCCGTCTTCATCCTCTGCCGGCGCCGGCTCGGGTCGACGCTCCGACTGGCCGCGGGCGGGGCGAGGCTCGCGCCGCGGTTCGTCGCGGCGGGCCCGCGGCTCCGTTTCCGATCTCGCCCGGCGAGGCTCCGCCCGGCGCCCGACGGGCTTCGGCTCGGGCGGGGCTTCGGGCTCGGCCCCGGTCCGCTCTTCAGGCTCCGGCTCGGACTTCGCTTCGGGCTCCGGCTCGCGGCGGCGACGGGGCTCGCGCCTCGGCTCCTCCGATCGGCCGCGCCCGCGCGGAGCGCGCGCGGCGCGTTCGCGGCGCGGACGTTCCGCTTCCTCGCCTTCCGGCGGGGCCGCTTCGGACGCTTCCTGCGCCGCGGACGCGTCCGCCGGCTGAATCTTCGCGCCGGTCAGCTTCTCGATCGCTTCGATCGCCTCGGCATCGGCGGCGGTGGCGAGGGTGATGGCGATCCCCGTCTTGCCGGCCCGGCCGGTGCGGCCGATGCGATGGATGTAGTCGTCCGGGTGCCACGGCACGTCGTAGTTGAAGACGTGGCTGACGTCCTTGATGTCGAGGCCGCGGGCGGCGACGTCGGAAGCGACGAGGATGTTGATCTCGCCGGCCTTGAACCGCTCCAGCTCGCGGATCCGCTCGGGCTGCTCCATGTCGCCGTGAATTTCGCCGGCGTTGAGGCCGGATCGCTTCAGGCTCTGCATCAGCTCGCGCACGGTCGTCTTGCGGTTGCAGAAGATGATGGCGGTGCGGACGTCGCCGCCCTTCAGCCGGTCGGTGAGGACCTGCTTCTTCCTTCGCGAATCGACCTTGAGGACGCGCTGGTCGATGGAGATGTTGGCGGTGGCGGGCCGGGCGACCTCGATCGTCTTCGGGCCGGTCAGGAACTTGTCGGCCAGCTTCTTGATCGGACCCGGCATGGTTGCCGAGAAGAGCAGGGTCTGGCGGACCGACGGAAGCTTCGAGCAGATTTCCTCGATGTCGGGGATGAAGCCCATGTCGAGCATCCGGTCGGCCTCGTCGATGACGAGCAGGCCGCAGCCGTTGAGCATTATCTTGCCGCGTCCGAACAGGTCCATCAGCCGGCCCGGGGTGGCGATGAGGACGTCGACGCCCTTTTCGAGCTTCTTGATCTGGTCGGCCATGTTGGTGCCGCCGATCAGGAGCGCCATGTTGAGCTTGTGATACTTGCCGTATTTCTCGAAATTCTCCGAAACCTGCATCGCCAGCTCCCGGGTCGGCTCCAGGATCAGCGAGCGGGGCATTCGGGCGCGGCTTCGGCCCTCTCCCAGGATATCGATCATCGGAAGCACGAAGGCGGCCGTCTTGCCGGTGCCTGTCTGGGCGATGCCGATAAGATCGCGGCCCATCAGGACGGAAGGGACCGCCTGCTTCTGGATCGGCGTGGGATCGGTGTAGCCGGATTCCTCCACGGCGCGGAGCAGTTCGTCGGAAAGGCCGAGGTCGGCAAAACTCATAAGGGTTCCGGGTGATCGAGGGGCTTCGCAGCGAGCCGCTTCAGGCCCGCCGCTTGGGCGAAGCGCGCCCTGAAGTCAAGAAAGCTCAACGCCGAACGACCGGTTCGAGGCTTCGAAACCGCTCGATCTGGCAGGCGCCGCCCATCCGGGAGCGGATATTGTCGCGGTCCTCGCACACCATCCCGTCGGGATTGGGAGTGATGTAGAAGCCGTAATAATAATCGAGGGCGGGGCAGCTGCTCTCCAGCCTGGCGCGGACCCGCTGGCGGTTGCGCAGGATCAGGTCTACGCTGCTCTTGCCGACGAGGGTCGCTCCGGCGATGGCGCGCGCGGGCACGCATTTGGGGCCCTTGCCTTCCTTCCACTCGACCCGCGTGGGAGGCGCCTGGCGGAAGCGGATGATGACCTGCTCGCGAACCACCGTCTGGCCGTATTGGGCCGGGCGCGCCGGCGGGGCGGCCGCGGGCGCGCCGGCGGCGAGCAGCAGCAGGGCGGCGGCGCCGGCCCGAAGGGTTGTGGAGACGTGCATTTCCCCCTGCCATCCCCGCAAACGCTTGAACATGCGATTAATCCCCGCACCGGCCAGGCGCTGCTTAGGCGCTTGCAGAAGGCGCGTTTGCGCCATAGTAACGCCGCCACATTGAGCGGCCCGGAATGCGGCCGCCTCCAACAGCTAGCGGAGACACGAACATGGCGACCGAGCCGCCGTCAACCGGCCTGCCGATTTTCTATGGTGCCCTGGAGCCGCTGTCGAGCAGCGTCCATGCCGGATATCGCAGCCGCTCATCGGATCGCGCACCCTTCCTGGCCCGGAACCACGCGGTGCCGATCACGATCGACGAGTTCGTCGCCGTCCAGCGTTATTTCCCGATCGTCTTCTCGATGGGCGAGAACCCGGTGCCGCTGGCGCTGATGGGCCTCAACGAGACCGTCAACGTCTTCGTCGACGACGAGGGCAAGCTGCTCGGCGACCTGTATCTGCCCGCCTACGTGCGCCGCTATCCGTTCATGCTGGCCCGCCTCCAGCCCGACGCGCAGGAGCTGTCGCTCTGCTTCGACCCGACCAGTGGGCTCGTCGGTGCGTTCGAGGAGGGCGATGCGCTGTTCGACGACGGCAAGCCGAGCGAGCAGACCAACAACATCCTGAAATTCTGCGAGGAGTTCGAGCTTTCCGCCCAGCGCACCGTCGCGTTCATGACGGAGCTGAAGGACGGCGGGCTGCTGATGGACGGCGAGGTTTCGATCCAGCCCCCCGGCGCGCCCCAGCCCTTCATCTACCGCGGCTTCCAGATGATCGACGAGCAGAAATTGCGGGATCTGGAAGGCGACGAGCTGAAGCGGATGAACCAGAACGGCATGCTTCCGCTGATCCTGGCCCACCTCTTCTCGATGTCGATCGTCCGCGACATCTTCGCCAAGCAGGTTCAGCAGGGCAAGGGTCCCCAGCTTCCCGGGATCGGAGCGACCGCCGGCAACGCATAGGCGTTTCCAGCGTCGTCCCGGCGAAAGCCGGGACCTCGGGGAGACTGGCCCGGGACTTGGCGACCCGAGGTCCCGGCTTTCGCCGGGATGACGGGAGATGCCCTATCCCTCCGCCACCAGCTCGGCGACGACGGCGGCGGCATCTACCCCGAGCACGCGGGCGATGACGATGAACTCCGACACTTCGAGCCGCCGCTCGCCCCTTTCGTAATTGGAGACGAAGGATTGCGGACGGCCGAGGCGGTCGGCAAGGTCCGCCTGCCGCAGGCCGCGGGCGCGCCGGGCCTCGAGCAGGCGCCGGCGAAGCCGGTCGGCCGGGCGTTCGCGTCCCGGCGGCGCCGAAGGCCCCTGGTCCTCCGTCTCGGGCGCCTCCTCGCCGCGAAGGCGAACCAGTTCCTCCGCCAGCCGCTCGAGCTCGGCGCTGAGCCGCTCCAGACTTGCCTGTTGCCTTGTTCCCACGCTCGCAAACCCCCACGTTAAGCGAAATCCACGGCCTTCGACTAATTGCTTTGCGATGGATTGTCGAGGCCGCTCTGGCGGGAAAGCGAGGCGTTGCGGCGGGCGCCCAGCCGATGTAGCCATGCGCCATGGCCACCCTCGCTCCCGACCTCTCACGCTATTCCCGAACAGCCATCTGGTTGCACTGGATCATCGCCGCTCTGATCGTGCTCAACCTGGCGCTCGGTTTCTTCGCGGAAGAATTCGAACGGGCCGCGCGGACGGCGATGATGAATGCACACAAGGCGACCGGATTCACCATCCTTCTTCTCACCCTGGCCCGGATCGCCTGGCGGCTCGGGCACCGGCCGCCGGCCTTCGATCCGGTGCTGAAGGCGTGGGAGGTCACGCTCGCCCGCCTGATCCATGGCCTGTTCTACCTCTTCCTGATCGTGATGCCGATCACCGGCTGGCTGGTCGTGTCGACGGGGCGGCGGCCAATCACCAGCTTCTTCGGGCTTTTCGACATCGCGCCGCTCCCCGTGCCGCGCGCGGAGGAGGCGCACGAATATTGGGAGAAGGTCCACGAGATACTCGCTTACGCCGCTTTAGCGCTCATCGCCCTTCACGTCGCCGGAGCCCTGAAGCATCATTTCGCGGGCCACCGGCACCTGATCGGACGGATGGCGCCCTAAGCCTGGAGGGGCGAATCGCGCCCTTGAAACCTTCCAAGCGTTTCATACATTTAACCTGACGCGCCGACGTATTCCCCCCTTTGCGGAGGTGCGTTGCGTCCTTCGGGGCGCTCCTCCCTGAACCTGGCCACCCCGCGGCATCCGCGGGGTGGTTTTTTATGGGCCGGTGCCGCCCGGCAAGCGCCTGTCAGAAGCTCGGAGGCTTGGCGACGCAGGTGGAGAAGAGGCGGGCCATGGCCGCGCTGCCAGGAATAGGGAAGGCGCGGACGAGCTTGCCGGCGCGCCTGATCTCCAGCGTTCGGCCCTTGGCGAGAGCGGCGATAAAGGCCTTCTGGGCGATGCCCATGCGGTAGCTCGGGCCGGGCTTGCCGTCGAAATCCTCGAGCATGTTCGAATGCATGGCGCGCTCGATCCGCCGCCCGTCGATCCGCACTTCCACATCGTAGTGGCGCTCCGCGGCGGCCTCGTCGTCGAGGTCGAGAGGCGCGAGGGCGGGCGCCCACAGGATGAGGCTGTCGGAGTGATCGTCCCATTTGGCAAGCCGCATGGTCAGGCGTTCGCCGCCGGCGAGCTCGCGGACCGCCATGCAATAATTGCCGGCCTCTCCGTAATACCAGCCGTTGGCCAGGCGCCGCGGAGTCTCGACCGGTGGACGCGCGTCCGCGGCGGCGGCGGGGAGCAGGAGCGCCAGCGCGAGGGCGGGCAGAGAGTTGAGCACGGTCATTCGGCGGCGATCGCCGCCGGCGGAGCGAGGGCGGCGGCGGCGAGGGCTTCGGCGATGGCGGCGATGAGTTGAGCCACCCGATCGAAACCAGGCCCTGTCGAGCGCAGATCGGGTGCGAGGTAGAGAGATCGGTCGAGCTCAAGCTGGAGGGCATGGGTGCCCAGCGCCGGGCGTCCGTGGCGCTCGGTGATATGGCCGCCGGCATAAGGGGCGTTGCGCGCGACCTTGAAGCCGGCGGCTCGAGCGGCGCCTTCCGCCGCGGCGACGAGGGCCTCGGCCATGCTTGCGCCGTGGCGGTCGCCAAGCACCACCGGCGCCTCCCCCTCGCCGCCGCGCGGGGGCATCGAGTGGCAGTCGAGCAGGATGGCGATTCCGAATCGCGCCTTCGCCGCGTTCAACTCCGATTGCAGAGCCGCGTGATAGGGCCGATGGATCAGCTCCACCCGGCGAGCGACCTCGGCCGCGGCGATGCGTTGCCGCCAGATCGCCCCGGATCCGGCGATCCGTGCCGGGATGAGCCCCAGACCGCCCCGGGTGCGAGGCGACTCCACAGTGGATTCGGGAGCGGGCCGCGGCAGCACCATCGCCGGATCGAGCTCCCGCTCGTCGCGGTTGAGGTCGATCTCGGCCCTCGGGGAATCCGCGATCAGCGCAACCGCTCCGCCTTCCACGGCGCGCCAGACCAGCCGGTCGACCAGCCGGTCCTCAAGGCTCTCGAGCCGGGCGCGCGACAGACGGGCCGAGGCGAGCAGCCGGTCCGAATAGGCGCGTCCGGCATGGGGGACGGAAACCACCACGGGCGAGCCCGCATTTTCGGGTCCGAGGCGGCGGAAAGGAGGCGGGGAGTCGGGCATTTGCACCTGCAAGGTAAGTAGTCCGGAATTGGCACGCAATCGTCTTCCGCCGCGCCTTCGCGGACGCACCGCGCGCTCCGGCTGGAAAAGCGCTCCGCCTTCGGGCATAGAAAGCGCCTGCGGACGCGCATCGGGCGCGGCCGGTTCAGGGGCATTCATGGTCAGGATCCTGCTGGCGGAGGACGATGCGTCGATGCGGTCCTATCTCAGCCGAGCGCTGGAGCGCGCCGGCTACGAGGTGGTGAACGTCGACCGCGGCACGGTCGCCTTGCCGCTGCTCGAGGCGGAAAGCTTCGACCTGCTCCTGACCGACATCGTCATGCCGGAGATGGACGGGATCGAGCTTGCCCAGAAGGCCGCCGTGATCGCTCCGGAAATGCGGGTGATGTTCATCACCGGCTTCGCCGCCGTCGCCCTCAAGGCCGGCAAGGCGGCGCCGAGCGCCAAGATTCTCTCCAAGCCCTTCCACCTGCGCGACCTGGTCGCCGAGGTCGACCGCCTGTTCCAGACGGAAGACCAGCACGGGCGATTGTAGCGGCCGAGCGGGTTGCGCCTCCGCGGCGCCGCCGCTAGAGAGCCGCGCAGTGGGCGTGTAGCTCAGTGGTAGAGCACTGTGTTGACATCGCAGGGGTCGCAAGTTCAATCCTTGCCACGCCCACCATTAGAAATCCCCGGAAATCTGCGGATTTCCGGGGTTTTTTAACGTCCAGCGCCCGGGCTTCTTCCTTTTAGCCGATCCCGCCGACCGCGACGATTTCCAGCGCCTCGGCCCTGCCCGCGAAATCGACCCGATCGCCGGCGCAGGCGCCGATCAGGGCCCGGGCGAGCGGCGCCGAGAAGGATATCCGGCCTGCCGACGGATCGGCTTCGTCGTCGCCGACGATGTCGATGCTGCGAAGAGCGCCGTTGTGGCGGAAGCTCACCCGCGAGCCGAAGCCGACCTCGTCCTCCGGCGGCGGCGGAGCGAGCCGGGCGGTGGCGAGGCGGGTCCGCCAGTAGCGAAGCTCCCGCTTCGCTTCCTCGAGCCGCGCTTCGTCGGCCTCGGCAGCCACGCGCGTCTCGAGCTCGGCCACGCGCGCCTCGGCCTGCGCCAGGCCGTTGGCCGTAACGAGGTTGGGGCCGACCGGGATCGGCAGCTCGAACTTCGGCTCCTTATGCTCTTCATCGCTCTCGCGGCGGAATGCGACGCTCAAGATCCAGACCTTCCATTCGCTCCGGCGGCCAACGCCGGTAGCCGGGGCTTCGTTGCGCTTGCCGCCGGATGGTCTAAGGCGCCGCGGATGATCCCGCGAGTTCTAATCGACAGCGCCCCCATCCCCGGCGGCGGCGGCGAGCTCCGGCTGATCCGGCGCGGCGACGACTTCTGGATCATGCTCGGCGCGAATGCGCTGATGAGCACCCGGCTTCGCGGTTCGGAGGAGGCGCTCGCCACCCTCGCCTGCGAGCGCATCGCCGGGCGGCCCGCGCCCGCGATCCTGGTCGGCGGGCTTGGGATGGGATTCACGCTTCGAGCGGCGCTCGCTTCCTTGCCCGGCGACGCCAGGGTGATCGTCTCGGAGCTGGTGCCGGCGATCATCGGCTGGGCGAGAGGGCCGATGGCGCACGTCCATGGAGCGAGCCTCGACGATCCCCGGGTCGGCATCGTCGAGAGCGACGTCGGCGATCTCATCGCCGAGGGGCGATCCGGCTTCGACGCGATCCTGCTCGACGTCGACAACGGCCCGGACGCGCTCAGCCGCGACACCAACGACCGCCTCTACGACCTGGACGGGCTCCACCGCGCGAAGGCGGCGCTGAAGCCGGGCGGGCTGCTCGCCATTTGGTCGGCGGCGCCGGACCCGGCCTTCAGCCGGAGGCTCGGCAAGGCGGGCTTCAGGGTGGAGGAGGTGACGGTCCGCGCCCATGCCGGGCGAAAGGGCGCCAAGCACATGATCTGGCTGGCGGCGCGTTCGCGCTAGCCGTCATGCCGAAGGCCGCCCCTCTTGCCTCCCTGGCGCCGAAGGGGACGGGGAGGGGGACCATGCTAAGCATGGTGGAGGGGTGACTGGCCCGGCAATCGGTCGGCCGCACGAAGACCTCCCGATGCTGCGCCTTCTACCCCTCCACCACCCTTCGAGTGGTCCCCCTCCCCATCGCTTTGCGACGGGGAGGCAATTCACCAGATGCGCGCGCGCTGCTCGGGCGGGATGTAGAGCTTGTCGCCCGGCTTCACGTCGAACGCCTGGTACCATTCGTCCTGGTTGCGAAGCGGTGCGAAGGCGCGGATCTGGCCGGGGCTGTGGGGCCCGTTGACGATCTGCTGCCTCAGGGCATCGTCGCGCCACAAGGTCCGCCACACCTGCGCCCAGGCCATGAACACGCGCTGCTCGGGGGTGAAGCCGTCGAGCACCGGCCCCGGCTTGCCGCCAAGGAAGTTGCGGTAGGCCTCAAGGCCGACATGCACTCCGCCGAGATCGGCGATGTTCTCGCCCATCGCCACCCGCGGGTTGATGTGCATTCCCGGCAGGGCGGGGAAATCGTAGGCGGCATATTGCTCGCCCAGGCGGGTCGCCTGAGCCTCGAACTTCGCCGCATCCTCCGGCTTCCACCAGTCGCGAAGGACTCCGGCCCAATCGGACTTGCGGCCCTGATCGTCGAAGCCGTGGGTGATCTCGTGTCCGATCACTCCGCCGATCGCGCCGTAATTGACCGCGGGGTCGGCGTCGGGATCGAAGAAGGGCGGCTGGAGGATCGCGGCCGGGAAGACGATCTCGTTCTTCACCGACGAATAATAAGCGTTCACCGTCTGCGGGGTCATTCCCCACTCGGCCTTGTCGACCGGAAGCTCGACCCGGCCCCGCCGATAATCCCATTCGAAGCGGCCGGCGCGCTCGGCGTTGCCGACGAGGTCGCCCGGGACGATCCGGAGCGCCGAATAATCGCGCCATTTTTCGGGATAGCCGATCTTCAGCCCGAAATTCTCGAGCTTCTTCAAGGCCTCCACCTTGGTTTCCGGACCCATCCACTGAAGCCGCTCGATCCGGGCCTTCATGGCGGCCCGAAGGTCCGTCACCAGCCGGTCCATCTTCGCCTTGGCGTCGGGCTTGAAGTAGAGGCCGACATAGTCGCGCCCGATCGCCTCGCCCATGGCGGTCTCGGCGAAGGCGACGCCGCGTTTCCAGCGCTCGCGCTGCTGGGGCTGCCCCTGGAGGAACTTGGAGCGGAACTCGAACTGAGCGTCGGCGAACCGCTTCGACAGGAGCGGCGACATGTCGTCGGCGGTATGGAACATCTGCCAGGCCTTCAGGGTCTGGAGGTCCGTCTCGGCGAAGATTCGGGCGAGCTTGGGAATGGCGGTGACCTGGCTGATCACGGCCCGCTCGGTGCGCTCGAGGCCGGCGGCCTGCCAATAGGTGCGCCACGGGAAGCCGGGAGCCTGGCTCTCCAGCTGCGCCACCGTCATGGGATTGTAGGTCTTGTCCCGGTTGCGGCTCTCGGCGCGGGTCCAGTGCGCCTCCGCGATCCGGGTCTCGAGGGCGACGATCCGAGCCGCCGATTCCTTCGGCGCCGGCCAGCCGGCCATCTCCAGCATCTGGCCGACATAGGCGAGATAGCGGTCCTTCTGCGGCTTGAACTTGGCGTCGAGGTAGAGGTCGCGGTCGCCGAGCCCGAGGCCGGACTGGCCCATGTAGAGCGCATATTGCTCCGGATTCTTCGCGTCGTCGCTCACTCCGGGGCCGAAGAAGGTGCTTCCGAAGCCGCCGATCGCCCGGCCCATCAGCCGGGCCATGTCCTCCCGGGTCTTCGCCTGATAGATGGGCGCGATCCGGGTGAGGAGCGGGATCGCGTCCTGACGCTCGGCCGCTTCCTCGTCCATGAAGCCGCGGTAGAGCGCCGCCACCTTCGCCTGGTCGCCGCCGGTGGCGGGGTCGCCGGCCGGATAGCTCTCGACCAGCTGGCGAAGCCGGGCTTCGGAAAGGTCGCGCAGGATGGCGAAGGCGCCATAGGAGGACCGGTCCGAAGGGATGGGCGTGGTCTTGGCCCAATTGCCGTTCACATAAGCGAAGAAATCGTCCCCGGGCTTCACCGAGCGATCCATTCCGGCAACGTCGATGCCCCAGGTTCCGAACCGCTGCGCCTCGGCCGAAGCGGAGCCGCCGGTTCCGCCGGCCTGATCCGCGGCGTCGATCAGCGACACCATCGTGCAGCTTTCGTCGATACATTCGTGCCTGTCGCCGGCGGCGGCGGGAGGGGCGGCGGCGAGCGCCACCACGGAAACGGCGAAGGAAAGGCTGTTCTTCAACACGCGGGTCTCCGGATTTCTTTGGATATTAGGCGCTTGCACAGCGTCGGCGCCAAATAGCGCGCGCCGCAGCCGAGCGCAAATCCGCGCGGCGAACCGGGCGAAGTTCACGAAGTTCATGGTGTCGAGCACATCTCCAAAGGTCTCGCTGCGCCAGCGGGATGCGCGAGACGGACGGCGGCAAGGGCTGAGACTGGGCATAACACGGAACATATTAGAAACGCGGACCGATTGCCATAAGTTTGGCTGCACGGCCTTGGTGCAAGCGGCGCTTACCGATTATGCTCCGGCGACTGACGGCGGAGGGACATTGGAAATGCGGGTTCGGCTCATCGCGCGTTGGGCGGCCCTGGCCCTGGCTTGCGCGGCTCCGGCGGCCGAGCGCGAACGCCCGGCCCAGGTCGCGCATTCGCCATGGCTTGGGGTCCGGATCGTCCAGGACGGGAAGCCGGTCCGGCTGGTCAGAACCGATTTGCGCACGATCGAGGTCGGGCTGGCGCGGCGCCCCTTCCGGATCCTGTTCCCGAAGCGGCGGGCGGACGTCGCCTACCAGCTCTGCGCCTGGACCGGGAAATCCATTTTCCGTGCTCTGCGCCCGCGCCCGGTGCCCGGCGATCCCAATGCCGGAGGCGAGCATCCCTGCTTCCTGCCGGGCACGGGGATGGCGGATACGGAGGCTGGATCGGGCGTGCTGATGCTGAGCAACTCGGGGCACAATTACCTGATCGACCTGAGGCTCGGGCCGGATCCGGAGCGGCCGTCGGTTTTCTACTCAGCGCTTCTGACCCCGGCCCGCAGGCAGGTCCCGATGTCGGAGGCGCGGCGGCCTGTCTACCTCGTCGCCTTCCATGATTCGGACGGGGACGGATATGTCGGCAACAGCGAATATGATCACCTCGTGCTGAAGTTTCGCTGATCGTCATCCCGGCGAAAGCCGGGACCTCGTGGAGACCCGCAGAGCCTTTTCCGGCCTGAGGTCCCGGCTTTCGCCGGGATGACGGGTCAGTCGTACGCGATCCTTACTGCCGCCGCCGCGCGCACCGCCAGCGCCCGCGCCTCCTGCGCCGTGGCGCCGGTCGCAAGCGCGACGCCCATGCGGCGGTAGGGCCTCGTCACCGGCTTGCCGAAGACGCGCACATCCACCTCGGCCCCCTCGCTTCCCAGCGCCAGTGCCTCCGCGACGCCTTCGAACCGGAAGCTTTCCGACCCGCGATCGGCGAGGATGACGGCGCTCGCGGCGGCGGGGGCGGTGAGGGCGATGTGGGGGATGGGCAGGCCGAGGACGGCGCGGGCGTGGAGGTCGAATTCCGAGAGGTTCTGGGAGATGAGGGTGACCATTCCCGTGTCGTGAGGACGCGGGGACAATTCGGAGAAGATAACCTCGTCCGCGACGACGAAGAACTCCACTCCGAACAATCCGTATCCGCCCAGATCGTCGACCACCCGCCGCGCCATCTCCCGTGCCTCGGCGAGCGCGCTCGGCGACATCGGCGTCGGCTGCCAGCTCTCGCGATAGTCGCCCCGCTCCTGGCGGTGGCCGATCGGCGGGCAGAAGAGGACGCCCTCGCGAGTGCGGATGGTGAGGAGCGTGATCTCGTCATCGAAGGGGACGAATTCCTCCACGATCACCCGAGCCCGGTCGCCCCGCATGTTGGCGACGGCATAATCCCAGGCGGCGCGAAGGTCGCCGGCGGCCTCGACCGTGCGCTGGCCCTTGCCCGAGGAGGACATGACCGGCTTGACGACGCAGGGCAGGCCGGCGTGGGCGGCGGCCGCTTCGACCTCCTCGAAGCTCTCGGCGAATCGGTAGCGCGAGGTTCGAAGGCCGAGCTTGCCGGCGGCGAGCTCGCGGATGGAATCGCGGTTCATCGTCATCATCGTCGCCCGGGCGGAAGGGACGACGTTGACGCCGGACGCCTCCATCTCCGCCAGTATCTCGGTCCGGATCGCCTCGACTTCGGGGACGACGTGATCGGGCCGGTGGCGCTCGATCGTCTCGCGGAGCCGCTCCCCGTCGAGCATGGAGAAGACCTCCGCCTCGTCCGCCACCTGCATCGCCGGCGCGCCGGCATAGCTGTCGCAGGCGATCACATAGGCGCCGAGCCGCTTGGCGGAGATGGCGAACTCCCGCCCGAGCTCGCCCGAGCCGAGCAGGAGGATCCTGGCGGTGAAGCTCATGGGGCGCCGCCGAGCCTGGCCTTGCACGAAGCCTCCCGCTCGGGCCCCGCCGTCAGCTCGACCCGCTGAACCTCGAACTCGCCTTTGCCTTCGGGGAGGTAGCCGATCACCCGTTCGCCGGCCTCGTCGGCGAGCCGGTAGGAGAGCTGGACGGTCGAATCGCCGATCGTCCCGCTTTCGCGGCGGACGAGGCGCATTCCGTCGCGCATCCCGGCGGCATAAGCCGGGCCGTCGGGAACCACGCCGGTGATGATCCCGCCGGCGACCCGGGTCGCCTCGGAATCATAGCCGCGATGGAATTCCCTGCGCCGCTCCGTGACGAGGCGGGCGCAATCGCCGAACAGGTCGGCCGGCAGAAGCAGCGCCTCGCCGCGGCGGGCGTAACGTTCCAGATCCTGGTCGAGATCGATCCCGGTCTGCTCGCGAAGCACCTTGCGCAGCAGGGCCGTCGCGAGCTCGGCGCTGCCTTCGGCGGCCTTGCGCTGCACGCGAAGCACGCCCTCCAGGCTCTGCCGGCCGGAGGACCGCCGGGCGATTTCCGAATCCAGCTTCGCGGCGAGGAGGTGGCCGCGGTCGTAACTCACCTTCTGGAGCGACGGATCGTCCCAGAAGCGCGCGGCGATCTGGGCCCCGCTCGCCGTCCTGGCGGGCGACGTGCCGTAGCGAAGCAGGGTCTCGTTCTTGTCGGCGGCCCATTCGGCCAGCCTCCAGATGCCGGCGCCGAGCAGCACCTTGGCGGCGAGATAGTCGTTATATCCTTCGCTGAACCAGTAATCGAGCGGCTCGTCCTCCTCGGGCAATCCGCCGAGCGCGATCGGCACCCAGCTGTGCATATATTCGTGAGCGAGGAAGCGGACCGCCTGCTTGAGCTCGAACGCGCTGGTCGAGGCGATGGAGAAGGCGTCGGCGCGGCCGGTGCCGGTGTAGGAAAGGCCGGCGGGCAGGTCGCCGAGCGGCGCCATCGCGACCAGGAAGGGGCTGCTCCGGTCGCCCCAGAAAGCGTCCTCGGCGCCGACGATCGGGACGACCGTATCGGCGAGCTGCTCGGGCGTGAAGCTCCACTCGCCGAGCACGGCCACCCGGAGCGGGGCCCCGCGAAGATCCCGGCGCACGACCTTGAGCCTGGAGCCGCCGATGGCGACGCTGTTGATCAGGTTGGCGATCGTGGTCGTCTTCTTGCCGAGATGGTCGAGGTCGGAAGCGACGGTCCACCCCTTCGGCAGCTTGCCCCATTTGAACCGGGCGAGGCGGGCCTGGTCGGCGGGCGCGGCGAAGACCGTCTCGCCATGGACGAAGAACCAGTCGGGCCGGACCATCGGCCGCGCCTTCTCGTAGGAGAAGCCTGGATCCCCGGCATAAGCGGAGACGATCCGGTACCCAATCTTGAGCCGAGCGCCGGGGCGGTGGCGGACGAGCGGCTTTTCGTAGGTGCCGCCGATGCTCCTGGCGCCCCGGATGCGCAGGTTCGTGGCATGGCGCCAAAGCTCGCTTGATCCCGCCCAGATGCTGGGCAGGAACAGCTCCGTCTCGCCGTCGGGATCGCCGCGCAGACGGATCTCGACATCGAGCGCCCGGCTGCCGTCCTTCTGGAGGGCGGGCGTGATCTTGTAGGAGACGGGCTTCTGTTCGGGCGCCCTGGCGGCGGTGAGGAGCAGGGCGCAGGCGGCGAGCAGGGGGTAAGCGGCGGGTTTCAAGGGGGATCTCCGGATTCGGGGACAGAGTATAGGGGGCGGGGAGGGAATAATCCTCCCCTGCATTTGCAGGGGAGGGGGACCATGCGAAGCATGGTGGAGGGGCCTTTCTGAGTCCGAAGGACCCCTCCACCGCGCTTCGCGCGGTCCGCTCCCCGAGAAATCTCGGGGAGGATTAGAAAGGGAGATATTCCCGCAGCCGCTCCAGCGTCTCCCCGACGCTCTTGTGATGGATGAAGACGCCGCCCGCCTCCTCCCACAGATGGGCATGCTTGAGGTGGTCGTCGACCAGGACGTCGCCGGCCTTGGCGTGGTCGCGCTTGTCGCGGGCCATGGTGGTGATGATCCGGGTGCCGGGGAAATGCTTCGCCGCCCAGCGCACCTTCTGGTCGGCCGCCCAATTCCCCTGCGGAAGGCCGGTCAGGATGATCGGATCGAGATGCCGGACCGCGTCGAACAGCTCGTTGGCGCCTTCGAGGAGGGGCAGGCTGAAATAGAAATCGGGCGCCTTCGCAAGCTTCGCCCAAAAGCGGCCGATGCCGTTGCGCTTCTGGAAGGCTTTCGGGTGCATTCCGAGCACCGCCGCCGCGCCCGCGTTGAAATCGGCGAGAACCCCGTCGCAGTCGAGATAGAGCTGCCGCTTCACGAGCCTCGGGGCCAGCGTTCCGGCGTCAGCTTCACCGGCATGGGCAGGTCGAAGGCCGTCCATTCGAGGCTCGCCAGGACGTCGTTGGATTCCTGCGCCTTTCGGTCGGGCTCGAGCGACCAGGTGATGTGGTAGACGCTTCCGTCGGGGCGATCGGTGGTTCCGCCGATCGCGACCACCATCGCCTCAACTCCGCGGCCGTCGTCGGCCCGGCCGACGATCTCCCCGAGCGTCTCGTCGGGCAGCGGGGCATCTTCGGCCGCCCGGGTCCGGAGCGTGACATGGTCGGCGTCGACGTTCCGGTAGCGGGGCGGGAATTGCTGGAGCAGCTCCTTCCTCTGCTCGCGGTCCACCTTCCAGCCGATGACGCTGTCGCCCTCGCCCGCGCCGGCGGACGCTTGTGTAGCCGAAGGTGCCATGGGGGGCCCAAAGCGCAAGGCGCGGAGCGGGTTCCAGGCTCGGGCGTTCAGGGGCTCGAAGGAGAAGCATGATGGGCGGCGACGAGCAGGATCTCCCCTCGGGCGACGAGTCGATCGAGGAAGAGGCGGAGCAGAACAAGCGGGCGCTGGACGAAGTGCCGGAGCACGGCACGGATCCGCTTCACGAGGGGCCCTGATCTCCCGTCATCCCGGCGAAAGCCGGGACCTCAGGACGCGAAGTCCCGATGGGTCTCCCCGAGGTCCCGGCTTTCGCCGGGATGACGAGCCATGAAGTCGGCGACTGCCCGCACCCCTTCCTCATCCATCACCAGCCCCAGCTTCGTCCTTCGCCAAAGCACGTCCTCGGCCGTGCGGGCGAACTCCCTGTCGCCGAGCCACGCCAGCTCTCTCTCGTAGAGGCCCGCGCCGAAGTGGCGGCCCAGATCGGCAAGGCTGCCCGCGTCCCCCATCATCTCCCTCAGCCGGGTGCCGTAGGCGCCGGACAGGCGGGCGAGGAGAGGCTCGGGCATCCAGTCCGCCAATCCCTCAAGCCACTCCAGGAACCCGGGATAGAGGTCGCCGCCCGGGAGGAAGGCGTGGGAGGTGGAGCGCCGGCCTTCGATCCCGAGCCGGTCGAGCGCCTCCTGCGCGAGCGCCCGGGCGGTAGTGATCTTGCCGCCGAAGACCGAGAGCAGCTTCGGGCCGGGATCGGGATCGAGCTCCAGCCGATAGTCTCGGGTGACGGCCTTGGCGTCCGCCGCGCCGTCGTCCCAGAGGGCGCGGACGCCGGAATAGCTCCACACCACGTCGGCCGGGCCGACCTGCTTCGTGAAGTAACGGTCCGCCGCCTGGCAGAGGTAGCGGATCTCTTCGGGAGCGACCGCGGCGTCTTCCGGCCGATCGACGGCGATGTCGGTGGTGCCGATCAGGGTCAGCCCGCCCTGGAAGGGGAGGGCGAAGACCACCCGCCCGTCCGCCTGCTGGAGGATGTAGCCGTGGGCACCCTCCCACAAAGCGGGGACGAGGATGTGGCTTCCCTTGACCAGCCGGACGCGGCTCTCGCTGGTTTCGGCGAGCCGGGCGTTCAGCACCTCGGCCACCCAGGGGCCGGCGGCGTTGACGATCGCCTTCGCGGCCACCTTGCGGCCGCCGGACAGCTCGGCCCGCCACAGCTCGCCGTCGCGGCGGGCGGAGAGGAACTCGGTCCGGGTGGCGATCCGAGCCCCGTGCTCGGCCGCGGCGACGGCGTTGAGGATCGTGAGCCGGCTGTCGTCGACCCAGGCGTCCCAATAGCTGAGGATGCGCCGGCGCTCCCTGAGCGGCGCGTGCAGGGCGGCGCCGCGGCGCCCGACTCGGCGGGAGCGCGGCAGGCTGCCCCGGATCGAGAAGAGATCGTAGAGGAGGAGCCCGGAGCGGATCATCCAGTGCGATCTCAGCGCCGGGCAGTGGGGAAGGACGAACTGGAGCGGCCGAACGATGTGCGGCGCCGTCCGGAGCAATATCTCGCGCTCGGCGAGCGCCTCGCGCACCAGGCGGAACTGGTAATATTCCAGATATCGCAGGCCGCCATGGATCAGCTTCGAGGAAGCGGAGCTGGTGTGGGCGGCGAGATCGTCCTTCTCGACCAGGAGCACCTTCGCGCCGCGGATGGCGGCGTCGCGGGCGATCGCCGCGCCGTTGATCCCGCCGCCGACGATGAGGAGATCGAAGGAGTCCATGGTCCGGGTTTAGCGCGGCGCCGGAAGCGATACACTAAGGATCGAGCGGGCGACCCCATCGTCATGCCGGACTTGATCCGGCATCCATGAACACCGACGATGGAATTCTCGACGGGCAGTGTTCATGGATTCCGGCTTTCGCCGGAATGACGGGGGGAGCTGGATGGGAGATTTGATCCTGGTCATCGACGAAGGGACGACCAGCACCCGCGCGATGCTGTTCGCTGCGGACGGGACCTGTCTCGCGACCGAGCAGCGAGAGATCACGCAATCCTATCCCCGCCCCGGCTGGGTCGAGCATGACGCCGAGGAGATCTGGGCATCGAGCCTCGCCTGCGCCCGGGCGGCGGTGGCGGCGGGCGGCGGCGCGGAGCGGATCGCGGCGCTCGGGATCACCAACCAGCGCGAGACGATCGTCTTCTGGAGCCGGCGGACGGGAAGGGCGCTCGCCCCCGCCATCGTCTGGCAGGACCGGCGGACGGCGCAAGCCTGCGCCGACCTCAAGGAGAAGGGCTTCGAGCCCGTGGTTCAGGAGAAGACCGGCCTCCTGCTCGACCCCTATTTCAGCGCCTCCAAGATTGCCTGGGCTCTCCGTCACTGGCCGCAGCTTCGCGAGGCGGGGGAGGATCTGTGCGCCGGCACGGTCGAGAGCTGGCTCGTCTTCCGGCTTACCGGCGGTCTTCGCATCTCCGACGCCACCAACGCCTCCCGAACCGCGCTCATGCACATCGAAACGGGCCGATGGGACGAAGGGCTGCTCGACCTCTGGGGCGTTTCCGCCTCCATGCTTCCCGAGATCGTCGATTGCGCCGGGCCGCTCGGCGAGTCCTTGCCGGAGCATTTCGGAAGGCCGATCCCGATCGCCGGGATGGCCGGCGACCAGCAGGCGGCCTCGATCGGCCAGGCCTGCCTGGCGCCCGGCAACAGCAAGGCGACCTACGGCACCGGCGCCTTCATTCTCACCCACACCGGCGAGGAGCTTCGCCGAAGCCGCCACCGGCTGCTCTCCACCATCGCCTGGCAGCTGGACGGCCGCCGCCGCTACGCGCTCGAAGGCTCGGTGTTCGTCGCCGGAAGCCTCGTCAAATGGCTTCGCGACGATCTCGGCCTGCTCGGCAGCGCCGCCGAGACGGAGGCGCTGGCGCGGTCGGTGCCCGACAGCGGCGGCGTCCAGATCGTCCCCGCCCACAGCGGGCTGGGCGCTCCGCATTGGCGGCCGGAGGCGCGCGGCGCCATCTCCGGCCTCAGCTTCGCCACCGGCCGGGCCCATATCGCGCGCGCCGCCCTGGAGGCGATGGCCCACCAGACCCACGACCTGATGAGGGCCTTCGCGGCCGACGGTGCGCCGTGGGAGATCCTGAAGGTGGACGGCGGCATGGCGTCCAATGGCTGGCTGGCGCAGGATCTGGCGGACATGCTCGGACTGACGGTGGAGCGGCCCGGCTTCGTCGAGACGACCGCGCTCGGCGCGGCCATGCTGGCGGGTGTGGGCTGCGGGATGTTCGGCTCGCTGGAGGAGGCGGCGGCGATGCGCGGGGCGGTCGAGAGGTTCGAGCCGGCGATGGCGGCGGACGTTCGGGAGGCCAGGCTGGCGGGCTGGAAGAAGGCGGTGGAAGGGGTGCTGAGGTAACCGTCATCCCGGACTTGATCCGGGATCCATGAACACGGATCGTGAAGACTTGGCAGTGTCCGTGTTCATGGGTCCCGGCCTTCGCCGGGATGACCTAGCGAAACCACGTCCGCTCTGCGCCCCTCAAACCCTATCTTAACCGCTTCCGCGCTACTCCGGCATCCATGGTCCAGCGCATCCACCTGATCGCCGCCGCGCGCCCGAATTTCATGAAGGTGGCGCCGCTCTTCCACGCCCTCGCCGCCGCTCCCGGCTTCGAGCCGGTGCTGGTCCACACCGGCCAGCATTACGACGTGAACATGTCGGACGCCTTCTTCTCGGACCTGAGGCTCCCGGAGCCCCGCCACCATCTCGGCGTGGGCTCGGGCAGCCATGCCGAGCAGACCGGCGGAGTGATGATCGCCTATGAGAAGGTGGCGCTAAGCGACAGGCCGGACTGGATAATCGTCGTCGGCGACGTCAATTCCACCGCCGCCTGCGCGATGGTGGCGGGCAAGCTGGGGATCCCCGTCGTCCATCTCGAGGCGGGGCTTCGAAGCCGCGACCGCAATATGCCCGAGGAGCTCAACCGCCTCGTCACCGACGTCCTCGCCGACGTGCTCTGGACCCCCTCGCCGGACGGCGACGAGAACCTCCTTTCGGAAGGAATCCCGGCCGGTCGCATCACCCGGGTCGGGAACATCATGCTGGACAGCTTCGAGCTGGTCCGCCCGGCGATCGAGGCCGCCGACGTACCGGGGGAGCTCGGGCTCGAGCGCGGCGCCTACGGAGTGGTCACCCTCCACCGCCCCTCCAACGTCGACAATCCGGCCCAGCTCATCCGGCTGGTCGATGCGCTGATCGAGGCGCAAAGGCGGCTTGCGCTCGTCTTCCCGGTCCATCCCCGGACGGCGAAGCGCCTCGCCGGCGCACTGTTCGACAGCCGGCTCGCAAGGGCCGGCGTCAGGCTGATCGAGCCTCTGCCCTACGTCCGCTTCATGAGCCTGGTGACGGGCGCCGCGGCGGCGATAACCGATTCGGGCGGGATCCAGGAGGAGACCACCTATCTCGGAATCCCCTGCCTGACCCTGCGCGAGAATACCGAGCGGCCGGTCACCATCACAGAGGGCACGAACCGGCTGGTGTCGCCGGAGACGTTGCTGCTGGAGCTGGACCGGGCTCTGACGGGACCGCGCGCCGCGCGCTGTCCCGAGCTTTGGGACGGCAAGGCCGCCGCGCGCTGCGTCGAGGACCTTCGCCGCCGCTCCGCGGTCGCGAAGCTGCCGGTGGCGGAGCCGGACGCGGCGGAGCTTGCCAGGCGCTACGGCGGCGG
Source organism: Allosphingosinicella sp. (assembly GCA_036387555.1). Lineage (GTDB taxonomy): Bacteria > Pseudomonadota > Alphaproteobacteria > Sphingomonadales > Sphingomonadaceae > Allosphingosinicella. The sequence continues at coordinate 16,328 of DASVTN010000091.1, read as the reverse complement.
CGAGCGGCGCAAGGCGGGGGGAGCGAGCTACCGGCGCGCCACCTGAACCGTCATGCCGGGATGACGGATTACGCCTCCCCGGCCTTCCAGCTGTCGTCGATCATCTTGATGATCCCGGAAAAGTCCTTGCCGCCGCCGCCGAGTGCCTCGGCGAAGCGGGTGTAGAGCTCCTCCGCGTGCGACCCCATCGGCGTGTAGGCGTCGACGCTCTGGGCCGCCTCCATCGCGAGGCGCAGGTCCTTCAGCATCAGCGCGGCCGCGAAGCCGCCCTCATAGCCGCGGTCCGCCGGAGTCTGCGGGCCGACGCCGGGCACCGGGCAATAGCTCGTCATCGACCAGCACTGGCCGGACGCCTTGGAGGCGATGTCGAAGAAGGTCTGCGGGTCGAGCCCGAGCTTCTGGGCGAGGACGAAGGTCTCGCAGGTCGCGACCATCGAGGCGCCCAGGAGCATGTTGTTGCAGATCTTGGCGGCCTGGCCCGAGCCCGGGCCGCCGGCGTGGATCACCGCCTTGCCCATCTTCTCTAGGATGGCGCTCGCCCGCGCGAACGCCGCCTCTTCGCCGCCGACCATGAAGGTGAGGGTGCCGCCCTCGGCCGCGGCGATTCCGCCCGATACGGGGGCGTCGACCATCGCGTAGCCGGCCTTCGCCGCCTTTTCGATCTCCTCGCGGGCGGTGCCGACGTCGATGGTGGAGCAGTCGATCAGGATGGCGGTGGTCAGAGCGGTGCCGATCACGCTCAGTTCGTAGACCTCCCGGACATGCTTGCCCGCGGGCAGCATGGTCACGACCGCCTCGGCTTCGGCGACCGCCTCCGCGGCCGATCCGGCGCGCGAGCAGCCGTTCTGCTCAGCCTTGGCGAGCGCCGCCTCGCTCAGGTCGAAGGCGCGCACCTCATGCCCCGCCTTGACGAGGTTCGCGGCCATCCCGCCGCCCATGTTGCCGAGCCCGATGAATGCGATCCGTGCCATTATGCGCTCCTAATTCCTCCCCGGGACGGGGAGGGGGACCATGCGAAGCATGGTGGAGGGGGCCCCGAGCCACGCCCTGCATCGGGCCCCCTCCACCACGCCGCTCCGCGTCGCGGTCCCCCTCCCCGTTCCGGGGAAGATCGTCAACGCCCAGTCCACTCAGCCTTACGCTTGTCGACGAAGGCCACCATGCCTTCCTTCTGATCCTGGGTGCCGAACAGGCCGTGGAACAGGCGGCGCTCGAAGACGATGCCCTGGGCGAGGCTCATCTCGAAGGCGGCGTTGACCTGCTCCTTCGTGGCCATCGCGGCTAGCGGGGCCATTCCGGCGATCGCTTCGGCCGTCTTCAGCGCCTCGTCCACCAGCTCGGCGGCGGGAACCACACGGGCGACGAGGCCGGACCGCTCCGCCTCCTCCGCGCCCTTCATCCGGCCGGTCAGGCACATCTCCATCGCCTTGGCCTTGCCGACGGCGAGGGTGAGGCGCTGCGAGCCGCCCATTCCGGGCGTGACGCCAAGCTTGATCTCCGGCTGGCCGAACTGGGCTGTGTCGGCGGCGATGATGAAGTCGGCCATCATCGCGACTTCGCAGCCGCCGCCGAGCGCATAGCCCGCGACCGCGGCGATCCAGGGCTTGCGGGTGGCGGTGACCTTCTCCCAGCCCTGGAAGAAGTTGGAGCCGTACATCGAGGCGAAGCCCTGGTCCGACATCTCCTTGATGTCCGCGCCCGCGGCGAAGGCGCGCTCGCTTCCGGTGAGGACTGCGCAGCGCTGCGTTTCGTCCGAATCGTAGGCGGCGAAGGCGTGGATCAGCTCGGCGAGGACGGCGGTGTTGAGGGCGTTGAGCGCCTTGGGGCGGTTCAAGGTGATGAGCGTGACGGCGCCGCGCTTCTCGACCAGGATGGATTCGTAGTTCATTGGCATCTCCCGACCGTCATCCCGGAGTCGATCCGGGATCCACCTTCTTCATCCGGGCCGCCGTAAAGAAGGTGGACCCCGGATCAAGTCCGGGGTGACGTTCTTTCTTCACCGCCTCGGGCGTGCGGCGGCTAAAGCGGCGTCCATTCCTCCCCTTCCGGCATCGGCGCGAAGATGGTGTCGATCATATGCTCCGACACCCCCTCCGGGGCCGCCGGCTGCCAGCGCGGGCTGTTGTCCTTGTTGACGAGCAGCGCCCGCACCCCCTCGACGAAGTCGTGGCGCTGGACCACCCGGGTGGCGACGGCATATTCCTGGCGCATCTCGTGCGCGAAATCCTGGACCCGGGCGCCGTCGTAGAGCAGGCGGAGCGAGACCTTGCAGGCCTGCGGGCTCTTGCCGCGCAGCGTCTCGAGCTCCGTCTTCGCCCAGTCGGAGCCGTCCGCTTCGAGCGCGGCGAGGATCTCCTCATAATCGTCGAAGGCGAACAACCGGTCGATCAGCGGCAGATTGGCCTCGATCCGGGCGGGGGGAGGGGGCGTGCTGAATTCCTCGATCAGCTCTTCGATCCGCTCCGGATGGCTGAGGATCCGAGCCTTGAGGTCGTCGAGCGCGAGCGACTGCATGTAATGGGTGGCGAGGCCGAGGGCGAGGCACTCGGCGCCGTCGAGCCGCGCCCCGGTCAGGGCCAGGAAATGGCCCGCGCGGCCCGGCAGCCGCGGCAGATACCAGCCTCCGCCGACATCCGGGAAAAGGCCGATCGCCGTCTCCGGCATGGCGAAGCGGGTGTTCTCGGTGGCGATTCGGAAGCGGCAGGGCTGGGAGATGCCCACTCCGCCGCCCATCGTGATCCCGTCCATGAAGGCGATGGTCGGCTTGGCGTAGGTGAAGAGCAGGTGATTGAGCCGATATTCCTCGTGGAAGAAGGCGCGCGCCTCCGCGCCGTCGCCGGCGCCGCTGCGGGCGAGCATGACGACGTCGCCCCCCGCGCAGAAGCCGCGGCCCTCGGCATGGTCGAGCATCACCGCCTGGACGTCCGTGTCCTCGCGCCAGGGGAGGAGGGCGGAGATCATGGCGGTGCACATGTCGCGGGTGAGCGCGTGGATCGCCTTCGGGCGGTTGAGGCGGATCCGGCCGACCTTGCCTTCGACTCGAGTGATGATGTCGGGGGTCATGATTGACCGTCATCCCGGCGAAAGCCGGGATCTCGGGGAGACCCGCCGAGACTTGTTGTCCTGAGGCCCCGGCTTCCGCCGGGATGACGGATTACCCTCACTGCCCGGTTCGCGATCACTGCCTCAGCATGTCCCGGGCGACGATCACCCGCATGATCTGGTTGGTGCCCTCGAGGATGGAATGGACCCGGAGGTCGCGCCAGAAGCGCTCGATCGGATAGTCCATCAGATAGCCGTAGCCGCCGTGGAGCTGGAGCGCGCGGTCGACCACCGAGGAGCCGGTGTCGGTGGCGAGGCGCTTGGCCATGGCGGCGAAGCGCGTCTTGTCGGGGGCGTTCTCGGTCACCTTCACCGCCGCGGCGTAGAGGAGCGTCCGGGCCGCCTGGAGCTCCGTTTCCATGTCTGCGAGGGTGAACTGGGTCGCCTGGAAGTCGGCGATGGGGGTCCCGAACTGCTTGCGCTCCTTCGTGTAGGCCAGAGCCTCGTCGAGGCAGCGCTGGGCGCCGCCCAGCGAGCAGGCGCCGATATTGAGGCGGCCCCCGTCGAGGCCCATCATCGCGATCCGGAACCCCTCGCCCTCGCCTCCGACGAGATTCTCCGCCGGAACCCGGACCTCGTCGAAATTGACCTGGGCCGTGGGCTGCGAGTGCCAGCCGAGCTTGCGCTCGTTGGCGCCGAAGCTGACTCCCGGCATGTCCTTCTCGACAACCAGGCAGGAGATGCCCTTTGGGCCCTCCTGGCCCGTCCGGGCCATGACGACATAGACCTCGTTCTCGCCGCCGCCGGAGATGAAGGCCTTCGAGCCGGAAACGACGTAGGAATCGCCGTCCTTCACCGCCCGCGTCTTGAGCGCCGCCGCGTCCGATCCCGAGCCGGGCTCGGTCAGGCAGTAGGAGCCCATGCGCTCCATCGGGATCATGGAGGGAAGATATTTCTCCTTCACCGCCGCCGATCCGAAGCGGTCGATCATCCAGCTCGCCATGTTGTGGATCGAGATGAAGGCTGAGGTCGAAGGGCAGCCATAAGCCATCGCCTCCATGATCAGCGCCGCCTCGAGCCGCCCCAGCCCGATGCCGCCGCTCTCCTCCGAGACGTAGATCGAGCCGAAGCCGAGCGCCGCCGCCTCGCGGATGGTGTCGCGCGGGAAGATATGCTTCTCGTCCCACTCCCCGGCATGGGGGGTAATCGCGTCTGCGGTGAATTGGCGCGCCATCTCCTGGATCTGGCGCTGCTCGTCATTGAGGTCGAACTGGCTCATGCCCGCGCTCTAGCGCGTGGGGCGGGAATCGCAATCGCGCTCAGTTGAATGAGATCAGCGCACCGAGAATGGCGACGGTGAGCGCCGCGGAAGCCGCTGACATCGCGCCCATGCGCAGAGTCAGGCGGAGCTCCAGATCCTTTAGATCCGCTTTGGTCGCCAGATCGCCAAAGGCATGAGCGGTCAGGGCCTCCGCCAGCGCTTCAGCCTGACGCGACTGCATGCCGGCAGCGGAGAGCCGCTTGACGAACGCCAGTGTGTCGAAAGCGAATGGCGCGGTCATTCTCCCGATTTAGATGATTCGTATTTCCGTGCAATACACAACGCTCGACATACGATTTTCGTTTACCCCATCGTCGGGATGACGAACGCGTTCTCCCCGGTCACGCTCCCGTCCGGCCAACGCTGGGTCACGGTTTTTGTCTTGGTCCAGAAGCGGACGCCCTCCATTCCGTGCTGGTTGATGTCGCCGAAGCCGCTCCGCTTCCAGCCGCCGAACGTGTGGTAGGCGACCGGCACCGGGATCGGGACGTTGATCCCCACCATGCCGACATTGACCCGGGCGGCGAACTCGCGCGCCGCATGGCCGTTGCGGGTGAAGATGGCCACTCCGTTGCCATATTGGTGCTCGGAGGGGAGGCGGACCGCCTCCTCGAAACTGTCGGCGCGGACCATCTGCAGGACGGGTCCGAAAATCTCCTCCTGGTAGCTCTGGAAGCTCGGCTTCACATGGTCGAAGAAGGTGGGGCCGATGAAGAAGCCCTCCTCATGGCCCTGCAGCTTGAAGCCGCGGCCGTCGACGACCAGCTCGCCGCCCTCGTCGGCGCACATCTGGATGTAATTCTCGATGCGGCTGCGGTGGGCGGCGTTGACCACCGGGCCGTAATGGGCCTCGGCGTCGGTCGAGACTCCGACCCTCAGCCCCTCGATGGCAGGGATGAGCTTCTCGCGCAGGTTGTTCGCGGTCTTCTCGCCCACCGGCACGACCACCGGAAGCGCCATGCAGCGCTCTCCGGCAGAGCCGAAGGCGGCGCCGGCGAGGTCGTTCACGACCATGTCGAGGTCCGCGTCCGGCATGACGATGCCGTGGTTCTTGGCGCCGCCGAAGGCTTGGACGCGCTTCCCGTTGGCGGTGCCCCGGCTGTAGATGTACTGGGCGATGTCGCTCGATCCGACGAAGCTGATCGCCTTTATCTCCTCATGGTCGAGGATGGCGTCGACCATCTCCTTGTCGCCGTGGACGACCTGGAGGATCCCGTCGGGAAGCCCCGCCGCCTTCATCAGCTCGGCGAGGCGCACCGGGACCGAGGGGTCGCGCTCCGAGGGCTTGAGGATGAAGGCGTTGCCGCACGCGATCGCGACCCCGAACATCCACATCGGGATCATCGCCGGGAAGTTGAACGGCGTGATCCCGCAGACGAGCCCGAGCGGCTGGCGCATCGAATAGACGTCGATCCCGGGCCCGGCCCCCTGGGTGTACTCGCCCTTCAGCGCATGCGGGATTCCGCAGGCGAACTCGATCACTTCGAGGCCGCGCTGGATGTCGCCCCTTGAGTCGGCGATCACCTTGCCGTGCTCGGAGGAGAGGAGGAGGGCGAGCTCCTCCATATGCTCCTCGACCAGCGCCTTGAAGTTGAACATCACCCGGGCGCGGCGCTGCGGGTTGGTCGCGGCCCAGGCCGGGAAGGCCTCCCGGGCGGCGGCGACGGCGGTCTCCAGATCCGCGGACGTGCCGAGGCGAACCCTGGCCTGGACGCCGCCGTTGTTCGGGTCGAACACGTCGCCTTGCCGCTCGCCGGAGGCGAGCGCGGCGCCGCCGATGAAATGATCGATGTCACGCATGGGAAAGTCCTCGGACCTGGGATTTCGTGGGTTGCCAGCCCACTAGCCAAGGCGCGATGCAAATGCCAGTGCACCCCGTCATCCCGGCGAAAGCCGGGACCTCGTGGTGAATCGCCGTGACCTCTTGTCCTGAGGTCCCGGCTTTCGCCGGGATGACGGGAGAAATGAATGAAACTTGGTTCCCTGAAAGGCGGCCGCGACGGGCGGCTGGTGGTGGTCAGCAACGATCTCGCCTGGTGCGCGGACGCGACTCACATCGCCCCCACCCTCCAGGCGGCGCTCGACGACTGGGACAGGCTCGCCCCTCAGCTCGAACTGCTCGCCATGGACCTGGAGCATGTCGTCATCCCCCGCGACCGCTTCCATGAGCGCGAGGCGCTCGCACCGCTTCCGCGCGCCTATCAGTGGGCGGACGGCTCGGCCTATGTGAACCACGTCGCCCTCGTCCGTCAGGCCCGGGCGGCGGAGATGCCGGAGAGCTTCTGGACCGATCCGCTTATGTACCAGGGCGGATCCGACGAAATGCTTCCCCCGCGCTCGCCCATCCCGCTCGCCGACGAAGCCTGGGGCTGCGACTGCGAGGCAGAGGTGGTGGTGGTGACGGACGACGTGCCCCAGGGCATCACCGCGGAGGACGCGCAGGCCCACATCCTGCTCGTGGGCCTCGTCAACGACGTCTCCTTGCGCAATCTCATCCCGGGCGAGCTCGGCAAGGGTTTCGGCTTTCTTCAGTCGAAGCCGGCGTCCGCCCTCTCGCCCGTCTTCGTCACGCCCGAGGCGCTCGGCGACCGCTTCAGGGACGGCAAGCTCCACGGCGCTCTCAAGGTCGAACTCAACGGCAAGCCGTTCGGCCGGGCCGACGCGGGCGTCGACATGACCTTCGACTTCGGAACCCTGATCGCCCATCTCGCCAGGACCCGGAACATCGGGGCCGGCTCGATCATCGGCTCCGGCACCGTCTCCAACCGCGGCCCGGACGGCGGCCCGGGCAAGCCGATCGACCAGGGCGGCCTCGGCTATTCCTGCATCGCGGAGGTCCGGACGGTCGAGACGATCCTCGAGGGCAAGCCGAGGACGGAGTTCCTCAAGCGCGGCGATACCGTCCGCATCTGGATGGACGACGAGGCCGGCCACCCGATCTTCGGAGTGATCGAGCAGACGGTTACCGGGTAACCGTCATCCCGGCGAAAGCCGGGACCTCGGCCGTAAAGGCGCCGCGGGTCTCGCCGAGGTCCCGGCTTTCGCCGGGATGACGTTAACCGCCGCCGCCTTGCCAGGTTGCCGGCCCCGCAGCTAGGTCACCGGCCCGACATTATCCTCCGAATTGCGGTCGATGTAGAAATTGTAGGGGTCGATACCGGCATGGGTCGGCTTCCGGTCGGTGACGAAGCGGAAGACCTGCTTGCCGCTCTTCACCGGCTGGCGCTGCATCGTCAGCACGCTGCGCCGGTCGAACGCGCCGGTTCCGGGCGCCGCCGTGAAGAGGCCGATCGCGATCCTGTCGGAGAAGGCCGCTGGGCGCTCGTTCCCCTGGCCGTCGGCATAGGCCTTCTTCGCCTCCGCCGTCAGGGTCACGTCCCACTTGCCGTCGGCCCGCTTCACGGCCTTGGCCTCCCCGGCCTTGAGGTCGTAGACGGTGATCCGCTCGAACAGGTCGGTGATCAGCGCCTGGTCCTCGGGAGTCTTCGCCTCCTTCCGGAAAGCCTCGACCAGCTCGATCGAGCGGGGATAGGGCGCGCCCTTGAACCTGTATTTCTCCAGGATCGAACGGATCGCCCGGTTGACCGCCCCTTCTCCAAGCCGGTCCTGGAGCAGGTACATGACCAGCGAGCCCTTGTTGTAGTGGATATATTGCTGGTTCTCGACCCGCATCAGCGGCTGTTCCTCGACCAGCTCGCCGCCGCGAAGGCGAAGGTAGGTATCGAGCTCGTACTTGAGGAAGCGGCGGATCTTGTCCTCGCCGTAGCGGTGCTTCATCACCATCAGCGCCGAATATTGCGCCAGGGTCTCGGACAGCATGGTCCCGCCCTGCATCTCCGCTCCGACGAGCTGGTGGCCCCAATATTGGTGGCCGAGCTCGTGCGCGGTGACGTAGGTGACGTAGTCGATCTTGTCGGGGTTCGAATTGTCGGCGACGAAGCCGATCGCCTCCGAATAGGGCATCGTGTTGGCGAACGCCTGGGCGAAGGTCCCGTAGGCCGGGAATTCGATGATCCGCGCCTGATCGAACTGATAGGGCCCGAAGGCTTTCTGGTAATAGTCCATCGCCCCGGCCATGGCGTCGAGCATCCGATCGACGTTCCAGGCGTGGGTGGGATGATAATAGACGCCGAGATCGATGCCGCGATGATTGCGGTGCTTCTCCGCGTAGCGGGCCGACTGGATCGAGAAGAAGTTGAGGATAGGGGCGTCGGAGACGAAGCGCGCCGTCCGCCGGCCGCCGCTGACGACGTCGGAGACCTTCTTGCCCGGAGCGATCGGAGTCTGGTCCGCCTCGGTCGAGACGGTGATGTCCGCTTTCGTCCAGCCGCCGCCGACATCGCCTTTGTGCGTCGCCGAAAGATCCTCGAGCTTCGCCGGCCGCTGCTCGGGCGGCAGGCCGTATTTGCGGCGCTTCGACCGCTCCTGGAGAAGCGCCGAGCGGTCCATCCCGATGACGGGCGCGAATTCGTAATTGTTGAGGAAGGTGCCGTTGCGGACCAGGCGCGTGTCGCCGGTCGAATTGCGGAAGCCGCGCTGCCAGCGCCGGGTCTTAAAGCTGAGCGTCCGGCTTTCCCCCGGGTTCATCGGCGCTTCGAGCGCGTAGATGCGGTAGCCATGTTCGGTGTGATCGGCGCGGAGCGAGGCGCCTGGGAAAGCGAGACCGAGAAGCTCGAGATCGCGGCCGGGCATGCGCACATGGACTTCGCGGATCGGCGTCGCAGTGAGGTTGGTGATGTCGTAACGGCCGGTGACGACTGCCCGGGTTTCCGAAGGATAGAGGGCGACGTCGAGCACCACGTTCGAAATCGTCGGGTGCGGAAGGTTCGCATATTTGAGAAACTTCTTCTCATATTCCGCCGCCCAGGCGTCCCGCGCGTCGCTGGTTTCGAAGCGGTTGAGGACGTTGGTGTTGTACCAGGCATAGGCGCCGGTGCCGGCGAACACGGCGAGCGCGGCCCCGGCGATGATCCCCGGGGTGCCGGCGAGGCGCCTGGGCGCCCGCTTCAGCCTCGGCTTGAGCCTCGTCTCCGTGCCGCGCCGCCACAGCAGGTGCGAGAGGACCAGGAGGATGACGGCGAAGGCGGCCCAGTAGAGGCGGAACCACCAGGCGCCGGCCTCGAAGCCGCCGGAGCCGTTCATGTCCGATAGGGGCACGTCCGGGGCGTTGCCATATTGGTAGAGATTGTGCTCGAAGCCGAGGGCCGTGAGGACGATGGTGGTGACGATGTAGACCACCATCACCGCCCAACCGACATATTTGTTCGGGCTCACCGACTGGACGAACACGGCGAGGACGGCGATCAGCACCGTGCCCACCGCGTTGGGCAGAACGAACCAGAGCAGATATTTGCCGATCTCGATGTCGCCGTGGCCCTTGACCAGCTGCACGAGGATGGCCGCGAGCGTTCCGAACAGGAGGGTGGTGAACAGGACCAGGGCGACCGCGGCGGTCTTGGGGATCACATAGGCCCAGTTGGGAAGCGGAGTCGCGTCGATGATCTCGTGCATGCGCCGGTCGCGCTCGCGCCAGACCAGCTCGCCGGCATAATAGATGGCGATGATGACCGGGAAGAGGGTGAAGGATCCGGAAAGGATCGGGATCACCGCCCGGGTCACCGGACGGGTGGGAGTCCCGAACATCTCGCCGCTGAACCAGAGGTTGGCGAAGGTGTTGATCACTCCCAGCGCGACGAGGACGACGAAGGCCGGGCTCTTGAAGACCTGCCTCATCTCGAAGCCGGTTCGCGCCTTGAGCTGGGCCCAGGCGGCCGAGCCGCCCGCGCCCGGCAGCGGAGCCGCCGGCGCGGAGGAGGGGACGAACGGCGCTTCGACGGCCTGCGCCTTCTTCTTTTTCTTGGACAGGCCGGGCTCGGCGAAGCGGTAGCGCGCGATCGCGAAGGCGAGGAAGGCGGAGGCGACCGCAAGCCAGATCAGCCGGTTGAAGAGGATGGTGCCTTCGATCGGGGGCAGTCCCAGATTGCGCTCGGCCGTGGTCCAGTAGCGGATCGCGCTGCTTATCGCACCGATTCCGAAGGGCTCGATCAGCGCGATCGTGTCGCGAAGCTCGGGCTTGGCCTGCGCGATTCCGCTGAGGATGAGCCAGGCGAGGAAGAAGACGACGACCGAGACGTAGGTCCACATCATCGACCGGGTGAGGGTCGCCGCGGTGAAGAAGACGGCGCCGGTCACGATGAGGTTGGGAACGCCGAAGACGAAGAGGCCGTAGGCATAATAAGCGAGCCGGTTCGGCCCCAGGGTCTCCGGGTCGATCCAGGGCATGAGGGAGCCGATCCACAGGCCGAGCGGGATGAACAGGAAGGCCAGGGCGGCGGCCGCGATCGCTCCGGCGAAGCGCCCGCCCAGATATTGGAGTCGGGTAATCGGGGTGGAGCGGACGATCGGGCCGAATCCGGTCTCGTCGTCGCGGACGACGACGTTGGCGACGAAGGCCGTGGTGACGAACATGAAGAACAGGCCGAGGATTATCTGCACCTGGGTCAGCGCCACCGGGCTGTTCTTGTGGATGTTGCCGCCGGCGCCGATCTGGACCGATTCCGAGGCCATCGCCCCGAAGGTCATCAGCAGGAACAATATCGCCGCCACCCAGAAGACCGGGTTCTTCAGCTGGTAGCGAAGCTCGAAGCTCGCGATCTTGAGGAACATGATGCTTGCTCCTCAGGCGGCGCGGCGGGATTGGGCGAGGGTCGAGAAATAGACGTCCTCGAGCCCGCCTTCGACCGAGGCGAAGCCGTCGCCCGGATCCGAATCGGCGAGGACGTGGATGACCGTCCGGCCGGCGAACAGGCGGGTCGAGATCAGCTCGTATTTCTCCCGGTAGGAGTCGATCTCCCCGCGCTCGATCACTTTCATCCAGATCCGCCCGCTCGTCGCCCGGATGAGCTCGAGGGGAGCGCCTTCCAGCTGGATCCGCCCGTTCGCGAGCACCGCCATCCTCGGGCAGAGGTCGGAGACATCCTCGACGATATGGGTGGAAAGTATCACCACGACATTCTCGCCGATCTCGGCGAGGAGGTTGAGGAAGCGGTTGCGCTCTTCCGGATCGAGCCCCGCGGTCGGCTCGTCCACGATGATCAGCTCGGGATTGCCGATCAGCGCCTGGGCGATCCCGAAGCGCTGTCGCATGCCGCCGGAAAAGCCGGCCAGGGCCTTCTTGCGAACGCTCCAGAGGTTGACCTGGTGGAGCAGGGCCTCGACCGTCTGCTTGCGGTCCGAGGCCGAGGCGATCCCCTTGAGGACCGCCATATGGTCGAGCATGTCGTAGGCGGAGACCCGGGGATAGACCCCGAAATCCTGGGGAAGGTAGCCGAGGGTGCGCCTCAGCTTCTCCGGCTCGGCGACGATGTCGATGTCGCCGAAGCGGACCGAGCCGTCCGTCGGCGTCTGGAGAGTCGCCACCGTCCGCATCAGCGTCGACTTGCCCGCGCCGTTCGGCCCGAGCAGGCCGTACATGCCCCGCGGAATGGACAAGGTGACATGGTCCAGAGCGCGAGTGCCGTTCGGATAGACGTGGCTGACGTCGGCGAGTTCTAGCATTTGAAGGAGTTCCCCAACCCGGATGTTCGCTCGCGGGTCTGGCAGAGTGTTTTAGGGGTGTAAAGCACTGTGGCTTACCCTGGCTTGCGAATTCCGCCCGAGAGGTTCAGGGGCCAAGATCATGAAAAAGCTTGCGCTGCTCCTCCCCGCTTTCCTTCTCGCCGCCCCCGCCTCGGCCGCCACTCCGCAGGAGATCGCCGCCTCGGTCAGCCAGGAGCGGCTTCGCGCCATCGTCGAGAAGCTGGTGAGCTTCGGGACCCGCCACACGCTCTCCTCGCAGACCGATCCCAAGCGAGGCATCGGCGCTTCGCTGAGGTGGACCGAAGCGGAATTCGCCCGCTACGCGCGCGCCTGCGGCGGCTGCCTGAAGGTGGTCACGCCTTCCGATGTCGTCACCGGCCGCCGGGTCCCGGCTCCGACCAAAGTCACCAACGTCTTCGCCGTCCAGCGCGGAACCGCGGATCCCAACCGGGTGGTGATCATCTCGGGCCATATCGACAGCCGGGTCACCGACGTGATGAACGCGACCGCGGATTCGCCGGGCGCCAACGACGACGGCTCCGGAACCGCCGCGGTGATCGAGGCGGCGCGGGTCCTGTCGAAGCACAAATTCCCCTACACGATCGTCTACGCGGCCCTGTCCGGCGAGGAGCAGGGCCTGCTCGGCGGCAAGATCATGGCCGATTACGCCAAGGCGCAGGGCTGGGAAGTGATCGCCAACCTCAACAACGACATCATCGGCAACAGCTGCGGCTCGGACGGCAAGTGCGACGACGCCCATGTCCGTGTCTTTTCGGAAGGAATCCGCTGGCAGGGCCACGAGGACCTCGCCGCCCGCATCCGGAGCCTCGGCGGCGAGAACGACGCTCCGTCGCGCAACATCTCCCGCTGGCTGGACGGGTTCGCCGACGATCTCTCGCTCGGCCTCGACGTGCGCCAGATCTGGCGCAACGACCGCTTCGGCCGCGGCGGCGACCATACCGAGATGCTCAACGCCGGCTTCCCGGCGGTCCGGATCACCGTCGCCATCGAGAATTACAACTGGCAGCACCAGGACCTTCGGGTCGAGAACGGGATCCAGTACGGCGACACGATCGACAAGATGGACTTCGCCTATCTGACCAAGGTCGTGAAGCTGAACGTGGCGGCGCTGGCGGCGCTGGCGAGCGCTCCCCAGCCGCCGGAGCCCCGGGTGGAGGGCGCCGTCTCCACCGACACCACCCTGGCCTGGCATCCGGTGAGGGGCGCCGAGGCCTATGTCGTGCGCTGGCGGCGGACCGATGCCGCCGGCTGGCAGCACAGCCTGCGGGTCGGCTATGCCGATCTGGACAAATGCCCGGCCCGCCCGGCCGCGCCGGGTTCGCGGGACGCCCTGGTCGCCACCTGCGTGCAGGTCCTCAAGGGGGTCCGGGTCGACGATTACGTCTTCGGGGTCTCGTCGGTTTCGAAGGACGGCTTCGAGAGCCCGGTCGCATCCGCGGTCCCGGGCGGGGCCTTCCGGCCCTACACGCCGCCGCCGCCGGCGACGCCGTGAGTGTAATCGTCATGCCGGACTGGATCCGGCATCCACCTTCTTCCTTCCCGAGCGCGAGGAGAAGGTGGACCCCGGATCAAGTCCGGCGTGACGGGGTTGGGACGTAGATGGCTAAAAAACCCACCCGAAGCGGCCTCCCAAGCCGCGAGCAGATACTCGATTTCATCGCCTCGAGCGACGCTCCCGCGGGCAAGCGGGAGATCGCCCGCGCCTTCGGCCTCTCCGGGCACGACAAGATCGCGCTCAAGACCCTGCTCCACGACATGGCGGACGAGGGGCTGATCGACTCCTCGCCCGGCCGGGCCTTCCACCAGTCCGGCGGCGTGCCCAAGGTGACGGTGCTGCGCGTCTCCGACATCGACGACAGCGGCCAGGCCTGGGCCGTGCCGGAGCGGTGGGAGGCGGACCTGCCGGAACCGCGGATCCGTGTGCTGGAGCGCAAGGGCAGGGGCTCCGCCCTCGGCGTCGGCGACCGCCTCCTCGCCCGCACCGAGCAGCGCGGCAACGGCTGGGCCGCCCATCCGATGAAGAAGCTGGTGAAGGGCAGCGAACTCGTCCTCGGGGTGGTCCATCAGGAGGGGCAGGGCTTCTGGCTTCGCCCCGTGGAGAAGAAGGAACGGCGCGAGCTTCCCATCTCCGACGTGGGCGACGCCCGGCCCGGCGACCTCGTCCTGGCCGAAAAGGCCGGCCGGCCGCCCCGCCTCACCGCCCGGGTATCGGAAATCCTGGGCGATCCCTTCGCGCCGCGAAGCTTCAGCCTCATCGCCATCCACAAGCACGGCATCCCCCACGAATTCCCCGATCAGGTCCTCGTCGAGGCGGAGAGGGTGGCGGAGCAGCCGCTGGGCGAGCGCGAGGATCTCACCGCCATTCCCATCGTCGCCATCGATCCCGCCGACGCCCGCGACCATGACGACGCGGTCTGGGCCGCCCCGGACGACGATCCGGCCAATGCGGGCGGCTGGCGCGCCATCGTCGCGATCGCCGACGTCAGCTACTACGTCCGCTCCGGCTCGGCGCTCGACAAGGAAGCGAGGAAGCGCGGCAACAGCGTCTATTTCCCCGATCGGGTCGTCCCGATGCTCCCCGAGACGCTGAGCGCGGAGATATGCTCGCTCAAGGAGGGCGAGGACCGCGCCGCCCTCGTCTGCCACCTGCAGGTCTCCAGGGAGGGGCAGCTGAAGAGCTGGCGCTTCAGCCGAGCTCGGGTCCGGATCGCCGCCAACATCGCCTACGAGGACGCCCAGGCGGCGATCGACGCGCTTGAGATCCTCCCCGAGCTCGCTCGGGGAGGGGGACCGCGCGAAGCGCGGTGGAGGGGAAATACGGACTCCGAGTCGCCCCTCCACCATCCTTCGGATGGTCCCCCTCCCCGAGACAAGCTCGGGGAGGAAGCGGAGTCGGTAGACCTCTTCTCCTCCCCCTGCTCCATGCCCGAAATCGAGGCCGAGCCGCCGGCCGTCGATCCGGCCCTCGTCGAATCCACGCTGAAGCCGCTCTGGGCCTGCTGGCGGGCGCTCTATTCCGCGCGCGCGAAGAGGGCGCCGCTCGACCTCGACCTTCCCGAGCGGCGGGTGGTTCTGGACGAGAAGGGGCGGATCCTCTCGGTCGCTCCGCGCGAGAGGCTCGACGCGCACAAGCTCATCGAGGATTACATGATCGCCGCCAACGTCGCCGCGGCGAAGGCGCTGGAGGCCAAGAAGGCGCCGGTCATGTACCGCGACCACGAGCCGCCCGGCCGCGAGAAGCTGGTCGCCCTCAAGGATTATCTCAAGACCTTCGACGTCGAGTTCGCGCTCGGCCAGGTCATCCAGCCGGCGACGTTCAACCGGATCATCGAGCGGATCGGAGAGGCCGATTTCCGCCCCCAGGTCATGGAGCAGATCCTCCGCACCCAGACCCAGGCTTATTATTCCCCCGACAACAAGGGCCATTTCGGCCTGGCGCTCGGCTCCTACGCCCATTTCACCAGCCCGATCCGCCGTTATGCCGATCTCGTCGTGCACCGCGCCCTCGTCCGGGCCTTCGGCCTCGGCGAAGGCGGCCTGACCGACCAGGAAGCGGAGGGGATGGAGGTGACCGGCGAGCTCATCTCGCAGCTGGAGCGCCGGGCGATGGAGGCGGAGCGCGAGACCCTCGACCGCTATGTCGCCGCCTATCTCTCGGAGCGGGTGGGCGATCTCGTCGACTGCCGGATCACCGGAGTGCAGCCGTTCGGCTTCTTCGCGACCGTCGAGGGGCTCGGCGGCGACGGCCTGGTGCCCGTGTCCACCCTCGGCACCGATTACTACCGCTATGAGGAAGCCAGCCAGAGTCTCGTCGGCGACGACAGCGGCGAGCGCTTCAGCCCCGGCCAGCGCCTGAAGCTGAGGCTTGTCGAGGCCAACCCCGTCTCCGGCGGCCTCCGCTTCGAGCTTCCCGGCTCCGGCCAGGCGCCGGCGAGGCCGGGCGGCGGCCCCCGCCGCGACGGCCGGCGAGGCGAGGAGAAGCGCGGCCATCCCCAGGGCCGCCGCGGCCGCCCCTCGAACATCCGTCACCGCGGGCGGTAGGGCGGCCGTCATCCCGGCGAAACCCGGGATCCCGGTGAGACCCGCCGAGCCTTCCTCAATGAGGTCCCGGCTTTCGCCGGGATGACGCAGGGGAGGACGATCCGCCCCCGAAAGCCGCGCTTTTCGACGAACGGTCCGCACGCTTCTGCCGGCGACCCGTGCCCCTATAGGCCCGCCGCGAGGCCGGGCGTAGGAGTTCGGGGAGGGATGAAGCAAAAGGAGTAAGCGGATGAACATCAAGATCATTTTCACGTCGGCCGCCGCGCTCGCGATGGTCGCCGGGACGCCGGCCTTCGCGGCCAAGGGCAACCAGAACGACCAGGCC
>DASVTN010000090.1:0-2510 GCA_036387555.1 Allosphingosinicella sp. | reverse complement strand
CGCGACGGCTATACCGCCGTCCAGCTCGGCGCCGGCACCGCCAAGGTGAAGAACGTCGCCAAGCCGCAGCGCGGCCATTTCGGCAAGGCCGAGGTGGAGCCGAAGGCGCGGGTCGCCGAGTTCGTCGTCGCCGAAGACGCGCTGCTCGACGTGGGCGCGGAGATCACCGCCGACCATTTCGTCGCCGGCCAGTACGTCGACATCCAGGGCTCGACCCAGGGCAAGGGCTTCCAGGGCGGAATGAAGCGCTGGGGTTTCGGCGGCATGCGCGCCACCCACGGCGTCTCCGTCTCGCACCGCGCGCTCGGCTCGACCGGTCAGCGTCAGGATCCGGGCCGGGTCTTCAAGAACAAGAAGATGGCCGGCCACATGGGCGCGAAGAACCGCACCCAGCAGAATCTCGAAATCGTCCGCACCGACCTCGAGCGCGGCCTTCTCTTCGTCAAGGGCTCCGTGCCCGGCCACAAGGGCGGCTGGCTGCTCGTCAAGGATTCGGTGAAGATCCCGCGTCCGGAGGGCGTTCCCTACCCGGCCGGCATCCGTGCGATCGCCGAGACGATCGAGCATGAGGAAGCCCCCGCCGGAATGGTCGAGGCTGCCGCCACCCACGAATTGCCGCCGCTGCCGGGCGCCGACGAAGTCGCCGCCGGTGTCGCCGAGTCCGACGCCCAGGCGGATTCCGGCGCGGCCGACGACAGCAAGGAAAGCTAAGCCATGAAGGTCAAGGTTCAGACCCTGGACGGCGGCAAGGCCGGTAACGACATCGAGCTCTCCGACGAGATCTTCGGCATCGAGCCGCGCGCCGACATCCTCCACCGAGTCGTCACCTGGCAGCTCGAGAAGCGCCGCGGCACCGCCCGCGGGGCCCGCGAGCGCTCCGACGTCGCCCGCACCGGCAAGAAGTACGGCCGCCAGAAGGGCGGCGGCACCGCCCGCCACGGCGACCGGCGCGCTCCGATCTTCATCGGCGGCGGCAAGGCTCATGGCCCCCGGGTCCGCGATTTCGATCCGTCGCTCAACAAGAAGGTCCGCGCGCTCGGGCTCAGGATGGCGCTTTCGTCGAAGGCGCGGGACGGCAATCTCGTCGTCCTCGAGAACCTCGATCTGGACGCCGCCAAGACCAAGGCGCTCAGGGAGCGGCTGGCCGGCCTCAACCTGGGCCGCAACGCCCTGGTGATCGACGGCGACGCGCTCAACGTCGGCTTCGCCTTGGCGGCCGGCAACCTCCGCGAGATCGATCTGCTCCCCGCCGTCGGAGCCAATGTCTACGACATCCTCAACCATGACACGCTGGTGCTGACCCGCGCCGCCGTCGAGACGCTGGAGGCCAGGTTCAATGGCTAAAGCCGCGAAGAAGCAGGGCCCGGTCGACATCAACCATTATGATGTCGTCCTCGCGCCCCTGATCACCGAGAAGACGACCATGCTCTCCGAGCATGACGCGGTCGTCTTCAAGGTGGCCAACCACGCCACCAAGCCGCAGATCAAGGCCGCCGTCGAGGCGCTGTTCAGCCGCAAGGTCGCGAGCGTGAATACGCTCACGCAGAAGGGCAAGACCAAGCGCTGGAAGGGTCGCCCCTACACGCGCTCGGACGTCAAGAAGGCGATCGTGACCCTGGCTCCGGGCCAGGACCCGATCGACATCACCCGCGGGATCTGAGGCAGAGACGATGGCACTCAAGACATATAACCCGACGACCCCGTCGCAGCGCGGCCTGATCCTCGTCGACAAGTCGGCGCTCTGGAAGGGCAAGCCTGTCAAGGCGCTGACGGAAGGCAAGAGGAAGACCGGCGGCCGCAACAACAAGGGCCATGTGACCTCGCGTGGAATCGCGGGCGGCCACAAGCAGCGCTACCGCTATATCGACTTCAAGCGTCGCAAGTGGGACGTTCCCGCCACCGTCGAGCGGCTGGAATATGATCCCAACCGCACCGCCTTCATCGCTCTGGTGAAGTATGAGGATGGGGAGCTGACCTACATCATCGCTCCCCAGCGCCTTGCTCCGGGCGACACCGTCGTCGCCGGCCGCAAGGTCGACGTGAAGCCGGGTAACGCCATGGAGCTCGGCCAGATGCCGGTCGGCACCATCGTCCACAACGTCGAGATGAAGCCGGGAAAGGGCGGCCAGATCGCGCGCTCCGCCGGAACCTACGTCCAGGTCGTCGGCCGCGACCGCGGCATGGTTATCGTCAGGATGAACTCGGGCGAGCAGCGCTATGTCCGTTCCGATTGCATGGGAACGGTCGGCGCCGTCTCCAACCCGGACAACCAGAACCAGAATTTCGCGAAGGCCGGCCGCACGCGCTGGATGGGCCGGCGTCCGCTCACCCGCGGCGTCGCCAAGAACCCGGTCGATCACCCGCATGGTGGCGGCGAAGGTCGCACCTCGGGCGGTCGCCACCCGGTCACGCCATGGGGCAAGCCGACCAAGGGCGCCCGCACGCGTCACAACAAATCGACGGACAAGATGATCATCCGTTCCCGCCACGCGAAGAAGAAGAGGTAATAT
>DASVTN010000089.1:0-8225 GCA_036387555.1 Allosphingosinicella sp. | reverse complement strand
ACATTGTTGGTCGCCCGATAGCCGACGATGCGCGGCGGCACGTCGCCGAGGGGCCCGCGCGCCGGGTAGGAATAGGAGGGCTCGACGCCGATGCCGCTGGTCTGGATGTCGCGGTCGGCGATCCCCGCGGCGCGGGCGCGGGCGATCACCACGTTCATCTTGCGCGCGGTCTCGGCGAGGGCCGCATTGGCGGTCGGCGCGAGACTTGTGACCCCGGCGCTGACCTGGGCGATGTCCGGCGCGCGTTCGACCCGCTCGCTGACCTGGATGGTCACGACCGGCGCGTCCGCCGACACCTGAACCGTCGGCTGCACGGGGATCTGGGCGGCGGCCGGCATCGCGGCGACGGCTGCGACCAGCGGCAGCAGGGGTCTCTTCATCAACGCTCTCCTTCTTACAGTGGGAGCCGGAAGAACGTTTGGAGCGGTCAGCGGGTTCGCCAGGGAAGCCTTGCTTCGCCGACGTCACTCCGAACCCGTCCGCCGCTTGTCGCTTGAGACGTGGAGAGGCCCGGCGCCTGTCCGTCATTCCGGCGAATGCCGGAATCCATGAACGCTGTCGGTCGAATCCGGATTGGGCCGTGCGAAACTGGATGCTGGAACAAGTTCAGCATGGCGTTAGGGGTCTGGCGTGAGCGACCTTCCGATCCACGCCGTGCTCCCGCAGTTGCTGGAAGCGCTCCGCGGCGCCTCGAACGCCGTCCTCGTCGCTCCGCCCGGGGCGGGCAAGACCACCGCCGTCGCCCCCGCACTCCTCGCCGAGCCCTGGTGCACGGGGGAAGTCCTGCTCCTCTCCCCCCGGCGCCTCGCCGCCCGCGCCGCCGCCGAGCGGATGGCGGAGCTGGCGGGAGAGCGGGTCGGCGAGACGATCGGCTACGCGACCCGGCTCGATTCGAAGCGCTCGGCGCGGACCCGGATCCTCGTCCTCACCGAAGGCATCTTCCGCAACCGGATCCAGGCCGATCCCGAGCTTGGCGGGGTCTCGGCGGTGCTCTTCGACGAGGTCCACGAGCGCAGCCTCGACAGCGATTTCGGCCTCGCCCTCGCCCTCGACGCGCAAGGTGCGCTTCGGCCCGACCTGAGGCTCCTCGCCATGTCCGCCACTTTGGACGGAGAGCGGTTCGCGGCGCTGATGGGCGGCGCTCCGGCGATCGAGAGCGAGGGACGGAGCTTTCCGATAGAGCTTCGCCACCTCGGCCGCTCCGCGGAGAAACGGATCGAGGACGAGATGGCGGCGGCGATCCGGCGGGCGGTCTCCGAAGCCGAGGGCGGGATCCTCGCCTTCCTCCCGGGCGTGGCCGAGATAGAGCGCACGGTGGAGCGGCTCGAAGGGCTTCCGGCCGGAATCGAGCTCCACCGGCTCCACGGCAGCCTCGAGCCCGGCGCCCAGCGCGCCGCCATCGCCGCGCCGCCGCCCGGGCGGCGCAAGATCGTGGTCGCGACGTCCATCGCCGAGACCAGCCTGACCCTGGACGGAGTCCGGATCGTCGTCGATTCCGGCCTCGCCCGCCGCCCGCGCTACGATCGCGGCGCAGGCATCACCCGCCTCGTCACCGAACGGGCGAGCCGGGCCGCCGTCACCCAGCGCGCCGGTCGTGCGGGCCGGCAGGGGCCGGGGGTCGTCTACCGGCTTTGGGAGGAAGCGGCGACGGCCGGCCTGCCGCGCTTCGATCCGCCCGAAATATCGGAAGCCGATCTGAGCGCCCTGCTGCTCGACTGCGCGCTCTGGGGCGTGTCCGATCCCCGCGAGCTCAAGTGGCTCGACCCGCCGGCCGCCGCCGCATTGGACGAAGCGCGCCGGCGCCTCCACTCCCTCGGCGCGCTGGGCGAGGCCGGACGGCCGACCGCGCACGGCAAGGCGATCGCCGCCCTCCCGCTGCCGCCGCGCCTCGCGCACATGCTGGTCGAGGCGAGCGGGCGGGGCTGGGGCCGGACGGCCGCCGAGGTCGCGGCGCTTCTTTCGGAGCGCGGGCTGGGCGGCAACGACGTCGATCTGGAGGCGAGGCTCCGGCGCTGGCGCGGCGAACGGGGCCGGAGGGCGGACTCGGCCCGGGGGCTGGCGAGGCGGTGGGAGCAGCTCACCCGTCATCCCGGCGAAAGCCGGGACCTCGGAGAGACCGGCCGAGCCCTTCCGGCCGCAGGTCCCGGCTTTCGCCGGGATGACGGGGAGGTGGCCCCCTGCCTCGCCCTCGCCTTTCCCGACCGGCTTTCGAAGCGCCGCGACGCTTCCGGCGAGAACTGGATCAGCGCCGGCGGCCGCGGCTTCAGGCTCGATCCGCATTCCCCGCTCGCCCGCGAGGACTGGCTGGCCGTCGGCGAGGTGGCCGGCACCGCCGCCGGCGCCCGCATCCTCTCCGCCGCGGCGATCGGCGAGGCGGAGGTCGAGGCGCTGTTCGGCGAGCGGATCGAGAGCGCCACCCGGCTCAGCTTCGATCCCGCGAGCGGCACCGTCCGCGCCCGCCGCGGCCGACGCCTCGGAGCGATCACCCTGTCCGAGGGACAGGACATGAAGGCGCCTCCCGAGGAAGTCTCGGCGGCGCTCGTCGAGGGCGTCCGCCTCCACGGCCTCGATCTGCTGCCCTGGAGCGACTCCGCCCGCTCCCTGCGCCGCCGGGCGGCCTTCGCGCGCGGCCACGACCCGGGCCTGCCGGACCTTTCGGACGAAGCGCTGCTGGCCTCGCTGGACGAGTGGCTTCCGCTGCTCGTCGCCGGCAAGCGCGCCCTGCGCGACATCGATCCGTCGGGCCTGTCGGGGATCCTGGACTCGCGCCTCGGCTGGGACGGCCGCAAGGCGGTTGACCGGCTCGCGCCGAACGCCTTCGAAACGCCCGCCGGAAGCAGCCATGCCATCGACTACGAGGCCGAGGCGGGGCCGACGGTGACGGTGCGGGTGCAGGCGCTCTACGGTCTCTCGGAGCATCCCGCGGTCGCCGGCGGACGGATGCCGCTGGTCCTGAGCCTGACCTCGCCCGCGGGCCGGCCGATCCAGACCACAAGGGATCTGCCCGGCTTCTGGAGCGGAAGCTGGGCCGCCGTGGCCAAGGAGATGCGCGGCCGCTACCCCAAACACCCCTGGCCCGACGATCCGGCCTCGGCGGACCCGACGTTGAGGACGAAGAAGGCGGCGAGCCGCGCCAAGTGACGTCATCCCGGCGAAAGCCGGGACCCCAGGACGAGAAGTCGCAGCGGGTCTCCACGAGGCCCCGGCTTTCGCCGGGGTGACGAGAAGAGGGCTCCATGAGCCCCGGCCTCCGCCGGGATGACGCTGAGCCGGTTGATTAAAACCGCGAATCCGGGCACCACCGACCGGCAGAAGGAGCTTCAACCATGGCGGCGGCGCGGATCTTCCAGCGGTCGAAAAATGCGATGCAGTCGGGCAATGCCCGGACCGGCGAGTGGGTGCTTCAGTTCGAATCGCACAAGCCCCACGTGCCCGATCCGCTCACCGGCTGGTCGGGCGGCGGCGACACTCAGGCACAGGTGACGATCGCCTTTCCGACGCTGGAGGCGGCCCAGGCCTATGCCGAGAAGAACGGCATCGCCGTCCACCTCGTCCCGCCCGCCGAGCGCAAGCTCAAGCTCCAGGCCTATGCGGACAATTTCAGATGACCGCCTTTCGGGTAAGGGCCGCGGGGGCCCTGCTCCTGGCGGCGGCGAGCGGCGCCGCCGCGGCGGGCGCGACGATCGAGATCGATCCCAAATATGAGAGCTTCGAGAGCCGCGCCGCCTGCGAGCGGGCTCTGGAGCGCCGGCACGGAGCGGCGCTCGCCCGGGTCGCCGCCCTCCCCGCAAAGGAGCGGCTCGGCAACCGCGTCGACCCGCTGAAGCGCGAGGAAGACGGCCGCCTCGGCTATTTCGAGGTGCTCGACCTGGCCGGAGACTCGCCCGACCCGCTCATGCCCGCCAGCCAGACCGAGCTGTTCACCTGCCGCGACAACCGGCTCGAGCACCGAGTCTCTTTGGGGCCTAAGTAGAAAATTCGTCCCCGAGCTAGCCTCGGGGAGCGGGACCGCGCCGCAAAGCGGCGTGGTGGAGGGGCAAAGCCGGGCGGGAATTTCCCCTCCACCAGGCTTCGCCTGGTCCCCCTCCCCGAGCAAGCTCGGGGAGGAATCAGGACAGCATCCCCGCTCCCAGCAGCAACAATAGCTTGACGTCGATGGCCACTCCCGCCGCTCGGCGCTCGGCGACGAACTCCGCCGCCTGCGCCAGCGGCACCCGGTGGACGGCGATTTCCTCGCCTTCCACGCCTCCGCCCTCGCCCACGCGCCTCAGCCCCTCGGCCCGAAGCAATGTGAAGCCTTCCGAAGACATTCCCGGAGAAGCGTGGAAGCGGCCGAGATCGACCATCCCCTCGGCGCGGTAGCCCGTCTCCTCCTCCAGCTCGCGGATCGCGGCCGCGGCGGCCTCCTCGCCCTGCTGCTGATCGCCGACCAGGCCGGCGGGAAGCTCCAGGCAGAGCGCTGCGATCGGCACCCGATATTGCTCGACCAGGATGACATGCCCCTCGTCGACGGCGAGGATCACGGCGGCGCCGATCCCGCGGGTCCGGGAGACGAACTCCCATGTGCCGAGCCGCTTGGCTTCGATGAAGCGGCCGCTCCAGACGATTTCGGCTTCTCCCTCGCCCCGGTCCCGCCCGGAGGCGCTCACAGCTCGATCAGCCGGTCGGGCAGCTCGTTGGGGTTGTCGAGCGTGGGCGGAAGGCATGTCGCGAGCACCTCGCCGATCTTCTCGACCGCGAGGGCCATGCCCTCGCCGGGCCGCCCCGCCTTCACGCCTTCGACGAGCGCCGCCATCGCCTCGCCCCAGACGTCGGCCTCCACCTGGCTGTGGATGGCCTGGTCGGCGACGATCTCCGCCCGATGCTCGAGCAGCGAGAGATA
This sequence comes from Allosphingosinicella sp., assembly GCA_036387555.1. Taxonomy (GTDB): domain Bacteria; phylum Pseudomonadota; class Alphaproteobacteria; order Sphingomonadales; family Sphingomonadaceae; genus Allosphingosinicella. The sequence goes on along the minus strand of DASVTN010000089.1, from coordinate 3,343 downwards.
GAGGAGGATGCCGGTACGGCCCTTGGTCCGTTTCTCGGTGCCGGCGCGGAACAGCTCGACGGCGCGGCGGCGCACCCGGCGGGTCTTGGTGCCCGACGGAGTGAGCGCCATTCGCAGCGGCATCCACTTGAACAGCAGCCAGACGAGCAGGAAGGCTCCCGCCATCTTCGCGAACAGAAAGGTCATGACGAACCCGCGGCCGAGCTCGTAATTCCAGCCGAGGAAAGTGCCCACCGCCCAGTCGATCCAGCCCTGCGGGACGACCGCGAACGCGATCGGGACCAGGAGCATCAGCAGCACCGCATAATGTAGGCCGACGTCGTGATAGGCGTCTGAGCGGGGCGCGACGATGGTGACGATCTCGCCGTCGCTGCTTCGCTCCGCCTTGGCCACCGCCTGGGTGACGAGGGCGTGGTCCGCCTCGCTGAACGCCGGCATCACCATCCTCCCGACGCTCCGCCGCCGCCGAACGAGCCGCCGCCGCCGCCGAAGCCGCCGCCTCCCCCGCCGAAGCCTCCGAAGCCGCCGCCGCTCGAGCCGCCGCCCCAGCCGCCCCCGCCGCCCAGGCCCGGCCCCCAGACCCAGACGCCGGAGCGGCGATGGCGCCGGCCGCGCCGGCCGCCGCGAAGCATCGGCAGGATGACGAAGACGAAGACGATTCCCCAGAAGACGAGCGGGAAGATGGAGCCGCCGCCGCCGCTGCCTCCCCTTTGCCGCTGCGCCTGCTGCGCCGCGAGCGCCTTCTGCTCGGCCTGCTCGAGGGGCGCCTGCAATTGCCCGATGATCGCGTCCGCGCCGGCGTTGATCCCGCCGGGATAGTCACCGGCCTTGAACCTGGGGAGGATCTGCCGGGTGATGATCTGGTGGGAAAGCGCGTCGGTCATGATCGGCTCCAGCCCGTAGCCGACGTCGATCCTCACCTTGCGCTCATTGGGCGCCACCAGCAGGATCATCCCGTTGTTCGCGCCCTTCTGGCCGATCCCCCAGCTGCGCCCGAGCTGATAGCCATAGTCGGCGATGTCATAGCCCTGCAGGCTCGGCACGGTGGCGACCACCAGCTGCCGGCTGCTCGCGGTCTCGAGCGTCTCCAGCTTCTGGGTCAGCGCCGCCTCGCCGGAATCGGGGATGATGTTGGCCGCGTCGACGACCCGGCCGGTCAGCTTGGGAAAATCCTGAGCCGAGGCGGGTCCCGCGAGCAACAGCAGGAGAAACAGGAGCAGCCCCCGCATCAGCCGCCCCCCCGCTTGCGCTGTGGCCGCTTGTCCTTGCTCCGCAGAAGCGTGGCGATCGCGGCGACGCCGTCCGCTATGGCGCGGTCGCAACGCCCCTCGCGGCACGCCGGGACGATTTCATGGTCCATGATCCTTTGCGCCCGCTCGTCGGTGAGCAGGCCTTCGAGACCATAGCCGACCTCGATCCTGGCCTGGCGGTCGGCGGGCGCAACGACCAGGAGAACGCCGTTGTCGACACCCTTCCGTCCGATCCCCCAGCCATTGCCCAGGCGCCGAGCGAGATCGTTGATCGGTTCGCCCTCGAGGCTTTTCACCGTCACCACGACCATCTGATCGCTCGTCTCCCTCTCCAGGGCCGCGAGACGCTCGACCACGGCGGCTTCCGCCTCCGCGCTCAGGACGTCCGCCTCGTCGACGACTCGGCCGGTCAGCGCGGGCAGTGCGCCCGCCGGCGAAAGCCGGACGATCGGCGGCGGCGCCTCGGGCAGGGCGGTGCTTGCCGGCGCCTTCGCGTCGCACGCGGCGCTGCCCGCGACGAGCAGCGGCAGGAGGAGGAAAGCCCGGATCACCGGCGCGTCAGGCGCCGGTGTTCGTGTCGAAACTGACGTCCGGCGCCTGGTCCGCGTTCGGAGTCGTCGCCTGGAAGGTCGCCATCGGCTTGGCCCCGTAGATCACCTTCGCGCCGATAACCGCCGGGAAGGTCCGGATCGTCGTGTTGTAGCTCTGAACGGCCGTGTTGTAGTCGCGGATGGTGATGTTGATCCGGTTCTCGGTGCTTTCGAGCTGGCTCATCAAGGTGCCGAAATTGGCCTGGCTCTGAAGGGTCGGATAGGCCTCCTGCAGGCGCTGCAGCGGGAGGATCGAGGCGCTCAGCCGGTTCTGCGCGTCCGCGTAGCGCTGCATCGCCGCCGGATCGGTGAGCTGCTCGGGGCTGACCGTGACCCGGGTCGCGTCGGCGCGCGCCTGCGTGACCCGGGTGAGGATCCGCTCCTCGGACGCCGCCGCGCCTTTCACCGTCGACACCAGGTTGGGGATCAGGTTGGCGCGGCGCTGATAGGCGGCCTGGACGTCCGCCCATTTCGCCTTCGCCTCCTCCTCCGCGGTCGGGATCGAGTTGACCCCGCATCCGGAAAGCGAAACCGCCGCCACCGGCACCAGAAAGGCGGTCATCAAGGAAGTGCGCTTCATGTCGGGCCCCTCGTTCAACTTGCACGATGCAGGTAGGGATTTCGCTCCGCTCCCGCAACGGGTCGCCGGCCCGCGCTTCACTTTCATGCCTCCCGCCCTAGAAGGGAGCGATGGAGACGACGGTGCCGGACGTTGAGCCTTGCCCCGGATGCGCGCGGCCCTATCCGCGGTCGCAGGGCGCCACCCACGCCTATATCGGCGCCTCCGCCGGCTGCTGGGCGGCTTATGGCGAGCTGCTCGCGCTCGAATATGGGAACCCGCGGCTGATGCGCTGGCACCGGCTCACCGTCGACGCCTATACGGCGCAGCACCCCGGCCTACCGGAGCGGCGCAGCGCCCAGTCCGTCCACGTCCATCTCTGCGGCCTCTATCTGGTCCTCGAGCGGGGGATGGAGCCGCCGGCGGTGGCGCGGGCGATGCAGAGACTGGCCGACGGGCGCGTCTACGAATGGCTGCCCCCGCCCCCTCTGGCGACCGACACGGGCCTCGCGGAGGCGATCGCGGCCGCGGCCGGCGGCGGATACGGCCCGGCCGTGCGGGCGTGGGCGGAGGCGGTGTGGCGCGCCTGGGCTCCCCACCACCCGACGATCCGGGCCGAGGCGGAGCGCGCGCTCACTTCACATTAAGGACGGCCGCCCTATATAGGGAAGTGCCGGGTTCGCCCGGCTATGGTGATAAAGTGCGGCGTGCAATAGACGCAGCGGACCCGGGGGCGGTACCCGGCGGCTCCACCAGGTGGGCCGAGCCTGAGGTGGCGACACGCTCTACCGCGTGCCGCCACAGCGGCTCAGCTGATGGGGCCGAACTAGGATCGACGTGTGTTGAAAAGCGCTGTTTTTGCCCGGCCTGAATGCGCCGTAAAACCGTTCATAACCACAAGTGCCAACGACAACGAGGCGCTCGCGATTGCTGCTTAATCCCAA
>DASVTN010000088.1:0-27135 GCA_036387555.1 Allosphingosinicella sp. | reverse complement strand
AGACCACCGCAAGGCCGAGCTGCCCGCCTGGCTCCACCAATATAACTGGCATCGCCCACACGGCAGCCTAAACTACCAACCACCCATCAGCCGACTCGGCCTGACCGAGAACAACCTGTTGAGGCTCCACATCTAGCCGTCATCCGGCGAAAGCCGGGATCTCAGGACCAGAAGTCCCGGCGTGTCTCCACGAGACCCCGGCTTTCGCCGGGGTGACGGGCCGAGGCGACGCCACCTTCAAATCGCGCTCGACTTCGTCTAAGCCGCCCGCTCCTCCAAAACCGGACCCATCGTGACCCTTTACGCCCGCTTCGCCGCGCATATCGATGCCGCCCTCGACGCTCTCGAAGGGGAGGGCGCGCTCGCGCGCGGGCTCGAGCGCAGGTCCGTCGCGGTCGAGCCGCCCCGGGACCCTTCGCACGGCGATCTGGCGACCAACGCGGCGATGGTGCTCGCCAAGGCGGCGAAGACCAACCCGCGCGCCCTGGCGGAGCTCATCGCGCGCAGGCTCGAGGCGGTCGCCGAAGTGGCGAGTGCGGAAGTCGCCGGCCCAGGCTTCATCAACATCCGCCTGATCCCCGCCGTCTGGCAGGACGAGCTGCGCGCGATCCTGTCCGCAGGCGCCGACTACGGCCGCTCCCGCTCCGGGGAGGGGAGACGGGTGAACGTCGAATATGTCTCGGCCAACCCAACCGGGCCGATGCACATGGGCCATTGCCGCGGCGCGGTGGTCGGGGATGCGCTGGCGAGCCTGCTCGAACATGCCGGCTATGCCGTCACCCGGGAATATTATGTCAACGACGCCGGCGCGCAGGTGGACGTCCTCGCCCGCTCGGCGCACCTGCGCTACCAGGAAGCGCTCGGCCGCCAGGTCGGCGAAATCCCCGAGGGTCTCTACCCTGGCGATTATCTGAAGCCGGTGGGCGAGGCGCTGGCGAGCGAGTTCGGCGACACCTACGCCGACGCCGCGGAGCCCGTCTGGCTGGACGTCTTCCGCCGGCGCACGGTGGCCGCGATGCTCGATCTAATCCGCGAGGACCTGGCCAAGCTCGGGGTCCATCACGATCTTTTCGCCTCCGAGCATGAGGTGCAGCAATCGGGGGCGGTCGACCGCGCCTTTGCGCTGCTCGGGGAGAGAGGCCTGGTCTACAGGGGCACGCTGCCGCCGCCCAAGGGCAAGACCGTGGAGGACTGGGAGCCGACCGAGCTCCTGCTCTTCCGCTCGACCCAGTTCGGCGACGATCAGGACCGGCCGATCCGGAAATCGGACGGCAGCTGGACCTATTTCGCCGCCGACACGGCCTATCACATGCAGAAGCTCGAAGCTTCCGATGAGCTTATCAACGTCTGGGGGGCCGACCATACCGGCACGGTGAAGCGGACCCAGGCGGCGGTGCAGGCGCTTGCCGGCCGGCCGGCCCTCGACGTCAGGATCGTCCAGATGGTGCGGCTCCTTCGCGGCGGTGAGCTCGTCAAGATGTCGAAGCGGTCGGGCAGCTTCGTCACCCTCGCCGAAGTCGTCGAGGAAGTCGGCAAGGACGTCGTCAGGTTCACGATGCTGACCCGGAAGAACGACGCCCAGATGGATTTCGACTTCGCCAAGGTGGTCGAAGCCTCGAAGGACAATCCGGTCTTCTACGTCCAATATGCCCACGCCCGCATCAGGTCGCTCCACCGCCGCGCGGCCGAAGCGGGTCTCGATTTGGGACACCCGGCCGATCTGGCCCTGCTCGATGACGAGGAGTTCGGGCTGGTTCGGACCGCCGCTCAGTTCCCGCGGATCGTCGAAGCGGCGGCGCAGGCGCACGAGCCGCACAGGGTAGCCTTTTACCTCGGCGACCTCGCGGCGGCGTTCCACGCCTTGTGGAATCGCGGCAACGACGATCCCTCGCGGCGATTCCTTCTCGAAGATAATCCGGAATTAACCAGCGCTCGCTTACAGTTGGCGGACGCGCTCGGGCAGGTTATCAGGAACGGCCTCAATATCATGGGCGTGGCGGCCGCCGAGGAGATGCAGTGATGACCGACATTCGCGCCGACGATCCTGCGCTCGACAGTGGCGATCGTCTCCCCTGGCTGGAAGCGGTCGAGGAGGAAGGCGGCGAGGGCGGTCCCTCGACGCTCAAGCTCATCGTTGCCGTTCTGATCGGCCTCGCCGCCATCGGCGGGATCGTCGGCGGCATCTTCTGGATGGGCAATCGCGACGGCGGCGGAAACGGCGCCCCCGAAATCATCGCCGCTCCGCAGGGCCCCTACAAGGTCAAGCCCGATTCGCCCGGTGGAATGGCCGTCGAAGGCCAGGGCGAGACGGCGTTCGACGCCGCCCAGGGCGGAACTCCGAACGCCAGCATCGACACCAGCGCCGTTGCCGAAGCTCCGGTGGCCACCCAGCCGAAGGGCCAGGCCCCGGCGCCCGCCGCGAAGGAGCCGCCACTGCTCAAGGCGCCGGCGCCCAGCAACTCGGCGCCCGCGAAGGCGGACTCCGCCGCTCCGGCCCCCGCCGGCGACGGCGCGACCATCCAGCTCGGCGCCTTTCCCAACGGCGCCGCCGCGGAAAAGGCCTGGAAAGCCCTGTCCGGCCGCTTCGCCTATCTGGCGCCGCTGTCGCACAGCGTCGTCCAGGCCAATGTGAACGGCAAGACCTATTACCGTCTTCGCGCCAGCGGCCCCGGCGCGGCCGGTATCTGCGGGCGGCTGAAGGTCGCCGGGGAGCAGTGCCTCAAGGTGTAGCGGGGCACTGCCCAGCGAAGGCCGGGGCCCTGCGGGTGCTGGGTTTGCCCCTCCCCTTCAGGGGAGGGGATGGGGTGGGGGTTGTCTGCTCGCATCACCGGCATCAGCGAATATTCTCCCCCACATTCCCCACCCCAACCCCTCCCCTGAAGGGGAGGGGCTTTGCCTCCGCGCCCTTCTCGAGGTCATGCACAGATCCGGCCTTCACTGGGATGACGGGAGTGGCTGACGCGCCGGCCGCGACCCGCTAGGACTTGTGCATGCAAGCCGCCATCTACGCGCCCGCGGGGCTCGAGCTCACGCCCGACGAGCGGGCCTTCTTCCGCGACTCCGACCCGGTGGGCTACATCCTCTTCAGGCGCAACATCGCGACCCGGGATCAGATGCGGGCGCTGACCGGCGAACTCCGCGGCTTGAGCGGGCGCGAGGATCTGCCCATCCTGATCGACCAGGAAGGCGGCCGGGTCGCCAGGATGAGGCCGCCGGAATGGCCCGCCTTTCCCGCCGCCGAGGCGTTCGCCCGTCTCTACGAAAAGGCGCCGATGAGCGCGATCGAGGCGGCCCGCGCCAACGCGGCTGCGATCGCGGCGTTGCTCGCGGAGGTCGGAGTCAATGTCGACTGCCTGCCGGTCCTCGACGTCCGCCAGCCCGGAGCGACCGACATCGTCGGCGACCGGGCGCTCGGCGGCGAGCCGATGCAGGTGGCGGCGCTCGGACGAGCGGTTCTGGACGGGCTCGCTTCCGGCGGCGTGGTGGGGGTGGTCAAGCACATGCCCGGCCACGGCCGCGCCCTCGTCGACAGCCACAAGGAAATGCCGGTCGTCGGTGCTTCGGAGGAAGAGCTGGAGATCGACCTCGAGCCGTTCCGGACGCTGAGCGGCTCGCCGATGGGCATGACCTGCCACTGCGTCTTCACCGCCTGGGACGCGGAGCGGCCGGCGAGCCAGTCGCCGACCGTGATCGGCGAGATCATCCGGCGCCGGATCGGCTTCGACGGCTTCCTTATCTCCGACGACATCGGAATGCACGCGCTCGCCGGCGATTTCGCCGAGCGGGCCCGAGGCGTCATCGACGCGGGTACGGACGCCGTCCTCCATTGCTCGGGGAAAATGGAGGAAATGGTCCCGGTCGCGACCGTGGTGGGCGAGCTGCCTGGCAAAGGCCGCGAGCGCCTGGAGCGGGCGCTGGCGGCCGTCTCGGCGGCGGACGGGATTTGCTACGCGGAACAGGCGGAGAAGCGTGACAGGCTGCTCGCGCTGGCCTGACCGCGCCGGGGCCGGCGGCTATCGCCTGCCGCGCCGCGCCCGCCACTGCTCCCGGCTCTGGCCCCAGATGTTCACGGGCGTGTTGTCGAACGGGGCAGGGAGATAGGCGCTTCCGCGGACGGCGGAGCCGAGGCGCTGCGCCACCCGCGCCGACGGCGTGTTGTCGGGATCGATGCAGTGGATGACGTCGTCCCAGCCGAGCTGTTCGAAAGCCCAGGAGATGGCCGCCTCGGCGCTCTCCGTCGCATAGCCTTTGCCCCAGGCGCCCCGCTCCAGGCCCCAGCCGACCTCGGCTCCCGGCCACCCTTCCGGCTGCCACGGACCGACCCGGCCGACCCAGCGGCCGCTCGACTTCTCGATCACGGAGAACATCCCATAGCCCCGCAAGGCCCAGCTTCCGGCCATCGCGGCCATTCCCCGCCAGGCGCCCGAGCGCGGCTGCCGGCCGCCGACGAAGCGGGCGGCTTCCTCGTCGGCCATCAGAGCCGCGAAGCCGTCGAGATCCCGCTCCTCCGGTGGACGCAGGATCAGGCGGGGGGTTTCGATCGTCGGGCCAAGCATGGACAGGACCTCTAGAGGCCGGAGGAGCCGGGACGCAACCTTCCCCGTCATCCCGGCGAAAGCCGGGACCTCACGACAAGAAGGTCCAGTGGGTCTCCCCGAGGTCCCGGCTTCCGCCGGGATGACGATTATTGTTGCCGGGGCGGGGCCGGAGCGAAGCTGATCCGGCCGACCTCCCGGATCCGGCCCTGGGCCAGCTCGCCCTCCACCAGCTCGTAGCCGAGCAGAGCGAAGGTGCGGCCGCCCCAGAAGATCGGACGGGCGTTGCCGTACCAGTCGACGCAGCTCGCCTGACAGGCGTCGTCGATCACTCCGCGCGTCCGCGCGTCCAGCTCTCCGGCCGGGGCCAGCCGCCTCTGTTCGCGGCGCAGGAAAACCATCGCCGCCGAGCTTCCGAAGAAGCGCGCCAGCGCCGGATCGGCGGGCTTCGCGACCGGCAGCCCCACCGTCCCCGAAGCGCCGCCCGGAGCGTCGGGATCGGGGCTGAAGAAGAAGGCGTGGCTTCGGCTCTCGCCTTCCGCCGAATCGGGATGGACATAGCGGTCGCCGAGGCCCGGCGCGCCGCCGTCGAGTTCGACCGTCGAGAAGCCGAGGCCGCGCTCCGTGCCGCCGATGACCATTGCGTCACGCCCGAGAAGCTCGATCCGGTCAATCGAATGCGGCATCGGCAGCTCGGTAGCGCGCCCGTCGCGCAGACGCGCGGCGACCAGCCTGGACCGGCCGGCCGGCTGACCGGAGGCGCTGGCGCCGTAGAGCACATAATCGCCCGCGAAGCGGTTGTGGAACGACCACCCCGGAACTGAGGGCAGGAAGCGGTAGCGGGCGCGCGGCACCTGCCGCGAGGCGTCGCCCAAGTCGGAGAATCGGACCCGGAGCAGTGCGACTCCCGCCCCGCCGCCGCTATTTTCCGGAGCGAACATCGCGTCGCCGCCGCCGTCGCTTCGGACGAGGACGTTGAGAATGCCATCCGCGGAATCCTCGCGGAACGAGAATTGGTCCACCGGGGCGCCGCGGGCGGCGGTGGCGGACGGCCGCTCCCGGCCGAAGGGGAGGCGGTAGAGATAACTTTCGGGCCGATCCGAATCCCAGGCGTCGGTGACCCACAGATAGACGCCCTGGGCCGAGACGTAGAAGGTGCGCGATTCCGGGCCGAGAACGGCGGTGGCCGAGCAGCCGAGATCGGCCGCGGTGAGATCGCAGGTGGTGACGCTGTGCAAGGTGTCGACGGCCGCGTCCGCCGACTTGCGCATCGCCGGAGCGATATACACCTGGCCGGCGCGGGCGATGCGCTTGAACCTGCGCTTCCCGGCGTCCGGGCCTTCCCTCCAGCGGCGGACTCCGGGAAGCACGTCGAGCAGATCGTCCTCCTCCTCCCAGTAGAGCTCCAGCGGCGCGTAGAAGACGAGCCGGTTGCCGATTAGCCGCGACGCGTAGTTGCGGGAGGAATAATAATCGTTCGACTTGAGGTGCCACGCGTCCTCGAACCGAAGCCGCCCCGCAGGGTCGAGGCGGAACCGGTTGATCTCCGTTCCGCCGCGATCGTAGCTGTAGCCGACGACGATGACCCGATCGCCCGAAATCAGCATCTCGTCATACCAGTCGCCCTTGCCGCTGACTCCGGGCGGGAAGGCGTTGATCGAATCGACGGGCCGCATCGAGCCGCCGGCGAGCGAGACGGTGAACAGACGGCCGCGGCGAAGGATGACGAGGGTGTCGCCCCGCATCTTGACGATGCCGCCCTCGTCCACATTCGCTTCCTGGTTGTTGGTGATGCCGTCGGCGGCTTTCGAGGCATTTGTCTGCCTGAGCTGCGGAAGGGCGTTGACGCTCTGTGCGACGTTGGTGCCGGTGACGACGATGGGGCTCGGAGCCGATGCGCCGGGGGGAGGCGGTGGCGGCGGGGAGGGCATGGGCGGCGGCGAGGGCGGGTAGACGGGAACCGGCGGCTCGGCCTCTTCCTGGCGCTTGAGCCGGCGCAGGTAGCTTCGCAGCTCGGCGTCGGAGCGGAAGGCGGTGAGGCCGCCGCGGGGCTTGCCCGGAGCCGCTTGCGGGCCCTGCCGGTCTCCGGGCTGGGCGGAGGCGCGATCGGCGGCGGTGGCGGAGAGTGCGGCAAGGCCGGCGGCGAGGAGCGGAAGGGTACGCATGGCTCTCCCTGTCATTCTGTTCTGCGGAGGCTTGGTATCACTGAAGGGCGGCCCGGCAAGGACGAAAAATGCTGTGCATAAATGGAGCGATCCCCCTTCGCTTCCGGCCTTCACCTGCCTAACCTGTCGGCCATGGCCGAAGACGAACCCTTAGACGAATTCGACGCGCCGGCGCCGGTCAGGGAGGCGGACAGGCTGACTCTCGACCTCGATGGATGGGAGGGGCCGCTCGACCTGCTTTTGACCCTCGCGCGATCGCAGAAGGTGGACCTGGCGAAGATCTCGATCCTCGCTCTGGTCGAGCAGTATCTCGCCTTCATCGCCGACGCGAAGAAGCTCAAGCTCGAGATCGCGGCCGACTATCTGGTGATGGCGGCGTGGCTGGCCTATCTCAAATCCTGCCTTCTCCTGCCGCGCGAGCAGGAAGCCGATCCGAGTCCCGAAGAGCTTGCGATGCGGCTCCAGCTGAGGCTTCAGCGGCTCTCCGCGATGCGGGAGGCGGGCGCTCGGCTGCTCGGCCGCGACCGCCTCGGCCGCGACGTCTTCGCCAGAGGCGCGCCGGAGGGGCTTCGGGTGGTCCGCCGCTCGCTGTGGCAGGCGGAGCTTTACGACCTGATCGCCGCCTACGGATCGGTCAGGGCCCGGAACGAACCGGCCTTCCATGTGGTCGCGCGGCGGCCGGTGATGACTCTCGAGGAGGCACTGGCGCGGGTCGAGCGGATGATCGGCGCCCGGCTCGAATGGACTCGGATCGAGGCCTTCCTCCCCGACACCCAGGATGGCGAGTTCAGGAAGTCTGCGCTCGCATCGAGCTTCGTCGCGGCGCTCGAGCTCGCGCGCAAGGGCCGGATCCAGCTCGACCAGAAGGGGGCGTTCGAGCCCCTCTTCATCCGCGCCGCCTGAAATTGGTGCTAGGCACCATTTTCTGTCGCGTTGCGCGCGGACGGAAAGTTTCCGCGGAAACGGCTGTCGGATATCATTTTCGAGGGAGCTTATGACTGGAATGGACGACAGCCTCCGCGCGGTCGAGGCGGTGCTGTTCGCGGCGGAGGCGCCGATGAGCGCCGAGGACGTCGCGGCGCATGTCGGGCCGGACGTCGACGTCGCCGCCGCTCTGTCGGCGCTGGCGCGCCATTATGAGGGCCGCGGCGTCGAGCTGGTCGAGCGCGGCAGGCGCTGGCATTTCCAGACCGCTCCCGACCTGGCCTTCATCCTCCGCCGGGAGCGGGACGAAACCCGCAAGCTATCGCGCGCCGCCGTCGAGACGCTTGCCATCGTCGCCTATCACGAGCCGGTCAGCCGGGCGGAGATCGAGGCGATCCGCGGAGTCCAGATCTCTAAAGGAACATTGGACGTGCTGATGGAGGCGGGCTGGGTCCGCCCGGCGGGAAGACGCGAGGCTCCCGGCCGGCCGCTCATCTACGCCACCACCCCCGCCTTCCTGGCGCATTTCGGGCTCGAAAGCCGGCGCGACCTGCCGGGCCTCGACGATCTCAAGGCGGCGGGGCTGCTCGACCCGATCGACGCGGCGATGGAGCGGCTCGGGCTCGAGGGGATGGATGATGAAGAGGAAGCGGAAGCCTGACGGGGTGGAAAGTGGAGCGCAGGGGGACTAGGTGTAACCCGTCACCCCGGCGAAAGCCGGGGTCTCGGCGAGCAGGATCGTGCCCTTCTCGACCATAGGTCCCGGCTTTCGCCGGGATGACGGTGGCAGCCATTGGAGACACATCATGGGCGGGTTGAGCATTTGGCACTGGCTGGTAGTCGGCGTGATCATCCTGCTGCTGTTCGGCAAGGGCCGCTTTTCCGACATGATGGGCGATGTCGCCAAGGGCCTGAAGAGCTTCAAGAAGGGCATGAGCGAGGATGAGGAGGCCGCCGCCGCAAAGGCGGCCGAGCCGCCGCGCCGCCTCACCGGCGAAACGTCCGTCGTCCCTCCAGCCGAGCGTACGCTCGATCCCGAGCCCGGTGAACGCCGCGAGCCTTAAGAGCTCGCGCGAAGGGCGCGCCTGATGTTCGACATCGGCTATACCGAGCTTCTCGTCATCGCCATCGTGGCCCTGGTCGTGATCGGGCCCAAGGATTTGCCGCGGGTGATGCGGACGGTCGGACAGTGGGTGGGCCGCGCCCGCGGGATGGCCCGCCACTTCCGCTCGGGTATCGATACGATGATGCGCGAATCGGAGCTCGAGGAGATGGAGAAGAAGTGGCGCGAGGAGAATGCGCGAATCCTCGCCGAGCATCCGTTCGCCGAGTCGCTCGCCGAACCCGAGGCGCTGGCCGTGCCGGCTGAGCTTCCCGCTCCCGGAGAGGCGCCCGCCGAGCCCGGTCCGGACGGGGCGACGCCGCCGTCCGCGGCCGCGGGCCCGCTGCAGTGAGCGACATCGACGAGACCCGCGCTCCGCTCATGGAGCATCTGGTCGAGCTCAGGCGGCGGCTGATCTGGTCGTTCATCGCGCTCGGGATCGCCTTCGCAGTGAGCTTCTATTTCGCCGGGCCGATCTTCGGCTTCCTGGTCCAGCCGCTGATCGAAGGCTTTGGCGGCCCTGGGGAGGGCAGGCTCGTCTACACCAAGCTGTACGAAGCCTTCTTCACCGAGGTTCGAGTGGCGCTGTTCGCCGCCTTCTTCCTGGCCTTCCCGATCATCGCGATCCAGCTGTGGGCATTCGTCGCGCCCGGCCTCTATGCCAAGGAGAAGCGCGCCTTCCTTCCGTTCCTGATCGCGACGCCGGTGCTGTTCATCGGCGGCGGAGCACTGGCCTATTACGTGGTGATGCCGCTCGCGATCCGCTTCTTCCTCGGCTACCAGGGCCAGATCCCCGGCATCCAGCAGGAAGCCCTGCCGGCGATGGGCGAATACCTCTCCTTCGTCATGCATTTCATCCTGGCCTTCGGGATTTCGTTCCTCCTGCCGATCCTCCTGATCCTGCTGGAGCGGGCGGGCCTCGTCACGCGCGGCCAGCTGACGCGCGGCCGGCGCTATGCGATCCTGGTCGCCTTCGTCATCGCCGCGATCGCGACTCCGCCCGACATCGTCTCCCAGTTCATGCTCGCGATCCCGCTCATCCTCCTCTACGAGATCTCGCTGATCGTCATCTGGTTCACAGAGCGCAAGCGCGCGAAGGAAGCGGCGGTCGCGCCTCCGGTCTAGCTCGACGGGCATTCACCTCGCGCCCCCGCTCTTTAGGCTTTCTTAACCTCTTTCGGTGTTCAGTCGACGCCGAGGGGGGCGAAGCAAAGGAGGCCGAAATGGCCGATCGCCGTGACCTCGACCGCCATGACTGAGCCGCTCCTTCCAGCATCCGCGGTCCGTCCGCTCATGCGCCAGCCCGTCGCGCGCCGCCGGCTGCTGCTGATCGACGACGAGCTGTCGGTTGCCCGCTTCATCGCCCATGCCGCCGAGGAATGCGGATACGAGGCGATCATCACCGTCACCGCCGAGAGCTTCCGAAGCCAGTATCTGAGCTGCGATCCCGACGTGGTCGTGCTCGATCTCGCCTTGCCCAGGAGCGATGGGGTGGAGCTGCTGCGGTTCCTCGCGGAGGAGAAATGCCGGGCGCTGGTCCTGCCGATCAGCGGCTTTGACGAGCGCGTTCTGGAAGCGTCGGTCCGCCTCGGCACCGCCCTCGGCCTCCGAATGGCGGGACCGCTCCAGAAGCCGGTGCGGCTCCAGCAACTGATGGACGCGATGCAGGGCCCGGAGGCGCAGGATGCGGGCTGCATCGGTTTCTGAAGCGGAGCTCCTCACGGAGCTGCAGCTCGCCATTGAACGCGACGAGCTCTCGCTCCTCTATCAGCCCAAGGTGGCGGTGGCTGACAACAGCCTCGTCGGCGTGGAAGCCCTGGCGCGGTGGCCGCACCGGGAGCTCGGCCTCGTCGAGCCTTCGGTCTTCGTGCCACTCGCCGAGCGCTACGGCCTGATCGACGAGCTGACCGACTGGGTGCTCCGGCGGGGGCTCAAGCAATGGGTGACATGGAGCGATCAGGGGCTGCGCACCAACATCGCCTTCAACGTCTCGGCGCTGAGCCTTCGCGACGTCTATTTCCCCGATTACCTGCACCGGCTCTGCCAGACCGAGGGCGTTCCGGCCGCCTCCCTGACGATTGAAGTCACGGAGGGCGCCACTCAGCATCTGGTGCGGTTGCTGGACACCCTGACCCGCTTCCGCCTCAAGGGGATGAGCCTCGCGCTGGACGATTTCGGTACGGGTTTTTCCTCACTGCTCCAGCTCCGCCAACTGCCCTATAACGAGCTCAAGGTGGATCGATGCTTCGTCAGCGACGCCGTGGGCTCCCGGGAGTCGCGGCTGATCGTCAAAGCGGTCATCGACCTCGCGCACGGGCTCGGGCTCTCCGCCACGGCGGAAGGGATCGAGGATTCGGAAACCCTGGCCCTGCTCGCGGAGCTGGGGTGCGACCATGCCCAAGGCTATTTCATCGCCAGGGCCATGGAAGGGTGGGAACTGGCGCCGTGGCTGGTCGAGCCGGACGGTGACGGCGTGGTGCCGATCGCGGCGGGGCGCCGGACCGGCTGATCCGCGGCCGCCTCCGTTGGGGTGACGTTCGGGAGTTTGGAGAGGTGTTCGCGATGTCGCGGCTGCGTATTGTCTGTTCCCTGGCGGCGATGACCGCGGCGTCGGCTTGCCAGACTCCGCCCGGCGCGCCCAGGTCCGTCGGCCCGGCCGTCGTCGTCGAGGAGGCGGAGGACTGGCGAGCCATCGCCTCGCCCGTCGACGCCGCGGCCCTCGACGCGCTGCCCGCCCGCTGGGAGCAGGCGCTGGCGGCGGGGCGGGCCGCGAAGCTGTCGGCGCGCATTGCCGCCGAAGGGGCTCTGCTGCAGCCGGATTCCGCGCTCGAGCGGGCGGTGCCGACACCGGGCACCTATCGCTGCCGCTACGTGCGTCCCGGCGGACGCCGCTGGGCCGCGTCTCCTCCGGGCTATTGCTATGTCGGAGTTGCGGGGGGGCAGCTCAGCCTCGCCACCGAACTGCGCGGCCTGCGCCTGGGCGGCTATCTGTGGGAGCAGAAAGGCGGCGAGCGCCTCATCTTCCTGGGCGCTCTCGTCGGCGCTGGTGCCAGGATGGCCGCCGCTTACGGGGAGGATCCATCGAAAGAGAGGGCCGGGCGGTTCGAGCGAATCGGCGAGTTCCGTTACCGGCTCGTGCTGCCGGAGCCGTCGCCGGGAGGCCTCACCGTCGTTGATCTGGTGGCGGCGCCGCGGGACTGAAGTCCGTACTGTCCGGCGGACGTCGTTCCCGGCGCGGTCCTGGACCCAATCGCCCACCCGTGGCCCCGCCGATGGGTCCTTCAAGGGCACCAGGCCGACAAAAAAAGGCCGCCCGGGGCGGCCTTTCTCGAGAAGCTGCGGCGGCTCAGCAGTTGCCGGGCTGGCCGTCGGCGCAATCGGTCGTGGACTCGACGTCGCTCGCGGCCCCGCGAACGGTGTTGCAGGCGCTGAGCGTCAGGCCGGTGGCGATGAAGGCGAGGGTGATAAGCTTACGCATGTTCCGTCTCCCTGGACCGCGGCGCCGCGCATTCGGGCGTCGCAAGGTAGAGGGAGAATGCGGGGGGCTGCCTATGGTTCCTCGGCGGCACGGCGGCGACGCCGCGATCCGGGCCGTCGTGCCGGAATGACGTTCAGAGGTTTCGGATGAAATTTGAGCCCGGAGGCGCCACCGGGGGGGGGGGAGGTTGGCGCGTCCGGGCTCATGTCGTGGATAGCGAGAGCGGGGGGGCAAAAGGTCACTATCCGAACTGCATAACGGCACAGGAGCGGAGGGGTTCCGCCGAAAGCCGGAAAAAATCGCGTCCCGTGATTTTTTTTCGAAACCGCCTCCGGTCCCGCCGGTTCAGGAGAGAGAAGAGGAGCCATCGAAGTGACCCAACCGCCGAAATCGACCCCCCACAGCGACATAGGGGGCGTCCACCAGGACGAGAAGCGCAATGTCGACAGCGCCATCGAAGCGGGTCAGGGGACGGAGGATCTGGCCCGCGCCGCCGAGGAAGACGCGGCAAGGCCGGACTTCAGCGATGACGTGAAGAACCGCGACGATCGCAGCGCCTGATCGTCAACCGGCCCGCGACCGGGGCCGGGGCGAACTTAGCGCGCCGATCTTTCCGCGGCGGAGCGGGGCTATCGCTCGGCCTTGTCGACGACAGTGATCGCGAGCGTGAGGCGGCCGGCCTCGAGGTCGCGATCGAGCGTCGAACGCAGCTGGCGCGAAAGGCCCGTCACGATCCGCTCGAACCGCTCGGTGAGCAGCGGTTCGCACTGGGCTCCGGGCCGAAGGCTGTCCGACTCCACGGCAAGCTGGGCCGCCCCCGGCCGGGCGCCCTCGCCGGTGAGGGCGATGCTCACCGCTCCGGCGCCGCACAACATGGCATATTCGGCGATTTCGGTGATCAGGAAGGCGACCGAGACGGCGACGTCCTGGGTGACGTAATAAGGCTCGAGCGAAAGCCGAAGGTTCATCCCGGTCGCCGAGGCCGGGGCGGTGGCCCGCAAATTGGCGGCGAGCTCCGAGATGAGCGGCTTCAGGGCGACTCCGCGATTTTCCTCCAGCTCGGCGAAATGATTGCGGTGGACGACGGCCAGGGCGTCTACCCGGCGCTGGATCGAGGCATAAGCGGCGGCGACTTCCTCGTTGGGCGAGCCGCGCGAGTGGATGTTGAGCAGTGAAGCGACCACCTGGAGGTTGTTCTTAACCCGGTGGTGCACCTCGCGCACCAGCTTGGTCTGGCGCTCGACCGCGGCTTCGAGCTCGGCCTCGTGGTGCGCGAGGGTGCGCACCGCCCGGTCGAAAGCCTCGCCCAGCTCCTTTATCTCACGGGCCGGAGTGGCGACCCTTGGGAGAGCGAGCTCGCGGTCGCCCGGCCGGTAGGCGGCGACGGCACGCTCCATCCGGGCCAGCGGCCGAAGCAGCAGCCGGTTCAGGATCAGCCAGCCGATCAGGGTCGCGAAGATCCACATCAAGACCGGAAGCATGATGAGCAGCATGTCGGCCAGGGTGATCGGCACCGCCGAAAGGAGGATGCTCAGCCGCAGCTGGCCGCCGGCGATGGGTTCGTCCCCGCTCACGGTCTGCCGCCACGCTCCGCCCTTGAAGTCGGAGCGGAGGACCATTCGGGTCGGCCCGTCGCTCAGCTCCAGGTTGAAGTCGCGGCTGGTGCCCGGAATGTAGGTCAGGTCGCTCAGCGCCGCGCGGCTATATTCGGCGACTCCTTCCAGCACTCCGCCTTCCCCGAAGACGAAGAGGCTGACGGCGGATCCGTCGCCGCGGATCCGGGCGATGGTGCCGGAGCGCGCAGCCCTTGCCGGAACGGCGGTGGGAACGAAGCCCCCGCTGGCGCAGCGCAAGGCTCCGCCGGAGGCGTACAGCGCGTAGCGCACCGGCACCGGGCCCTGCTCCAGCTGCCTCAGAGTGGTCTGGCAGACCCTCGACCCATCCGAGGTGAGGGAAATGGCGACACTCGCCGTGTTGATCGTGAGCACGCTCCGGGAAAAAGCCGAATTGAGCCGCTGCGCCTTGAGCTCCAGGCGATAGAGGGTCTCCTCGTTGCGGTCGGCCTTCTTCTGCTCGGCGCTCTGGATCGAGACGAGTATCGCCACCAGCCCAAGCGGGAAGAGCGCCGCGCTGAAGATGAGCGCCATCTTGAGCCCGGTCGAGAGCCGGGCGAAGCGGGATGCAAGCCAGCTTTTCGCTTCAGTCGACACGCCGTTCCGATGCCGCCGAGCGGCGCCTCCGGTAGTGAGCGGAAACTCTAACCGAGCTTGCCCAGCAGATCGAGCATCTCCGGGGGAATCGACTCGTCCACAGCGTCGCAATAGGCTTGGCGCAGCGCCTGTCCGATCTCTGAATTGGCACCGCGTCTCTTCCGGCTGGTAGGCATATGTTCACTGTCGGCCGGAGGGGAGGGATCGGTTTTGCGCCGGCGATCGCTTTCGTTCTCGAAGCTCAAATCGTCTACCCCTCGCGACGCCGGCGCCGCGCCCGCTGCATTTCTGAACGGCGTCCGCACAGCCCCGATCGAAATCGGTAAACCGGATGCGCAGGACCCACCCCGCGGCCAGATAATGGCCCGCAGTCGCCGTGGAAACAAAAAACTCACTGAATGGTTCCAACGTCGGGTGAGGAGGGGCGGGGCCGATTTTTCCTCGTTGTTTCCGCTTTCGCGTGCGCCCCAAGGCGGGTTGCAAAGCGAGGGACACAACCTCAATAGGACCCGGATCGAACAGGAGTCGCAACGAACATGTCGCTTGGTCAGGATCTCGCGCCGCACCTTCCTTTCCTGAGGCGCTACGCTCGCGCGCTCACCGGGACGCAGGGCCATGGCGACGCCTTCGTCAAGGCGACGCTGGAGGCGATCGTCGCGGCGCCGAACGAATTCCCCCGCGACGTCGATCCCCGTCTGGGCCTCTACCGCACCTTCCACGCCATCTGGTCGTCGGCCAATATCGAGGAGGATCCGGAGAATCTCGACGCCGACAATCCGGCCGACATCGCCAAGGCGCGGCTGGCGCGAATCACGCCCCTTTCCCGGCAGGCGCTGCTGCTGACCGCGATGGAAGGCTTCACTCCGGAAGACGCCGGCTATCTGATCGGCGCCTCCGCCGACGACGTCGAACGGCTGGTCGCCGAGGCCCTCGCCGAGATCGAGCGGCAGACCCGCGCCGAAGTGCTCATCATCGAGGACGAGCCGATCATCGCCATGGACATCGAGACGATCGTCCGCGACCTCGGCCATTCGGTCACCGGAGTCGCGGTCACCCGCGACGAGGCGGTGGCGCAGGCGATGGCCCGCCGGCCGGGCCTGGTGCTTGCCGACATCCAGCTCGCCGACGACAGCAGCGGGATCGACGCGATCAAGGACATCCTCGCCGAATTCCAGGTCCCCGTCATCTTCATCACCGCCTTTCCGGAGCGGCTCCTGACCGGGGAGCGGCCCGAGCCGACCTTCCTCATCACCAAGCCTTTCCAGCGCTCGACGGTGAAGGCGGCGATCGCCCAGGCGCTGTTCTTCGACAGCGCGACGCTTCCGGCTTAGCCCGAAGGGGACAGTCGCTTTTCCGCACGCCGCCGCCAACTTATCGAGGCGGTGCGGAAAAGTGACTGTCCCCGGGCGAAGGGAACCGCCCCCCGCAGCGGGCGTTGCGCCCACATAACGAGCGGAACCGAGGGATCATGGACGAGCGCGAACATATCGACACGACTAGCGCGCGCGCGGGCTCGACCCCGCACATGACACGCTATATCCTGCCCATCTCTCTGGGACTTGTGGTTATCGTCTTCGCGCTCCTGTTGTTTCTCTGGAAGTAGGGCTTACATCCTTGACCGAAGAGAGGGGGGCTCAGGCCCGTCCGAACCGCATGACCGAAATCAGTACGGCGTATAACGGGGGCAGCTTGGTACAGCAGCCGGAAACCGATGAGGACGACAACGAGACGCCGCGCTTCGAGCCGGTGCCGTTGCCGGACAACGAGTTCAAGGATCAGCTCGCGCAGGTCATCCCGCACCTGCGCGCCTTCGGCCGCTCGCTTTCGGGCAGCCGCGACCTCGCCGACGATCTGGTTCAGGAAACCCTGCTCAAGGCCTGGGCGGCGCGGAAGCGCTTCCAGGCCGGCACCAACATGCGGGCCTGGACCTTCATCATCCTCAGGAACCTGTTCCTGAGCCAGATGCGCCGTGCGCGCTTCAAGGGCGAGTGGGACGAGATCACGGCATCGAAGATGCTCGCCGCGCCCGCGAGCCAGGACCGGCATGTCGAGCTGACCGACATGCAGCGGGCGCTGCTCCATCTGCCGCAGCCTCAGCGCGAGGCGCTGATCCTGGTGGGCGCGGGCGGCTTCGCCTACGAAGAGGCGGCGGAGATCTGCGGATGCGCGGTCGGCACGATCAAGAGCCGGGTCGCCCGCGGCCGGGTGGCGCTCGAGGCGCTGCTCACCGACGGCAAGCTGCCCTCGCGCCGCGAGCACGAGAATGAAGGCGGCCGCTCGGCGCTGCAGAGCATCATGAGCGAAGTGGACCAGCTGAGCCGGGACCGGGATCCGGGGCTTTAACCCGTCATCCCGGCGAACGCCGGGGTCTCGTGGAGTCTGCAGAGACGTTTCGACCTGAGGTCCCGGCTATCGCCGGGGATGACGGGGCATAAGGTCGCGACTTTCGCCGGGACTGGCGTTACGCCTGATCCAGCCTGATCAGCAACTCTTCGAACATATCGAGCGAGCGAACCTCGCCATCCATCGCGAACGCCTCGCGCAGAGCGTTCCCCACCCCCGCATGCACCGTCGGCGGCGCTACCTTCACGAAGCGCCTTGATGAAGCGTGGACCATGGCTTCTCTTCTTGGATTAAGAGTATTCACGTCGGCAGAACGCCCTTGAGGCGATGGAGTTTCAACCGTTGCGCGCCCTCAACGGAAACCCGGCGGTGCTGTTGTATGAATGAAACACATAGTGAAGAGGCCGTTAAGAGCGCGCTTTGCCGGGCGAGAGCGCATTCTCCATTCCTCGCGCTGCAGCTCCAGCGCTTCCCCGCCCTCGCCGAGGCGCTCGAGGCGGGCCGGGTCGAGGATGCGATAGCTGGAGCCGCCTCGGCGGGCTCGGATTGCGACACTCTCGCCGCCGCGCTTCGGCGCGAGCGGAGCGCGCTCGCGACGGCGCTGGCGGTCGCGGACCTGGCCGGAGCCATCCCGCTGGAACGCCTGATGGAGGCTCTCGCGGCCCTGGCGGACCGCGCGCTGATCCGGGCGCTCGCCTGCGCCTTCGCGGAACGGACGCCCGACGACGCGCCGCGCGGCTTCGCCGTCATCGCCCTTGGCAAGCACGGCAGCCGCGAGCTGAATTATTCCTCCGACGTCGACCTGCTCTTCCTCTACGACCCCGCCACCTTGCCTCTGAAGCCGCGGGAGGAGCCGGGTCAGGGCGCTCTGAGGATCGGCAACCGCCTCGTCGAGCTCCTCCAGAAGCGGGATTCGGAAGGCTATGTCTTCCGAGTCGACCTCCGGCTCAGGCCATCGCCGGAAGCCACTCCGATCGCGCTGCCGGTCGACGCGGCCATCTCTTATTACGAATCCTCCGCGCTTCCCTGGGAGCGGGCGGCCTTCATCCGCGCCCGGCAGGTGGCGGGCGACGAGACTCTGGGCCGCTACTTCCTCGACGCGCTCCACCCGTTCGTCTGGCGCCGCTCCCTCGACTTCGGTGCGATCGGGGAGGTCCAGGCGATCACCCGCCGGATCCGCGATCATTATTCACAGGGGCAGGTCCCGGGACCCGGCTTCGACGTCAAGCGCGGCCGCGGCGGAATCCGGGAGATCGAGTTCTTCGCGCAGATCCACCAGCTCATCCATGGCGGGCGCGAGCCGGCGCTTCGGGCGCCCGCGACTCTCGACGCCCTCGCCGCTCTGAGGGACGCGGGGCGGATCCCCGCCGGCTCGGCGGCGGATCTGGGCGAAACCTACCGGCTGCTGCGCACCGTCGAGCACCGCCTGCAGATGGTCGACGATCGCCAGACCCATGTCCTGCCGGCCGATCGGGAGGCGCTCGACAATGTCGCCCGCCTCCACGGCCTGGCCTCGTGCGAGGTGCTGCTCGCGCTGATCGAGGCGCCGGTGAGCCGCTGCGGCGCGCTCTACGACGGGCTGGCGGGGCAGGGCGACGAGAGGGTGCCGCTCAACCCCGAGAGGCTGGAGGCGCATCTCGCCCGCGCCGGCTTCGGCGATCCGGTCTCGGCTCGGCTGCGCGTGGAGGGCTGGCGGGGCGGAAAGGCGCGTTCGCTTCGCACGGCGGCGGCGGGCGAGGCGTTCGAGGCGATGTTGCCGGTGCTGATCGAAGCGTTCGGCAAGGCGCCCGATCCGATGCGCGCGATGAACCGCTTCGACGACGTCGTCACCCGCCTCCCCAGCGGAGTCAATTTCTACCGCCTGCTCGAAGCGCGGCCGGGGCTGACGGAGCATCTCGCCACCATCCTCAGCCACGCGCCCGCCCTCGCCGAGCAGCTCGGCCGCCGTCCGGAATTGCTGGACGGCCTGGTCGACGCCTCCGCTTTCGAGCCGGCGCCGCCGGTCGAGGCGCTGACCCGCGACTTCTCGCGGGCGGAGAGGGAAGGGGAGGATTATCAGCTCATTCTCGACCGGGTGCGACGGCGGGTGAACGAGCGGCGCTTCGCCCTGGGAGTCCAGCTGATCGTCGCCCATTCCGATCCGATCGAAGCGGCCGAAGGCTATTCGCGGGTCGCGGAAGCGGCGGTCAACGTCCTGGCCGGCGCCGCGATCTCCGAGTTCGAGGAGAGGCACGGGCGGGTGCCGGGATCGGAGCTCCTGATCATGGGGCTCGGCCGGCTCGGCGGCGAGGCGCTGACGCACGCGTCGGACCTCGATCTGGTCTATCTGTTCAGCGGCACCCACGAGGCGGAATCGGACGGGCCTCGGCCGCTTCGCGCGACCGATTATTTCAATCGCCTGGCGCCTCGGGTGACGGCGGCGCTGAGCGTGCCGACGGCCTCGGGGCCGCTCTACGACGTCGACACCCGGCTTCGGCCCTCAGGCACGGACGGAATGCTTGCAGTCAGCCTCGAAAGCTTCGCCCGATACCAGAGCGATCAGGCCTGGACCTGGGAGCATATGGCGCTCACTCGCGCCCGCCCCGTCTTCGGATCGACGGCTGGGCGGGGCGCGCTCCGGGCGGTGATCGACTCCACCCTGTCGGGCAAACGCGATCCGGCGCGGCTGGTCGCCGACGCCGTGGCCATGCGGACGGAGATGGCCTCTCACAAGGCGCCCGGGGGCCCCTTCGACATCAAGCTCGGCCCGGGCGGCCTGGTGGATCTGGAATTCGCCGTCCATACGCTCCAGCTCAAGCACAATATCGGGCTTCACCCCCACCTCGAGGATGCGCTGGAGGAATTGGCGGCGGCCGGCCTGGTGGGGCGCGACATCGATCCGGCGCTGAGGCTGCTCACGCGCATGCTGGTCATGTTCCGGCTGGTTTCGCCGGCATCGGCCGAGCCGCCGGACCAGACCAAGCCGCTCGTCGCCGCCGCCTGCGGCCTGGCCGACTGGAACGCGCTGCTTGCGGCGCACGACGCGGCGCGGCAGAGGGTGGCGGAGCTTTGGAAGTCGGTGTCGCGCGCCTAGCCGTCACCCCGGCGAAAGCCGGGGGCTGGGGGAGACCCGCCGTGACTTCTTGTCCCGAGGTCCCGGCTTTCGCCGGGATGACGGTAGTGGAGAAAAAGATGCTGAGCGAAGGCGACAAGGTTCCGGACGTGAAGCTGGCGGGGCTCGAGGGCAAGGACATCAGCCCGGCCGATTTCACCGGCCACAAGCTCGTCGTCTATTTCTATCCCAAGGACGACACCTCCGGCTGCACCGCCGAGGCGCAGGCCTTTTCCGCTCTCGCCGACGAATTCAAGAACGCCGGCACCTGGATCCTGGGCGTTTCGAAGGACGATTCGAAGAAGCATTCGAAATTCATCGAGAAATACGGCCTCCAGGTTCCGCTCGCGACCGATGCCGACGGCTCCGTCTGCGAGGCCTTCGGCACCTGGACCGAGAAAAGCATGTACGGCCGCAAATATATGGGCATCGAGCGCGCGACTTTCCTGGTCGACCGCGACGGGGTGGTGAAGCGGGTATGGCGCAAGGTGAAGGTGCCGGGCCATGCGGAGGAGGTGCTGGCGGCGGCTCGGGACCTGCCCTAGCCCCGCGATGCGGCCAACCCTTTTCCCGCGCCTCGTCAACGGACGGTTCGGCGATCCCGGACTGTTCGTCGAGCAGCTCCACCGCCGCTTGGCCCTGCTGTTCGACCTCGGCGACCTGGCGCCGCTGTCGGCGCGGGACCTGCTGCGTGTCTCCCACGTCTTCGTCACCCACACCCATATCGACCATTTCATCGGCTTCGACGCTTTGCTTCGAGTCCATGTCGGCAGCGACAAGACGATCGAGATGGTCGGCCCGCCCGGCTTCGCCGAACAGGTCTGGCACAAGCTCGGCGGCTATCGGTGGGACCTGGTCGACCGCTACAAGTCGGATCTCGTCTTCCAGGTCATCGAGCTGCATCCGGGCGGCCGGACGCTCGGCGCCCGTTTTCGGCTGAAACGCGCCTTCGCCCGGGAGGAGATGGGTGAGGGGCGGGCGGAGGAGGGGCTGGTGGCCCGGATCGGCCAGCTGGAGGTCCGCGCCGTCTTGCTGGAGCATCATGGCCCCTGCATCGGCTACGCCCTGTCGGAGCCGGCGCATGTCAACGTCTGGGGCAACCGCGTCGAGGCGCGGGGGCTGGCGAAGGGGCCCTGGCTCCAGGCCCTGAAGCAGGCGGTGCTGGAGGAAAGGCCCGACGATTGGCTCGTGGAGCTGCCCGGCCAGACCCTTCTCCTCGGCGATCTGCGCGATCTCATCAGCGTCGGACCCGGGCAGAAGGTCGCTTACGTGACCGACGTCGCCGACACTCCCGCCAACCGGGAGGCGATCGCCGACCTCGCCCGCGGCGCCGACATCTTCTTCCTCGAATCCTGCTTCGCCGCCGCCGACGCCGAGCGGGCGCTTGCGCGGGCCCATCTGACGACCAGGGCGGCGGGCGAGATCGGCCGGGCCGCCGGCGCCCGCCGGCTGGAGCCGTTCCACTTCTCGCCGCGTTACGAGGAGGAGGAAGAGCGAATGCTCGCCGAGGTGGAGGCGGCGTTCAGCGGCGGCTCAGCCTCGCGTTGACAAACCGGACGGCTTCAGCCAGCCTGCAGGGGATGAAGCCGATGAGCGCCTCCGCCGCCCTTTCGAACGCGACGATCGCCGCCGCGGCTTGCAGCTATTATTATTACGGAATCGCTCGGGCGGGACCGGAATAGCGCGCGCTTAACAAGCCAAGCTCAACCGACCCCGTCCGGACCTTCCGGGCGGGGTTTTTCATGTGGAGAGACCCGATGTTCGCCGATTTCGCCGAAACCCTGCCGCCGCCTCCGCCGGCCCGCCCGCTGGGCACCGCGGAGGACTGGACGATCCCGCAGCGCTGGGAGCGCTTCGGCGCCGAGGAGCACCGGGTGTGGGACGTCCTCTACGCCCGGCAGCGCCGCAAGCTCGCCGGCCGCGCCGTCGCGGCGTTCGAGCGCGGGCTCGACAGCCTGCTCCTGTCGCGCTCGGGGATCCCCGACTTCGACGATCTGAACGACCGTCTGTTCGCCCGGTCGGGCTGGATGGTGGTGGCTGTGCCCGGCCTGCTTCCGGACGAGATCTTCTTCGCCCATCTCGCCCGGCGCCAGTTCCCCGCCGGCAATTTCATCCGCCCGGCGACCAGCCTCGATTATCTCGAGGAGCCGGACGTCTTCCACGACGTGTTCGGCCACGTTCCGCTCCTCGCCGACCCCTGGTTCGCGGACTTCATGCAAAGGCTCGGCGAGGAAGGGCTTAAAGCCGTTTCCGCCGGACGGGTCGCCCTCTTCTCGCGCCTCTACTGGTTCACGGTCGAGTTCGGGGTCGCGCTGGAGGACGGGGCGCTCAGGCTCTACGGCGCCGGCCTCGCCTCCAGCTTCGGCGAGGCCGCTTACGCGCTCGACAGCGCAAAGCCCCAGCGCCTGCCGTTCGACCTGGAGCGGGTGATCCGCACCCCCTACCGATCCGACATCTTCCAGCCCCGCTATTTCGTGATCGACGGGCTCGACACGCTGAGGACGGGGATCGACCTCGATCGGCTGGAGGGGCTTTTGGCCCCTCTTTGACCCTCTCCCGCTTTCCGCGGGAGAGGAGGGGCCCATCGCGCAGCGATGCGAGGTGAGGGTCTGCGCTCCCGACTCAGCAAGACCCTCACCCGCCAAGCCTTCGGCTCGGGTCCCCCCTCTCCCGCGAGAAGCGGGAGAGGAATTAGGCGCTGGACCGCCATTCGCCTTATTGAGAGCAGGATGTCCCACTCCCCCTCCACCGTCGCGCAAGCGGCGCGCCACGTGCTCCTCGCCGCCGAGCCTTCGGCCAAGATCCGCGCCGCACGGGCCGCGGCGCGGGCCTGGCGGCGGGGGGCGCTCGACGACGCCTTCGATGTCCCGATGCCGGATCAGCCGGCCCGCCCCGGCCGTCCCGAGCTCCTCCCGCCCTCGCGAATGCCCAAGCGCGGGCGCGGCGGCTCCGAGCGGGGGCGGATCGCGATGCTTCACGCGCTCGCCCACATCGAATTCTCCGCCATCGACCTCGCCTTCGATCTTGCCGGCCGCTTCGGCGCCGGCTTCCCGGCCGCCTTCGTCGACGACTGGTTCGCGGTCGGAGCGGACGAGGCGATTCACTTCGCGCTGCTCGACCGGCGCCTGCGCACGCTCGGCTCGGCTTATGGGGCGCTTCCGGCGCATGAGGGATTGTGGGAAGCGGCGGCGGCCACGGCCGACGATCCGCTCGCCCGCCTCGCCGTCGTGCCGATGGTCCTGGAGGCCCGCGGGCTGGACGTCACTCCGGCCGTGGTGGCCCGGTTCGAAGCGGCAGGCGACATGCGTTCGGCGGCGATCCTGGGACGGATCTACCGCGACGAGATCAGGCATGTCGCGGCGGGTTCCAAATGGTTCCGCTGGGGGTGTGAATCGCGCAGAATCGAGCCGGTTTCCGCCTGGAAGGAGCTGGTCGGCGCTCGCTTTCGCGGGGCCATTAAGCCTCCGTTCAACGATTCAGCGCGCGACGAAGCCGGTCTGTCCCGCGATTACTACATGGCGCTTGCCGTGGCAGGAGATGTTTAACAGTCTCGGCTCACACGTCGCGGAGGGGGCAACTCCCCGGCGTATCGAGGGGGCGGAAACGCCTTAGATTTAACGCTTTCGGTCGCGCCTTGCGCGTGGCCGCGCCCACCGAGGGGCGGCCAGTCGGGGATTTGATGGTGCTGACCAAGACAAACAATGCGGGACCGATCGGAATGTTCCGCACGATGTTCAAGGCGCGCGACGTTTTCCTCCACGACGGCAAGGCGTTGCGCCGGGTCCGGGTCGGTTCCGGGATCCAGGCGGCGGGCGCCTTCGCCGCCCTCGTCCTGCTCTTCTGGTCCGTATTCGCCGCCGCACAGCTCACCGCCGGCGCGGCCGCTCCGTCCAATGCCGAGGTCGCCCGGATGGAGCGCGAGCTCGCCGCGATGCAGGCCGACGTCGCCGTCATCAAGGAAGCCGCCCAGCGCCGCTACCAGATCACCGCCGGCGAAGTCCGCCGCCTCGGCCTCGACCCCAGCCGCCTCCACCACACCGGCGTCGGCGGTCCGCTCGAGTCGGTCGAGACGGTCCGCGCCGCCGATCCCGCCTTCAAGGCGCTGTTCAACAGCTGGACCAAGCTCG
Source organism: Allosphingosinicella sp. (assembly GCA_036387555.1). Taxonomy (GTDB): domain Bacteria; phylum Pseudomonadota; class Alphaproteobacteria; order Sphingomonadales; family Sphingomonadaceae; genus Allosphingosinicella. Next base: position 3,160 of record DASVTN010000088.1, on the reverse strand, counting down.
ACCAGCTCGAGCAGGGCACCGTCGCCATCCCGTCGACCGAGCCGGTCCGCGGAACCAACTTCACCTCCGGCTACGGAGTGCGCTCCGACCCCTTCAAGGGCCGCGCCGCGATGCACGCCGGGATCGACCTCGCCGGCCCGATCGGAACGCCGATCTACGCCACCGCCGACGCCACCGTGGGCCGTTCCGAATATAACAGCGGCGGCTACGGCAACCTCGTCGAGCTCGAGCACGGCCACGGCATCCAGACCCGCTACGGCCACCTTTCCAAGTCGCTGGTCACCGCCGGCCAGCGCGTCAAGCGGGGCGAAATGATCGGCCTGATGGGCTCGACCGGCCGCTCGACCGGAAGCCACCTCCATTACGAGGTCCGGATCGACGGCAAGGCCGTCAACCCGGTGCCCTTCCTCCAGTCGAACAGCTACCTTCAGTCGGTCCAGCAGCGCGCCGCCGCCGCCAGCCGGATCGCCATCGGCGGCCCCGCCGCGGGCAATTGATCCCAGCCTAGGAGAGAGCCGAAAAGGCCCGAGCCCCGCCGGAAACGGCGGGGCTTTTTTGTGCGCCCGCGCCGCGCCGACGACCCGGTCCCTCCATTTCGGACCATATTGGATTTGCGCATTCCGCTGGAGCGTGTTCTACTCTTGTTCTCAATTGAGTCGGGGTGGGCCGGGGTCCCGCCGCTCGCGGGGCTTTGGGGGCGGATGCGGCGATCTGGACATTATCTGACGGCGTGCTCCGTCGCCGCGCTGGCGGGCGCGGCGGCAGGCGCGAGCGAGACCGTCACCTACAGCTACGACGCCTTGGGGCGGCTGACCGCCACCTCGAGCAGCGGCAGCGTCAACAACGGAGTGGCCACCGGCATCGCCTACGACCCCGCCGGCAACCGGTCGAGCTATTCGGTCTCAGGCGCGGGCGGCGGGGCGCCGCCACCGCCACCGCCACCGCCACCGCCACCGCCACCGCCTCCTCCGGCCGGCAACCAGCCGCCGACCACGGCGGCCGACTCGGGGAGCGTTGCCCGATGCGGGACCGTCACTATCAACGTGACCGCCAACGACACCGATCCGGAAGGCAATTACCCGCTGGTCCTCCAGTCGGTGACCGGCTCCTCGAAGGGCTATGTCAGCGTCGTGGGCGGCACCTCCGTCAGGTTCGAGAGCCGGGGCGCCACCGGAGCGACGACCATGACCTACACCGTGGCGGACAGCCTCGGGGCGACCTCGACGGGGACCTTCACCATGACGGTGGACGCTTACGGGGTCTGCCAATGAGCGCGCGCGCCGCCTTCCTGCTTTGCGCGCTCGCGGCCGGCCAGTTGCTCGGCGCGGCGCCCGCCGCCGCGCAGGACGCGCCCAAGGCCCTCTCGCCGCTCAAGGTCGAGCCGGACGTGAACGGAGTCAACGTCGTCACCGGCAAGACCCAGCTGCCGATGCCGATCCTCTCCGTGCCGGCGGCTCCGCGGCTGACGTTCGACCGGGTGCAGAGCGCCGCCCCCTTCGTGAAGAGCACCCGTTATGGAGAGCTGGGATCGGATTCGGATGTCGCCATCCAGACCCGCGGTTCGGAATCGGAATCCTTCCACTGCGTCGACACCGACTGCTCGAGCCCGCTCCACGACACCGGATCGCGCTGGCGGCCGTCGCTTCGGCGCTTCACCCAGGCCGGCACCGGGGTGGTCTACGCCTTCGACAAGAAGAGCTTCGCCCAATATATCGGCACCAAATACCAGTCGCTCTATTACGCCTCGACGATCACCTATCCCGACGGCGAGACCCTGACCTTCGCCTACGACAGCGCGACGGTGCCCGGCGACAGCATCGCCCGGACCTATTACCGGCCCACCCGGATCACCAGCAGCACCGGCTATTACATCGTCATCTCCTACGCGGCCGCCGGATTCGATCCGGAATCGCCGACGTCCGGGACTCCTCAGCAGGCGGCGCTCTACGGTCCGCAGGATGCCGCGACGCCGCTCGCCCGGCTGACCTACAGCGGGTCGTCCGTCACGGACATGGCGGGGAGGACCTACGGCTGCACCGGCTGCGCCAACCGTCTCGACGACCCGCTCGACACCACCAGCGGCTCCGTCCAGCTGCCCGGGGAGGCGGCCGCCTCCGTCCAATATTCCGGAGTTCCGGCCGGAGTCATGGCGTCGGTCGTGCAGTCGGTGGTCAAGGACGGGGTGCAGTGGACCTACAGCTACGCCAATCCGCGGGCTCCGATCTGCACCGGCTACACCGCCGGCACCGCGACCTTCGACAGGCTGACCGTCACCGGCCCGGACGGCTACAACGTCGCCTACGAAATCAACCCCGCCGCCTGCCAGCCGGCGAGCATCAAGAAGATCACCGACCCGATCGGCCGGTCGACCCAGTACAGCTTCGACACCGTGGGCCGCCCCACCCAGGTCACCTTCCCAGAGGGGAACGGCGCCGCGGTCGTCTATGACGCTTACGCCAACATCATTTCGAAAGTGACGAAGGCGAAGCCCGGTTCCGGTCTCGCCGACATTACCGAAACGGCCTCCTTCAACACGGCCTACTGCCAGGGCGTGATGTGCTACCGTCCCGCCTGGGTCCGCGACGGCCTGAGCCGCCAGACCGACTATCTCTACAATTCCGCCGGCCAGGTGACGGAGGAGACGGCGCCCGCCGACCAGAACGGCATCCGGCGCAAGACCTACGTCGCCTACGAAAGCGCGACCGGGATCAGCCGCCCGAGCCTCGTCCGGGTCTGCGGCCTCGGCTCGACCTGCGGCACCGCCGCCGAGACCCGGACCGAGTTCACCTATTGGGGAAGCACCTTGCTGCCCCTCACCGAAAGCCGGATCGACCTGGCGGCCGGGGTCACGCTCACCACCACCTACGCCTACGACGCCAGGGGCCAGCTCCTCTCGGCGGACGGCCCGCTCCCCGGCACGGACGACGCCGTCTATTCCCGCTACGACAGCGCCGGTCGCAAGATTTGGGAGATCGGGCCCAAGGGCGCCAACGGCCTCCGGAACGCGAAGAAGCTTTATTATCGCGACTCGGACGACAAGCCGGTCGCGACCGAGGAAGGCACCGTCGCCGACCCGTCGAACCCGGTCCTCGTCGTCCTGACCCGAGCCGACCTGAGCTACGATTCCCGCCGCAACCCGGTGCGCGAGGCCGTCTCCGCC
>DASVTN010000087.1:0-5709 GCA_036387555.1 Allosphingosinicella sp. | reverse complement strand
CCAGAAGCTCGAGGAAATCATCCTCACCCGCGCCCGCGATCTCCGCCGGAACGCCATCGCCAGCTAAGGAGCAAGCCTGAAATGGCGGCGCGTTTCAACCCGCTCGAGGCCGACGCGCGCTGGCAGCAGGTGTGGGAAGAGAACGGCACCTTCCACGCCTCCGGCGACGGCGCCCGCCCTCGCGCCTACATCCTCGAGATGTTCCCCTATCCGTCGGGGCGCATCCATATCGGTCATGTCCGCAACTATGTGATGGGCGACGTCCTCGCCCGCTACAAAAGAATGAACGGCTTCGACGTGCTCCACCCGATGGGCTGGGACGCGTTCGGGATGCCGGCCGAGAATGCGGCGATGGAGAAGAAGGTCCATCCCGGAGACTGGACCCGGTCCAACATCGACACGATGCGCGCGCAGCTCAAGCTGCTCGGCTTCGCGATCGACTGGACTCGTGAGTTCGCCACCTGCGACCCTTCCTATTACGGCCATGAGCAGGCGCTGTTCCTCGATCTCCACGAGGCGGGGCTGGTCTACCGGAAGCAGAGCGAGGTGAACTGGGATCCGGTCGACATGACCGTGCTCGCCAACGAGCAGGTGATCGACGGCCGCGGCTGGCGCTCGGGCGCGCTGGTGGAGCGGCGCAAGCTCAGCCAGTGGTTCCTCAAGATCACCGATTTCGCCGAAGACCTGCTCGACGGCCTCGGGCGGCTCGACCAGTGGCCCGACAAGGTGCGGCTGATGCAGGAGAATTGGATCGGCAAGAGCCAGGGGATGCGGTTCACGTTCCGCCTCGAAACTCCCCTCCCTGCAAGGGAGGGGCTGGGGGTGGGTGGCGAGCGGAGCGAGCTGACCGGCTCCGAGCTTCGGCCGCCTTCGGCGGAACCCACCCCCGGCCCCTCCCTCTCAGGGAGGGGAGCCGATTCCTTCGAAGTCTTCACTACCCGGCCCGACACCATTTTCGGAGCAAGCTTCGCCGCGACCGCGCCCGATCACCCGATCGCCCTTGCGCTCGCTCAGGAGAATGAGGCGCTGGCGGCCTTCATCGCCGAGTGCAAGAAGGGCGGCACGACGGCGGCGGAGCTGGAGACGGCCGAGAAGAAGGGCTTCGACACCGGCATACGGGTCGTCCACCCGCTCGACCCCGATCGGACCCTGCCGCTCTACGTCGCCAATTTCGTGCTGATGGATTACGGCACCGGCGCCATCTTCGGCTGCCCGGCGCACGACCAGCGAGACCTGGACTTTGCCCGCAAATACGGGCTTCCGGTGACCCGCGTGGTGGCCCCCTCGCCCGAGGAGGCGGAGGATCCGATCGGCGACGAGGCCTATTCGGGTCCGGGGCGGCTCGTGAACAGCCGCTTCCTTGACGGCCTCACCGCGCAGGACGCAATCCGCGAGGTCATCGCCCGCGCCGAGGCCGAGGGCTGGGGGGAAGGCACCACGGTGTGGCGGCTTCGCGACTGGGGCGTGTCGCGCCAGCGTTACTGGGGAACCCCCATCCCGATCGTCCATTGCGAGAGCTGCGGTCCGGTCGCGGTGCCGCGCGATCAGCTGCCGGTCATCCTTCCGGAAGACATCGACTTCGAGACCCCTGGCAATCCGCTCGACCGCCATCCGACTTGGGCGAAGGCCGATTGCCCCGGCTGCGGCGGCCCCGCCCGGCGCGAGACCGACACGCTCGACACCTTCGTCGATTCTTCCTGGTACTTCATCCGCTTCGCCAGCCAGCCGGCCGACGCTCCGTTCGACCGGGCGGAGGCGGAGCGCTGGCTGCCCGTCGATCAGTATATCGGCGGGGTCGAGCATGCGATCCTCCACCTCCTCTACGCCCGCTTCTGGACGCGGGCGCTGCAGCGGATCGGCAAGCTCGACGTCGAGGAGCCGTTTCGTGGGCTCTTCACCCAGGGCATGGTCACTCACGCGACGTTCCAGGACGCCGCGGGGCGGTGGCTGACGCCGGACGAGGCGGAAAGCCATGAGGGGCCGGTCACCCGCGGACGCGTCGAGAAGATGTCCAAGTCGAAGCGCAACACGGTCGATCCCGAGCCGATCGTCGACCAGTACGGCGCCGACGCGGTTCGCTGGTTCATGCTTTCAGACAGTCCGCCCGAGCGCGACCTGGAGTGGAGCGAGGCCGGGATCCAGGGCAGCTGGCGGTTCGTCCAGCGCATCTGGCGCCTCGCGGCCGAGGAAGCGGAGCGGGGAAGCTCGACCTGGCTCGGCGACGGCGACGACCCGGCCCTCGAACGCAAGGTCCACCGCGCCATCGCCGCGGTGGGTGCCAACATCGAGGCGCTGGCCTTCAACAAGGCGGTGGCGAACCTGTACGAGCTGACCAACGCGCTGGAAAAGGCGCCGCATTCGCCCTCGCGCAGCAAGGCCGTGGAGACTCTGATCCGCCTCGCCGCGCCGATGGTCCCCCACCTCGCCGAGGAGGCCTGGGTCGCCCTCGGCCGGGAAGGGCTGGTCGCCGAGGCGGAGTGGCCCGCCGCCGACCCCGCCCTCCTCGTCGAGGAGGAGGTGACCATCGCCGTCCAGGTCAACGGCAAGCTTCGCGACACCCTCACCGCCCCAAAGGGCGCGTCGAAGGAGGTGCTGGAGGAAATGGCGCTCGCTTCCGACAAGGTGGCGCGGGTCCTGGGCGGCCAGCCGCCGCGCAAGGTGATCGTCGTGCCGGACCGCCTGGTGAACGTGGTCGCATGAGACGGATCCTCCCTTTGACCCTCCTCTTGGCCGGCTGCGGCCTCCAGCCGCTCTACAGCGGCGGCGGCGGCGGGCCGGTGGCGCAGTCGCTCCGCTCGGTCTCGGTGGCGCCGATCGAAGGCCGCGCCGGCTGGCTGGTGCGGACCGCGCTGGAGGACCGGCTCGGCGCCCCGCCGGAAGGCGCGGCCCGCTACCGGCTCGAAGTCCTGCTCGACGACGACATCACCGGCTTCGGCATCCGGACCGACGACGCGGTCACCCGGGAGCGCAGGACTCTGCGGGCCCGCTACCGGCTCGTCGATTCCGCCAAAGGCACCGTGCTTCTCGACGCCACCGCCGGCTCCGACGCCGGGATCGACGTCGTCGGATCGGAATATGCGACGGTCGCGGCGGAGCAGACCGCGCTCGAGCGGCTTTCGAAGGAGGTGGCCGACCAGATCGTCACCCGGGTGGCGCTCTACGCGAGGCGCTCCGGCAACGCTCGATGAAGGCGAAACGCGCCGAGGTGGAGCGGGCGCTGAAGGGCCCTTCTCCGTCGCACCGCTTCTTCCTCCTCTACGGCCCCGACGAGGCGGGCTCCCATTCGCTGGTGAAGGTGGCCGCGGCCGCGGCCGGGGCGCAGTCGGAGCGGGTGGAGCTGACCGGGGCCGAGCTGAAGGCGGATCCCGCCCGCCTGGCCGACGAGGCCGCTTCCCTGTCCCTGTTCGGCGGCGGCCGCTACATCGTCGTGCAGCCCGCCGGAGACGAGTGCCTTGCGGCCGTCGAGGCGCTGCTGCAGGCGCCGGCGGCCGGCAATCCGGTCCTCCTGATCGCCGGAGCGCTCAAGCCGGCCTCCAAGCTCCTCAAGCTCGCCCTCGCCGAGCCGGCGGCACTCGCTTTGGCGAGCTACGCGCCGGAGGGACAGGAAGCGGAGCGGCTGGTGTCGGAAATGGCTCGGGCCGAGGGCCTGACCGTCCGCTCCGACGTCGCCCGGCGCCTCGCCGACGCCTGCGCCGGCAATCGCGCCATCCTCGCCCTCGAGCTGCAGAAGCTCGCTCTCTATCTCGACTCGTCTCCCGAGCGCCCGAAGCCGCTCGACCACGAAGCGCTCGACGCGGTCGGCGCCGCCGCGGAGGAGGGGGACCTTAGCCGGCTGGTCGACAGCGTCGGCAACGGCAACGCTGCTCTCCTCCAGGCCGAGCTGCTCCGCCTTTCGGGGGAGGGCGTGGAGGGCATTCCGCTGGTCCGGGCGGTGCTTCGCCGGATGAGCCTGCTATCGCGGCTGCGCGCCCATGTGGATCGCGGAAGCAGCCCTGAAGCCGTCATGGCGTCACAGGGTAGATCGTTGTTCTGGAAGGAAAAAGAGTCGATCGGCCGACAGCTCTCGCGCTGGGGCCCCGACGCTTTGGCCAGAAGCGTGAGCCGGCTTCTGGAGGCGGAGCGGCAGGTGAAGGCCTCCGGCGGCCTCGGCTCCACCGCCGTCGATGAAGAGCTGTTCGCCATCTGCCGCCAGGCGGCGCGGCTGAGATAGGGCGCCCCGGGAGAGGTGGCCGTCATCCCGGCGAAAGCCGGGATCTCGGGAGATTCGCCGAGACTTCTCGTCCTGAGGTCCCGGCTTTCGCCGGGATGACGGGGGCGAGGTCCGGCTTCCGCCGGACCTGATCGGCGTGTCCCTCAGATCTTCTCGCCGGAGAGCCGCTGGCAGATCATGTCGAGCTGGTCGAGGGTCGAGTAGCTCAGCCCCACCACTCCGCCGTCGGGCCGGTGGGCGATCTTCACTTTCAGTCCGAGCATGTCGCCGAGCTGGCGCTCCAGCGCCTCGATGTCGGCGTCCGCGCCCTTGATCTCCAGCCGGCCCTGCCGTTCACGGCCCGGCTTGCCGAAGCGGGCGAGCTTCTCGGCTTCGCGGACCGACAGGCCGCGGTCGATCACCTCCCGGGCCAGGGCCTCGGGGTCCGCGGAGCCGATCAGAGCCCGGGCATGGCCCATGCTGAGCTGGCCGACCGCCACCAGTTGCTTGACCCCTTCAGGAAGGCCCAGCAATCTCAACAGGTTGGCGATGTGGCTTCGGCTCTTCCAGACGAGCTTGCTGAGCGCGTCCTGGCTGTGGCCGAACTCGTCCATCAGCCGCTTGTATCCCTCGGCCTCTTCGATCGCGTTGAGGTCCCGGCGCTGGATATTCTCGAGCAGGGCGACTTCGAGGGTCTCGGCGTCGTTGAAATCGCGGACGATGACCGGGATCTCGTGGAGGCGAGCGCGCTGCGCCGCCCGCCACCGGCGCTCGCCGGCGACGATCTGGTAGCGATGGCCGTGCGGCCTGACGACGATCGGCTGGATCAGCCCGCGCTGCTGGATAGAGGCGGCGAGCTCGTCGAGCGCCTCCTCGTCGAAATGGCGGCGCGGCTGGTCGAGATGCGGCTCGATCGACGAGACCGGCATCATCTGGATCCCGCCGCGCGCCGGGGCGACTCCGCCGGAGACCGGCGCTTCCTGCGCGACCTCGCCGAGCAGGGAGGAAAGGCCGCGGCCGAGGCCGGACGGGCGCTTGCGGGCGGGGCCGTCGTCGCTCATGCCGCCGCCGCCGCCTTGGGAAGCCGCCCGATCAGCTCGCGCGCGAGAGCGATATAGGCCTCGGAGCCCGGGCAGCGATGGTCGTAGATGAGGGCGGGGATGCCGTGGCTCGGCGCTTCCGACAGCCGAACGTTGCGCGGGATCACCGTCTCGAAGACGACCTTGCCGAGGCAGGCCCGCACATCGTCCGCCACCTGCGACGACAAATTGTTGCGCCGATCGAACATGGTCAGCGCGACTCCGAGGATGGAGAGCTCCGGGTTGAACCGGGCGCGGATCCGCTCGATCGTCTGCAAAAGCTGGCTGAGCCCTTCCAGCGCGAAGAACTCCGTCTGGAGCGGCACCAGTATCGACTGGGCCGCGACGAGCGCGTTGATGGTCAGCAGGCCGAGGCTCGGCGGGCAGTCGATGAGGCAGACGTCCCAGCGGCTTGCGGCGGCGTCGAGCGCATTGTCGAGC
>DASVTN010000086.1:0-59643 GCA_036387555.1 Allosphingosinicella sp. | reverse complement strand
CGCCAACGGCAACCTCACCTCCGACGGCTCGACGACGTTCGTCTACGACGCCGAGAACCGGCTGGTCTCCGCCTCGGGCGCGAAGAACGCGGCGCTCTCCTACGACCCGCTCGGCCGCCTGTGGCAGGTGACGGGCGGCGGCGCGACCACCCGCTTCCGCTACGACGGCGACGAGCTGATCGAGGAATATGACGGCGCCGGCAACCGCCTGCGCTCATACGTGCATGGCGCGGGCACCGACGATCCGGTGCTCTGGTACGAAGGCGCCGGCACCTCGATCCGCCGAAGCCTCCACTCCGACCATCAGGGCTCCATTGTCGCAATCGCGGACGCCAGCGGCAACAAGCTCGCGGTCAACGCCTACGACTCCTGGGGCATTCCCAACGCGGCGAACCTCGGCCGGTTCGGCTATACGGGGCAGACGTGGGTGCCGGAGCTTGGGCTGTGGTACTACAAGGCCAGGTTCTACTCGCCGACGGTGGGGCGGTTTTTGCAGGCGGACCCGATTGGATATGAGGATCAGGTCAACCTGTATGCCTATGTCGGGAACGATCCGGTTAGCAAAGTGGATCCTTCCGGAGCTTCCGGTGTCCTGACAATCTATGTGAATAATGACCACGCCTGGATAGGTTATCGAAAAGATGGTCGCAGAAGTCAGACAACTTGGGGACGTTTCGCGAGAGGGTACGGAAGCGGGTCCTCGGGCATTCAGATCAATACTGAACGCGACCGAAAATATCGTACAACCGAAGCACGCTCGATGAGACTCGATGATGCGGGCGAAAATCGGTTGTTGAATCACGTGCGGGAAGAGATGAAGGATGACGGCTGGGAGTTTTGGAACAACTGCGTTGATTTCGCGGTCGGCGGGTGGGGTGCAGCGACTGGAGAGGGTCTTGGTGAAGCTTGGGGGTTCCAAACTCCGCGGTGGCTCATGGGAAAGCTTTGGGATGAAAATCGGAGTCGGCCGAGCAGATCCGGGCTCGTGACGCTACCCGCGGTCGCCTCGAATAAGGGTTATGACAAGGTAGAGTATGATCGGAAAAGTAATACAGTGACCGGAACCTACACTCCTACCGGTTCCTTAATCCAAAAGAAGGTTACCTGCGGCGCGTCTGGTACTTGTATCGGTAAATAAGGGATGGTGCTGTGCCCCTGCGTATTAAGATAGCGTTAACCGGATCCACTTTTGCCGTGGTGATGTTATTTACAATATTGGTCAGATATAGCCAGGATCATTATCCGCAGGAGAGGTTTGCTGGTCTTACTGCCGAGGTGATCAACCATGGTAAGGCAGTCTATTTGTCCGGTCATGTCATGGGCAGTATTTATTGTGTGGGCCGAGTGAGTATGCGCCTCCACGGATCGGAAGCAAACGTTCGAATGCACCCCAGATTGTTTTGTCCGCGGCAATCAAGCGGGGATTTCGAATTAGTCATTTCTGTGCCTCAGGGTGGCGTAGAACGTGTCACATATGGCCGAGATCGGACCGTTATCTCGCGCCCGGGCAGTGTAGGTGCACCGAGAAGCTGACGGTCAAAAAGTATTATAGTTCAGCGCGGCCAAACGAGAAGGCTGGCCCGGCGCCGGCGCCGCTTCCGACCAGGGCCTCACCTTCGGCTACAACGCCGCCTCGCAGATCGTGGCGAAGACCAGCGCCAACGATGGCTACGCGTCCAACACCGCCTACGACGTCAGCCGCGCCTATGCGGTGAACGGCCTCAACCAGTACACCGCCGCCGGTCCGGCGAGCTTCGCCTACGACGCCAACGGCAACCTCACCTCCGACGGCTCGACGACGTTCGTCTACGACGCCGAAAACCGGCTGGTGTCGGCTTCAGGCGCGAAGAACGCGGCGCTCTCCTACGACCCGCTCGGCCGCCTGTGGCAGGTGACGGGCGGCGGCGCGACCACGCGCCTCCGCTACGACGGCGACGAGCTGATCGAGGAATATGACGGCGCCGGCAACCGCCTGCGCTCTTACGTGCACGGCGCGGGTACCGACGATCCGGTGCTCTGGTACGAAGGCCCCGGCGCCTCCACCCGGCGAAGCCTCCACGCCGACCACCAGGGCTCGATCGTCGCAATCGCCGATTCCGCCGGCAACAAGCTCGCGGTGATGTGCCTCCCGGACGGATGTGAATGCAATTTACGCCCTCTTCGACGAGGGAGAAGAGGAGAGTCATCGGGGTTTCGAAAAGGGAAGTACGCCGGCAATTCTTGACATGCGGCCGGCAACGGAGTCAGCTTCGCGACAAGATCAGCGAGAACGGCCCCGCCTCACGACGTTCCAGGCCCAACAAGTCCAGGGCGCGGGCCCGCTTCAGCAACCCCCCTCCCGTCCGACTATTCAAATCAAAGGCTGCCTCAGCATCCAGAATTCAGGCGGCTGTCGGCAATGAAGGGTAGGCCGATGCGAGTCGCAACCAGTATCTCCGCCGCCGTCGCGATCTACGCTGCCGCCTTCGTGGCTCTCCGGATGGGGCGGGTGCTGGGGGCTAGCGCGATCTTCGACTGGGTTCTCATCGCCGCCGCCGCCGCGCTGGCCGTCGGGCTGAGCCGGCCTGTATCGCGGGCGCGGGGGGTGATCATCTTCGCCGCGACGGGGGTGCTGGCCTTCCTGTCAGGGGTGCTGGTGTCTTATGTCGTGCTGGGGGACAGCTTCTGAGTACGCGGTCATGGCCTTTGGGCAATACGCGTTCTGGCGATACGCTTCGTCCGGACCCGGACAGCGGGGCCGCTCAGAGCCCCTTCTTCTGCCGGTGCTTGTCGAGGTCGAGGACCATGTTGCTGTCGCCCTCGGGCAGCAGGCCGAGCCGGCGCGCGACTTCCTGATAGGCCTCGGCCTCGCCGCCGAGGTCGCGGCGGAAGCGGTCCTTGTCGAGCTTCTCGTTGGTCGCCATGTCCCACAGGCGGCAGCCGTCGGGGCTGATCTCGTCGGCGAGGATGACCCGGGGATATTCATTCTCCCAGATCCGGCCGAACTCGAGCTTGAAGTCGACGAGGCGGATGCCGATCCCGGCGAACAGGCCGCACAGGAAATCGTTCACCCGCACCGCCATGTCGGCGATGTCGTTCATCTCCTCCTGGCTCGCCCAGCCGAAGCAGGCGATATGCTCGTCGGCGATCATGGGATCGCCCAATGCGTCGTCCTTGTAGAAATATTCGAGGATGGCGCGGGGCAGCTGGGTGCCCTCCTCGATGCCGAGGCGGGTCGAGAGGGTGCCGGCGGCGACGTTCCTCACCACCACTTCGATCGGAATGATCTCGACCTGGCGGATCAGCTGCTCGCGCATGTTGAGCCGGCGGATGAAATGATGGGGGATCCCGATCTGGCCGAGCAGGGTGAAGACATGCTCGGAAATGCGGTTGTTGAGCACGCCCTTGCCCGAGATGGTGCCGCGCTTCTGGGCGTTGAAGGCGGTGGCGTCATCCTTGAAATACTGGATCAGCGTGCCCGGCTCGGGGCCCTCGTAGAGGATCTTGGCCTTGCCTTCGTAGATCTGGCGGCGGCGGGACATTGGGTTGTGCGCCCTCCAGGGACTGAGAAAAAAGCGGCCCCGGAAGCGTCGTCGGCGGACGGGCACCCAGGGCGGTGAGCGGCCCATAGCTGAACGCCCCCCTTTGTGCAATCAGTCGGCGGCCAGCGAGGAGGGACGGATGACGGCAGTGGGTGATGAGTTCGCGACGATCGACGCGCTGATGACGGCGCTGTACAGCTCCGTTTCGGGCCCGCCCGGCGGCCAGGATTTCGAGCTTTCGAGGCGCGTCTGCCACCCGGACGTGCGGCTCGTCCGGACCCGGCTCGACGAATCGGGAACGCCGGTCGCCCACTCCTTCTCGGCCGACGCCTACGAGGCCAATGCCAGGGCCCTGCTCGCCGACCAGCCCTTCTACGAGATCGAGACGGAGCGCAGGACGGTCCGCTTCGGCAACGTCGCCCAGGTCTTCTCCGCCTAGGAGGCGCGCGACGCGGCGGAAGGCGGCGCGCTGATCAAGCGCGGGATGAACTGCGCCCACCTCTTCAACGACGGCCGCCGCTGGTGGCTGATGCACCTCATCTGGGACGACGAGCGCGAAGGCCTGACGGTGCCGCGCGAGATCTTCGAGGATTGGGAGGATGTCGGGGCGTAGAAATCCTCCCCGAGCTTGCTCAGGGAGGGGGACCGCGCGAAGCGCGGTGGAGGGGCAATGCGCGGTTGGTATTTCCCCTCCACCACGACGCTTCGCGTCGCGGTACCCTCCCTGAGGCAAGCTCGGGGAGGAATTTTATCTTATTTCAGCGCCTCCGCGAGCCCCGGCGCGAACTCCGCGCCATAAGGCACCTGCGCCGAGGACGCCTTCAGCGCCGGACCGATCGGCTCGGCCCGCCCGCCGAGGCATTTCGCCAGGAAATTCTCGGCGACCGCGTTGAAGGCGATGTTGTTCTGCGGCCGGGCGAAGCCATGGCCTTCGTCGGGGAAGACGACGTAGGTGACGGGGATGCTCCTGGCCTTCATCGCCTCGACGATCTGCTCGGATTCCTTGACGTTGACCCTCGGATCGTTGGCGCCCTGGCCGATGAGCAGGGGGCGCCGGATCTTGTCCGCGCTGTAGAGCGGCGAGACTTCACGCTGATAGGCCTTGCCCTCGGGCGTGTTGGGGTCGCCCATCCTCTTGTGGAATTGCGCCTTCAGCGCTTCCCAATAAGGCGGGATCGTCCCGAGCAGGGTGCCGAGGTTGGACGGGCCGACGATATCGACCCCGCAGGCGAACTTGTCGGGCGTGAAGGCGAGGCCGGCGAGCACCGCATAGCCGCCGTAGGACCCGCCCATGATTGCGACCTTGTCGGCCGTCGTGATTCCCCGCGCCACGGCCCAGTCGACCGCGTCGTTGAGGTCGTCCTGCATCTTCTTGCCCCATTGCAGGTCGCCGGCCGAGACGAATTTCTTGCCGAAGCCGGTGGACGCCCGGAAATTGGGCGAAAGGACGGCATAGCCGCGATTGGCGAGCCACTGGGCGTTGCTGTCATAGCCGTAGCTGTCGCGGCCCCAGGGGCCGCCATGGACCATGAGCACGAGCGGGACCGGCCGGTTCGGCTTGCCGTCGGAGTCCGGATTGGCCCCGGGCGGAAGGGTCAGGTAGGAAACCATGGTGAGCCCGTCGCGGGTCTTGATCTCGACCGGGTGCATTGCGGCGAGCGGAGCGCCTTCGAGCTCCGGCCGGCTGGTGTAGAGCTTCGTCAGGGTCTTCGCCTTGCGGTCGTAGAGGTGGGCGCTGGACGGCGCCGTCACCGGGTCGACCGCGACGATCCATTTGTCGTCGGCTTCGGTGCGCGACGTGACGCTGATCTCCCCCTTCAGCCGGCTCTTCAGGAATTCGAGATCGCCCTTTACCGCGCCGCCGAGCGCAATCCACTCGTTCTTGAGGTAATTGACCGCATAGGCTTCCAGCCGGCCCGTCCGCGGGTTCGCCATGGCGCCGCCGATGTCGGCCTTCGCGTTCTGCGCGACCACCGTCTTGCGGCCGGTCGCGACGTCCTGGGCGATCGCCGCCGCGGTGTCGCGCCCGCGGCTGTCGAGCCAGTAGAGGGTCTTGCCGTCGGCGGTGAAGCCGATGGGCTGGGTCGTCTGGCTGTCCTCCAGGGTCACCTGCTCGAACGGCCGGGCCTCGACGACGTTGTTGGAGACCCGGTGGAAATCGGTGCCGCCATCCGGCCGCGACTTGGCGGCGATCCGGATGTTGAGCTGCTCGTCGGCGAGGAAATTGGCGTAGCCGCCGGTATTGGACAGCACCGGAGTCAGCTTGCCGCTCTCGAGGTCGAGGCTGTGGACGTCGTGCCACTTGGGATCGCGGTTGTTGACCGCGACCAGGATCCGGTCCTGAACCTCGTTCGATATGTTGATGATCCGGACCCGGGTCTTCTCGAAGGGGGTGAGCGTGCGCTGCTCCCCGGAGGTCACGTTGGCCCCGTAGAGGAGGAAGTTCTCGTCGCCCCCCTTGTCGTTGATGAACAGGACCTGCCGGCTGTCCGGAGACCAGAAATATTGCCGGATCGGCCGCTTGGTCTCGCGGGTGAGCGCCCGCGCCGCTCCCGGATTGTCGGCGGGCGCCACGTAGATGTTCAAAACCCCGTCCCGAGGCGCGATCCAGCTCAGCCACTTGCCGTCGGGGGAGAGCCGCCCCGCGATCTTCGTCGGATTGCCGAAAATCTTCTCGCGCGGGATGAGCGGCGCGTCGGCTTGCGCCGGAGCGGGGATTGCGGCGACGGTCATGACGGCACAGGCGGCGAGCAGCAGGGACTTGGCATTCATCGGGCACCCCTCGAGATTTGAATTTCGCGCCTCCATAGTGTATTATAGACATAACACACAAGGGATAATTCCTCCCCCAACTTGTCTGGGGGAGGGGGACCGCGGCGCAAAGCGCCGGGGTGGAGGGGTCAACGGAGTCCGCTTGCCCCTCCACCAGGCTGCGCCAAGGCGCAGTTTGTCCTGAGTGGCGTCGCAGGCGACGTCGAAGGCCCCGGTCCCCCTCCCCGAGCCACCTCGGGGAGGAATTCAACTACGTGACCTTCCCCCGAACCGCGAATCGAGGTTCGCGCCAGCGGCCGCTGTCCAGGATGGCGGCCATTCGCTCCACCGCCTGCCACACATCCTCGAAGCCCAGGTAGAGCGGGGTCAGCCCGAACCGCACGACGTCGGGGGCGCGGAAATCGCCGACGACTCCGTCCTCGATCAGCGCCTGGCACAACTCGAACGCGTGCCGGTGGCGGAAGCTGATGTGGCTTCCGCGAAGCTGCGGTTTCGGGGGAGAGATGCAGGCGAGCTCAGGGCACCGCGCCTCGACGAGCCTCGCGAACAGCTCGAAAAGGGCGACGCTTTTGGCCCAGAGCAACTCCATCGGCGCGCCTTCGAAGCTTTCGGCTCCGCTCTCGAGCGCCGCGAGGCTCAGGATCGGCGGCGTTCCAACCAGGAAGCGGTCCATTCCCGGGGCCGGCCGGTAATCGTCGGAGAAGGCGAAGGGCTCGGCATGGCCCATCCAGCCGCGCAGAGGCGGCATGAGCCGTTCCTGCAGATGCTCGGCGACGTAGAGGAAGGCCGGAGCGCCCGGGCCGCCGTTCAGATATTTGTAGCCGCAGCCCACGGCGAGTTCGGCGCCGTCGCCGTTCAGGTCCAGCGGCACTGCCCCGGCGCTGTGGCTCAGGTCCCAAAGCGTCCTCGCGCCCGCCGCGCTGGCGCGGGCCGTCACCTCGGCCATGTCGAAGCGGAAGCCGGCCTTGAAGTGGACGTGGGTCAGCAGCAGGAGGTTGGTATCGGCTCCAAGCGCCGCTTCGATCGAGTCGCGCCCGACGATGTCGAGGCGAAGCCCCGCCAGTTCGGCGGCGCCGGCGGCGATGTGGAGGTCCGTGTGGAAATTGCCCGCTTCGGACAGGAGCTGCCGCCGGCCCGGCGCGAGCGCCGCCGCGGCGACGATCAGCTTGAACAGGTTCACCGAGGTCGAATCGGCGACGATCACCTCGTTCGGCTTGGCTCCGATCAACGGCGCGATCTTCGCTCCGACCCGCTGCGGCGCCTCTATCCAGCCGCGCGTGTTCCAGCTTCGGATCAACTCCGAGCCCCATTCCTCCTCGACCATCGCCGACTGCCGGGCGACCGTCGCCTTCGGAAGCGCGCCCAGCGAATTGCCGTCCAGGTAGATGATCCCTTCGGGCAGGAAGAAGCGATCGCGGAAGGGGCGGAGCGGGTCGGCGCAGTCGAAGGCACGGGCTTCGTCGAGGGTGGTCACGCCCCGTCGCCCCGGCGAAGGCCGGGGTCCATGAACATGGTCATGTCCTTCGTTCCACCGGCCGTGTTCATGGCTTCCGGCCCTGGCCGGAATGACGGCCCAGCGCCGCCTCGATCTCCTCGACCGCCGCCGCCCAGGCCCCGGTTTCGGGGGCGATCAGCTCGACATGGCCGGTACGGTCGATCAGCCGCACCTTCACTTTGTCCCCGGCGCCCCGCATCTTCGCCGCATAATCCTGAGCGTAGGAGGTGGGAATGATCCGGTCCTGGAGGCCGTTGATCAGCACCTGGCGCACTCCAAGCGGCGCGAGGCGGGGAACGGACGTGTCGGCGTAGACGCTTCGGCTGCTCAGCGTCGGCGGCCCCACCAGCTTTTCGATCACCTCGGTTCCGCAGCCGCTTCCGGGCGGAGTGGCGGCAAGCTCGAGGTCGGGCAGCCCGCCGAGGCTGATCACCGAATCGATCGGAAGGGGGTCGGCCGCGGCGAGGAGCGGGCTGCCGCTCGGGATGAGGGGGCTCGCCGGCCGCCGGCCGGCCGCCCGCCGCGCCGCCAGCCACAGGGCCAGGTGCCCTCCCGCCGAATGACCGACCGCGACGAGCGGGGAGATGTCGAGCCGGTGGCGCTCGCTGTGCCTGCGAAGCGAATCGGCCGCCGCGGCGGCATCGGCGAAGGTGCCGGGATAGCCGCCGCCCGTCCGGTCCACTCCGCGATAGTCGATGTTCCAGACCGCGATCCCACGCTTCCTCAGATCGCCGGCGATCCAGTTCATGATCCGGCGGTCGGCGATTTCGGTCTGCCAACAGCCGCCATGGACCATCAGCACCGTCGGGTGCGGCCCCCGTCCGGAGGGGAGCCAGAGGTCCACCTTCTGCATCTGGTCGTCGCCATAGGGGATCGTGGCGTCGGGCTCGGGCCGCTCGCGTTCGAGCAGGGCGGGCCACTTCATCAGCTCGGGCTGCGCGGCGGGCGGGGAGGCGGGGGGTTCGGACACCGAGCACCCGGCTAACGCCGCGAGCAGGGTGAGGGCAAGGGTGGGTCGCATGAGCGGGCGGTAGCGAGCAGCGCTCAAACTGGCAAACACGCTAATTGGTGCCTGGCACCAATCAAGCTGCGGCAAAGCGTTTCAAACACTTAGAAATTGGTGCCTGGCACCAATTACACCGCGGACAGGGCGGTGGAACGGACGAGGCGGGCGGGACTTCGAGTCGCCGGCAGTCTCGCTCCGCTCGCCTGCCCACCCCCCAAGCCCCTCCCTTGAAGGGAGGGGGGGAAGGCACGCCTGCCGCGTCAGGCGAAGCAGCCGAAGGGGGCGATCGGCCCCGGCAGGGTGGGGGCGGCGGCGGTGGCGGCCAGGGCCACGGCCGAGCCCGTGAGGGCAAGGGCGAGAAGGACGGTGGCGAGCCTGGGGGCGGATCGGGTCATCGTCCCGTCTCCCGCTTTCGCCGGGCTCACGCCTGGCCGGGACCGGCCTTGCCGTGTTTCCACGGAGCGTCGAACTGGATCTGGTTGAGGCGGCGGAACGCGGCGCCGATCCCGGCGAAGAAGCGCGCCAGGTCCTCGGAAAAAGCCTGGCCATGCTCGACCCAGATGCGGCTGTCCATTTCATCGCGCATTTTATCACTCCTTCCGTTTGCGGCCGCCCGGTGCGGCCTTGACTGAGAGTGAGATAGGAGCAGAGCTGCTGCTGCGTCCAACTAAAGGCTGGACGCACATAATAAGCTCATCTTATCATCTACTGATGCGCCACCTCCCGCCTCTGCCGTCCGTCCGGGTCTTCGAAGCGGCCGCGCGGCATGAGAATTTCACCCTTGCCGCGCGCGAGCTGGGCATGACCCAGGCGGCGGTCAGCTATCAGATCCGGCTCCTCGAGGATCGGCTCGGAATACCCCTGTTCGTGCGCTCCAAGCGGCGGGTGACCCTGAGCGAGGCGGGGCGGCGGCTGGCGCCCATCGTCTCGGACGCGTTCGACCGGCTTTCCGAGGGCTTTTCTGGGCTGGTCGACCAGGATGAGAGCGTGCTCGTCATCAGCACCGCCCAGACCTTCGCGTCGAACTGGCTCTCCTTCCGGCTCGGCGGCTTCCAGATCGCCCGGCCCGAGCTTGCCGTTCGGCTCCACACTTCCAACGCCATGGCCGACTTCGCCAGCGACGACGTCGACGTCGCGGTGCGGATGGGCCCGGGCCCATGGCCCGGCCTCAGGCAGCATTTCCTCTTCTGCCTTTACTCGACCCCGCTCTGCACGCCCGACTTTCGCGACCGCCACCGGCTCGAGCGGCCCGAGGACCTGCTTCGGGTTCCCCGCCTGAACGCGCACGACTGGTGGTGGAAGCAGTGGCTCGACGAGGCCGGAGTGGTGATCGAGGACGAGCCGCCGAGACAGGGCATCCGCCTCGATTCGCAGGCGCTCGAAGGCAATGCCGCACTCGCCGGCCACGGCGTCGGGCTGTTGACGCCGCTTTACTGGCGCGGCGAGCTTGCGGCCGGACGGCTCGTCCAGCCTTTCGAGCTCGTCGTCGTCAGCGGCCCCGCCCTCTGGCTGGTCTATCCCGAGCACAAGCGCGGCCGGGCCAAGATCCGGGCCTTCCGGGACTGGCTGCTTCAGGAGATGGCGGCCGAGGCCGCTTCGGCCCCGGCGGACGCGTTCAAGCCTCCGGCGGGTTAGCTTCCCGCGGCTCCGTCGGCGGCGCGAGGCCGGCGGTGACGGCGAAGCGGCGGTTGATCCAGCGCCACAGCAGCCAGAGCAGAAGCATGGCGAGGAGCCAGGGCAGCAACGTCACCAGCACGATCAGCGCCGTGATCGCCGCACCGATGAAATTGTCGACCGCGTCGGCGACCGCCCGCTCCAGGCGGCTTCCTGTCTTGCCCGCCCGATAATCGAAGGAGACGGGCGTGCTCGCAAGCTGCTGGCGCCGGCCGGTCTGCTCCGTCTCGGTCGCCTGGATCGAGTTCCGCAGCGATTGCAGCTGCTGCTGAAGCTCCACCCGCTCGGCGGAGCTTAGGCCGGGGCGGGCAAGCTGCTGCTCGATCCGCCGGACCTCGTCCCCCTGCTGGGCCTGGGCGCGGGTGGCGGCGGAAATCTCGCTTCCGACATCGGTGCCTGTGATCGCCGCCCGGAGGAGCTCGCCCTCGGCCTTGTCCACCGCGGCGATCCCGTCGCGGCCGAAGGCGCGTGCGAGGGCGGGGTCGAGCTTGAAGGAAAGCTGCGCCTCCACGTCGCCGTCCCCGTCGTCATTATAGGTCAGCGCCGTGATCCGGCATCGGGCCACGCCAAGCTTCTCGCAGGCCTGGGCATGCTCTTCCTGGACCCGGCCGATATTCTCCGCCGGTAGCCGGAAGGCGTAGCGATAGTTGAAGGCGACCCCGGGCGCGGCGGTCGGCGTGATCGCGGGCGGCCCGGCCCTCGACGCGGAGTCGGTGGACGCCGGAGCGGAGGCGTCCTCGCTCACGTCGAACGTGGCCATGTTGCTGTCGCCGGCCGAGTCGCCGGCCCGCTGGCCGCACGCCGCGGTGGTCAGCAGGAGGCCCAAACAGATTGCCTTGCGCATCCCTTACTCCTCTTCGTCCGATCTGATGCCGGTCGTGTTACATTATCTTATTAGTAGACAATGGCAAGAGGGGTGCTTCCCTCGAATCCCGCTGCTATCGGTCCGCCATGGCCGACGCTTTGAACGATATCGACCCCATCCAGAACCACAGGTTCGAGGACGCGCTCTCGCAGCGTTACCTTGTCTACGCGCTGTCGACGATCACCGCTCGATCGCTCCCCGACGTTCGCGACGGCCTGAAGCCGGTCCACCGGCGGCTGCTGTGGGCGATGCGGCTGCTTCGCCTGGATCCGGCGTCCGGCTACAAGAAATGCGCGCGGGTCGTCGGCGACACGATCGGCAAATATCATCCGCACGGCGACCAGTCGGTCTACGATGCGATGGTCCGGCTGGCGCAGGATTTCTCGCTTCGCTACCCGCTCGTCGACGGGCAGGGCAATTTCGGCAATATCGACGGCGATAACGCCGCCGCCTACCGCTACACCGAAGCCCGCCTGACGCCTGCGGCGATCGAGCTGATGGCCGGGCTCGACGAGGGGACGGTCGACTACCGCCCCACCTACAATGGCGAGGAGGAAGAGCCCGAAGTCTTTCCCGGGCTGTTCCCGAACCTCCTCGCCAACGGCTCGAGCGGGATCGCCGTCGGCATGGCGACCTCGATCCCGCCGCACAACCTGGCGGAGATCCTCGATGCGGCGATCCACCTGATCGACAATCCCCGGGCCGAGCCGTCGGCGCTGATGGATTTCGTCTCGGGCCCGGATTTCCCGACCGGCGGAGTCATCGTCGACAGCGGCGCCGCGATCGCCGCGGCCTATGAGACGGGCCGCGGCTCGTTCCGGGTGCGAGGCCGCTGGACGACGGAGGATCAAGGCCGGGGCACCTGGGTCGCGGTGATCTCCGAAATCCCCTACCAGGTGCCCAAGTCGAAGCTGATCGAGCAGATCGCCGCTCTGATCGCCGACAAGAAGCTTCCGATCCTCGCGGACGTCCGCGACGAATCGGATGCCCAGGTGCGGATCATCGTCGAGCCTAGAAGCCGCACGGTCGATCCGCAGCTGCTGATGGAGAGCCTGTTCCGGCTCACGGACCTGGAGGTGCGGGTCCCCTTGAACATGAACGTGCTCGACGCTCGGCACACGCCCCGGGTGATGGGGCTGAAGGACGTGCTCTCGGCCTGGCTCGCCCACCAGTTCGAGGTGCTCGTCCGCCGCGCGCAGCACCGGATTGGCAAGATAGACGATCGGCTCGAGCTGCTCGAAGGCTATCTCATAGCTTTCCTCAATCTCGACCGGGTGATCGAGATCATCCGCACGGAGGATGAGCCCAAGCCGGTGATGATCGCGGAATTCGGGCTGACCGACCGGCAGGCCGAGGCGATCCTCAACATGCGCCTGCGCTCTCTTCGCCGGCTCGAGGAGATGCAGCTGAAGAAGGAGCGCGACGCGCTGATCTCGGAGCGGGACGAACTCGCCAGGCTGGTCGAATCGACCGCCCGCCAGCGCACCCGGCTGAAGAAGGATCTCACCGCGCTTCGCGACCGCTACGGCCAGTCTACCGAGCTCGGCCGCCGCCGGACCCTGATCGAGGAAGCGGCGCCGGCCCGCGAGATCCCGCTCGAAGCGATGATCGAGCGGGAGCCGGTCACGGTGATCATGTCGCAGCGCGGCTGGATCCGGGCGATGCGGGGCCATGTCGATCCGGGGGAGGCGGACGCGCTCAAGTTCAAGGAGGGGGACGGCGCTCGCTTCCTCTTCCATGCGCACACGACGGACAAGCTTCTCCTCGCCTCCGCCGACGGCCGCTTCTACACCCTCGGCGCCGACCGCCTCCCGGGCGGGCGCGGCTTCGGGGAGCCGGTCAAGCTCATGGTGGACATCGATGGCGAGGCGAACATCGTCGCCCTGTTCCGGGCGGGCGTGGCCGCCAGGCTCCTGCTCGCCACTTCGGACGGTCGCGGTTTCGTCACTTCCACGGCCGGCGCCGTCGCCGAGACCCGCAAGGGCAAGCAGGTGGTCAACCTCAAGCCCGAAGCCCGGCTGAAGGTGGTCCGGCCGATCGGCGAAGCGGATGATTATGTCGGAGTCATAGGGGACAATCGGAAGCTCGTCGTCTATCCTCTCACGGAGCTCCCCGAAATGGCCCGCGGCCAGGGCGTCCAGCTGCAGCGCTACCGCGACGGCGGCCTCGCCGGCGCCACCAGCTTCCGCTTCACCGATGGCCTCAGCTGGCCGATGGGCGGCGGTAGCGGCCGGGTTCGCACGGAAACCGACATGAATCCGTGGCGCGCCGCACGCGGCGCCGCCGGCCGGATGCCGCCGACCGGCTTTCCCAAGGAGAATCCGTTCGGGTAAGCGCCTCGGCTATTCGCGCTCGCGCAACGCCTGGTCGACATGGCGCCGGGCGATCGCCCGCTGCGCCGGCGCGTCCGCGGGAAAACCCGCCTCCGCCCATTCCCGCTCGATCGCCTGCAGCGTTCGAGCCACCACGGGGCCGGGGGCAAGGCCCATGGCGATGAGGTCGCCGCCGCCGATCCGAAGCCGCGGACGCTGCCACCCGGCGAGCGCGGCCGCGGCGCCCGGCTCCCCATCCCCGAGCAGGATCCGGTCCACCGCCTCATCGCCGCCAATCAGGTAGGCGAGGACCTCCGGCGCGCGCGCCTCGCCGGGGCTTCGGCCCGCCGCCGCCGCGAGCCTCCTGGCCGAGCGGTTGGACAGCCGCAGCCGCGCCGCGATGGCAGCGGCGGTGTCCGGCTCGGCCGGAAGCAGGGCCGCAAGCCGCCGCAGCGGGTTCGAAGGCACGCCCGCCTCGGCCTCCCGCCGCGCCAGCCTCGCCAGCCGGTCCACGGCTTCCGGCACGATCTCCGGGAGCACCGGCTTCAATATCCCCCGTTCGACCATCAGCCTGACGGCGCCGACGGGGTCGGGCAAGGCGAGCAGCTTGGTGAGCTCGTCGGCGATCCGTTCGCGCGACAGCGCCATCAGGTCGTTGGCCCGGGCCGTGCAGGCGGCCAGCGCCTCGCCGTCCGCTTCCCCCAAACCGAAGCGCGCGAAGAAGCGGAAGAACCTCAGGATGCGCAGGTGGTCCTCCGCGATCCGAGTGAGCGGATCGCCGATGAAGCGCACCCGGCGCGCCGCCAGGTCCTCCTCCCCGCCGAAATGATCGTGGACCTCGAGCGTAACGGGATCGGCCAGCAGGGCGTTGATCGTGAAGTCGCGGCGGGCCGCGTCCTCGCGCCAGTCGTCCGTATAAGCGATCGTCGCCCGCCGCCCGTCGGTGGCCACGTCCCGCCTCAGAGTCGTCACCTCGACCGGCTGGCCGGCGACGACCGCCGTCACCGTGCCGTGGGCGAGGCCGGTCGGCACCGCCTTGATCCGGGCCCCCGCGAGCCGGTCCATCACCTCCTGCGGCGCCAGGCGGGTGGCGAGATCGACGTCGCTGACCGGGAGGCCGAGCAGAGTGTCGCGAACGCATCCTCCGACATAGCGCGTGTCGCCCTCGCGGGCGCCGAGCGCGGCGAGCAGGGTCTTCATGCCGTCGCGCCGCTGCCAGGCCGCCCTGGGAAGCTTCACTCCGCCAGCTCCAGCCGGCGCGACAGATTGACGATCATCGCCGCCGTCGCGCCCCAGATGCGGCGACCCTCCCATTCGATCTCGTAATAGGAGCGCTCCCGACCGCGCCATTCGGCGGTGCGGACGATCTGATGGCGGGCGTCGAGGAGGTAATATAGCGGCGCCTCGAACATCGCCGCCACTTCGCCGGGCTGCGGCTCGAGCGGCAGCCCGGGCGGAACCACTCCCAGGACGGGAATGACTTCGAAGCCCGTGACGGTGCGGTAGCGGTCGGCGGTGCCGATCACTTCGACCGACCGGCGGGGGAGGGCGATCTCCTCCTCCGCCTCGCGCAGCGCCGCCTCTACCGGGCCCTCGTCGCCGGGATCGATGCGGCCGCCCGGAAAGCTGATCTGGCCGGGGTGCTTGCGCATCGTCTTGGGCCGCTCCGTCAGGATCACGGTGGGAGAGGAGGAATGGTCGACCACCGCCACTAGCACCGCCGCCGGCGTGAGATCGCCGTCCTCGCCCTCCAGGACGTCGCCTTCGAGCAGGATCGGGCTTCGGCGGTGGCCGCGCTCCAGCGCGCCGCGCAGCCGCTCGGCCAGCGTCACCGCTCCGTCTCGATCGGGAAGAAGGCACCGCCGCTCCACAGGCCGGCCGGCTCACCGCCCGCGAGCGCGAGCTCGGCAAGCTCGTAATAGACCGGCCGGGCGACGAGGGCGTCGAGGCCGCCGCGGACCTCAAGATAGGGATGGGGCCCTTCCGGCCCGGCCTCGAACCGCAGCCTGTTGCCCGGCCCGGCGATGACCACGTCCCCGGTATTGAGGCGGAATCCGAGCGACATCGCCTCGCCCTCGCCCTCCACCTTGACCTCGACCGCGACGAAGGGCGCGTCCTCGACCTCGATGTCGAGCTTCTCGACCGGAGTCACCAGCACGAACCGCCCGTCGGGCTCGCGCCTCAGGATCGTCGAGAAGAGGCGGACCATCGCCTGCCGCCCGATCAGGCTTCCCTGGTGATACCAGGCCCCGTCGCGCGCGATCCGCATCTCGCTGTCGCCGCAATGGGAGGGATTCCATTTCTCCACAGGCGGAAGCTTCTTCTCCTCGGCGAGGCGGGCGATCTCAGCGAGGGAAAGACCGGCGAGGTCTTCGGAGGGCGGGGACATGGGCATGATGCGGGCGACTCTGGCGGGGTGGAGGCGTGGGGGCAAGCCTTGGTGAGGCGCCGGGAGCCGCTCCGGGTGAACTCCCACCGCCGTCACGCTGAACTTGCTTCAGAATCCCGCGAGGAGCCGCCGAGCGGGCGGAACTGGACCCTGAAACAAGTTCTGGGTGACGGGGAGCGCAGGTTTATCCTATCGGGCGGCATGGCCAGCGAGTTCGAGGGGCCGCGAACGGCGGTCGTTACCGGGGGGGCGAGGCGGATCGGTGCGGAATTGTGCCGGGCCCTGGCGCGGGACGGGTGGCATCTGCTGATCCATTACAATCGCTCGGGCGGGGAGGCGGAGGCGCTTGCCCGGGAGCTTGGGAACGCGGCGACGGTGGGGGTGGATCTTTCCTCGCCGGACGCGGCGGGGGAGGTCATGGCGGCGCTGGAGGGGCTTCCGCGGGCGCGGCTGCTGGTCAACAACGCTTCGCGCTTCGTCTTCGACGGCGCGGACGATTTCACGCTGGAGGGGTGGGAGGCGCATCTCGCCACCAACTTGCGGGCGCCGGCTTTCCTTTCCCAGGCCTTCGCGGCGCGGGCCTCGACAGGCGCCGGCGAAGGCGGAGGGCTGATCGTCAACCTGCTCGACGCCAAGCTGGCCCAGCCCAATCCGGATTTCTTCAGCTACACCGTCTCCAAGGCCGGTTTGGCCGGCCTGACCGAGCTTTGCGCGCGCGCCTGGGCTTCGCGGGGAATCCGCGTCTGCGGGATCGCTCCTTCGGTCACCCTCGTTTCCGGCGCACAGAAGAATTTCGACTCCGTCCATGCGCTCAACCCGCTCGGGCGGGGGGTCCGGGTCGAGGATATCGTCTCGGCGCTGCGCTTCATCATTGCCACGCCGACGCTCACGGGCCAGACGCTCACCCTCGACGGCGGCCAGCGATTCCTCGGCCTGCCGCGCGACGTTCAATTCCTGGAGCCGGACGATGGATGAGGCGATCAAGCTGGACGGCCTCGTGCCCGCGCGGCTTGCGCCGAAGGGCCGCAAGATCGTGCTCGAGGATTATTGCGTGCCGGCCGACATCGGCTTCCACGATTTCGAGGTGGGCTCGCCCCAGCGGCTGCTGGTGACGGTCGAAGTGTGGGTGGACGAAGCGAGCTTCCCCGCGGACGACCGGCCGGCCGGAGCCTGGGACTATGATTTCCTGCGGACCGAGATCGGAGCGCTGATCGCAGGGCGCCGCTTCAACCTGCAGGAGACGGTGGCGCGCGAAATCTACGCGCTGGTCGCGGCCCGGCGGGGCGTCACCGGCCTCAGGGTCGCGACCCGCAAGCCGGACATCTATCCGGATTGCGCGGGGGTCGGGGTGGAGCTGACGTCCTACTGACCGCGGCCGCGGCGTCATCCCGGCGGAAGCCGGGACCTCGTGGAGATCGGCCGAGGCGCCCTTTGCGGCCGGAGGCCCCGGCTTTCGCCGGGGTGACGGCTATATCCGCTTGCGCATCCTCACGCAGGGCCCAAGGCGCTCCAGCACCAGGCGGTAATCCGCCTGGATCGCCGCCGCGCCTTGGGAATCCGCTTCGGCGAGGCTCTGGCGTGGAAGCGACGGCGGAAGACCGCAGGCGAGGCGGTACCAGAGCAGGGTGCCCGGCGCCGGCGCCGCCGCCGATTCGTCGACGATCTCCCCCAGCGCCACCGCCCAGGAAGGGGTCTCGCCCGGGCGGCGGAGCACGGTCAGCGACACCGGAGCGCCGCCGGCGGTCTGGAGGAAGATCTGGGTCTCGCTCTCGCCGCGGACCGCCCCCGGCACATGGAAGGCGCGGCCGATCCCGGCGATCCTGGGCGGCGGCGAGGCGGAGCTCGCCTCGCGGATGATCGACCGCAAGGTCGCGGCGCGGTCGGGTGCGAAAGCGACCTGGGCGTCGGCGGCGATCAGACGAAGCTCGCCGGGCCGCCCCGCCACCGGGGCGGCGAGCAGGAGGAACTCGCTGCCCTTGCGAAGCTTCGGAGCCTTGCCCTTCGAGTCGAGCGGCAGATCGGCCATCCAGCTCAACCGGGCCGGAAGCGACTGGGGCGACCGGATCAGGGAAACGAGGGCGCCTTCCATGTAAAAGCGCGCCATTCCGGGACGAAGGCCCGGCGCCCGCTCCGCCTTGACCGCGGTCGCCCGGGTTAGCCGCACCTGGGCGGCGACCGGGGCGGCGAGCGCGAGATCGGCAAGATCGGCGTAGGTCGGCGCGGCTTCGGGCCGCGCCTGTGATTCGGCCGGAACCGCGGCGGCCGCGATCAGCCCCGCGGCCACTGCCCCTGCACAAAAAGTTAGCGACTGTCCCACCGTTCCGCCTCCGTAAGTTTATGCCCCGTTTCCCATATGCTTAGCTGGATGAACGGCGGATTTCGGCGGTTTTAGGCGCAGTCGCCTTCCAATCACAGGAGGATTGCGTCACCCTTTGTCTCACGATAGAGGAACCCGCTCCGGCGAATGATATGTTGATACATCGCATTTCGGATGGAGCCGTTGGGGATCAGCCGCGTTGTTGTAGCGCGCGGGTCCCCGGCAGAGGGACGAAGAGAGGGAGTGTGGCTGATTAATGGCATATGCTGACAACAGGATGAGCAAGAGCCGGATGTCGGCGATCTTCATCGTCGCGCTGCTCCACGCTCTTCTCGGCTACGCACTGATCACCGGCCTGGCCTATAATGTGGTCAAGAAGGTGGCGGCTGACCTCAAGACGTTCAACGTGGAGGAGGAGCCGCCGCCCCCCGAGGAGAAGCCGCCGCCCCCGCCGCCGGACCAGCCGCAGACTCCGCCTCCGATCGTGACTCCGCCTCCGATCGTTCGGACCAACACGCCGCCGCCGCCGATGGTGACGACGAACGTGGCGCCGCCGCCGGTCATCACCTACACGGCGCCGCCGGCGACCCCTTCGCCTCCGGCTCCGTCGCCGCCGCCGCCGCCGCCGCCTCCGCCCCCGCGGAAGGTGACTCCGGCCAAGGCCAAGGCGAACCTCGCGTCGCTCTTCTCGGACGAGGACTATCCGGCCTCGGCGGTCCGCGCCGGCGAATCGGGCGCAACCGGCTTCCGGCTCGAGGTCGGGGCGAACGGCAGGGTCACCAATTGCACGGTGACGTCGTCGAGCGGATCGTCCGCGCTGGATTCGACCACCTGCCGGCTGCTGAGATCGAGGGCCCGTTTCACGCCCGCGACCGACAGCACGGGATCGCCGACCGGCGATACCTCGTCCGGCCGGATCGTCTGGCGTCTGCCGGCCGAGTGACGGATCGACGGCAAATCACGATTTTTCATAATTTATCGAGAGGAAAGTAGAGACCATGGCCACCCCAGCAGCAGGCGCAGCCCACGGCGGCGAAAATCCTTATGGCCTGATGGCCGCACTCGAGCAGGGCGGCGCGATCGCCTGGGCGACCTTCATCATCCTCGTGATCATGTCGGCCGGTTCCTGGTACGTGCTGTTCGTCAAGCTGTTCGAGCAGCAGAAGATCATCAACCAGGGGCGCCGCGCTCGGACCACCTTCTGGCAATCGGCCAATCTGCGCGAGGGGGCTTCCAAGCTCGAGAAGAACAGCGCCTACCGGCAGATCGTCGACGACGGCATCCTCGCCCTCGAGCAGCATGACAAGCTGACCGATCCGATCGACCAGCACGACTGGATGCTGAACTCGCTGGCGCGCAGCCAGGGCGCGATCTCCTCGCGCCTGTCGAGCGGCCTCGCCTTCCTCGCCACCGTCGGTTCGACCGCTCCGTTCGTCGGCCTGTTCGGCACCGTCGTCGGCATCTACCGCGCGCTGGTGAAGATCGGCGCGGCCGGCCAGGCGTCGATCGACACCGTCGCCGGCCCGGTCGGAGAGGCTCTGATCATGACTGCGCTCGGCCTCGTCGTCGCGGTCCCGGCGGTTCTCGCCTACAACTGGCTGATCCGCCGCAACAAGGCGATCGTCGAGGAGCTCGCCCGCTTCTCCAACGAGCTTCACGGCTACATGATGTCGGGCGGAGCGGTCCGTCCGGTAATCGCCAACCGCGCCGCGGGCGGCGCGACCGGCGGCGCGGCCGGCGCCGGAGCGGCCAAGGGTCCTGGCGCGGCCTCGCCGGGCGGCACCACCGCCACCGGCAGCGCCATCGGCGCCCCGCACGGCGGCCCGAAGAAAGTCTGACCACAAACGCCGGCGGGGCCTTTGGGCCTCGCTGGCGAAAGCTTCCGCGGCACTCGAGCTAGATAGGAATACCGACCATGGCCATGAATGTCGGCCAAGAGAGTGAAACCGGCGAAGAAGCGCCGATGTCGGACATCAACACGACGCCGCTCGTCGACGTCATGCTGGTTCTCCTCATCATCTTCCTGATCACCGTGCCCGTCGTCATCCAGACGATCCCGATGAAGCTTCCCAAGGTCGACTTCGAGCCGACGCAGACCAAGCCGGAGAACGTCTCTCTCTCCGTGCGCGGCGGCCCGGGCGGCAGCTGCGAGGTCTATTGGGGCCTGACGAAGATGAACAGCGACGACCTGCTCAAGCGGGCGGTCAAGAAGCTCGAGGACGAGATCAAAAGGCTCGGCGGCGTCGACAACATGACCGAGGAGAATATGCCGGAAGCGCATATCCGGGCCGACGTCAACACGCCGTACAAATGCGTCGGCGGCGCCATCTACACGATGCAGCGGGCCGGCTTCGCCCGCGTCGGCTTCATCTCGGAGCCGCCCCCGCGCGGCGGCGCCGCTCGCCTCTAGGAAGCTGCGGATACAGGGTTTTAGGAGTTAGATTTTATGTCAATGGCAGTCGGCGGCAACGATGACGAACCGATGATGGACATCAACACGACGCCGCTTATCGACGTCATGCTGGTGCTTCTCATCATGTTCATCATCACCATCCCGCTCCAGACGCACGCGGTGAAGCTGGACCTTCCGCAGGACCAGCCCAACAACACGCCGCCGCCGATCGACCCGGTGAAGAACAAGATCGTGATCACTCCGCAGGACCAGATCATGTGGAACGGATCGCCGATCAACCAGGAGACCCTGCGGACCTATCTCGACTCGACCCAGACGATGAACCCGGTCCCGGAGCTTCACCTCCAGCCCGATCCCAACGCCCGCTACGAGCTGGTCGACGAAGTCCTCGCCGTCACCAAGCGCGCCCGGGTCGAGAAGATGGGCTTCGTCGGCAACGAGGCCTACGGCACCTTCTAGGGCCGGCTCTACTTTCTCTCAGGCGGCCCTCCGAGGCCGCCTTTTTTTTGTCTTCCACTCTGGAGCCCGCGAGAGCCATTCGCGATACAGACGAAAGTACGTAGGTTCGAGTCGGCGCATTTGCGAGATTGCTAGGCCAAAAGCCTGCCCTAAAGGACCCGCCGGGAGCGCGAATTTGGCGAAGCAGGCTGACGAGATCGAACAAAAATCAGCCCGGCCCGGTTATGGCTTCATCGCGAAG
Organism: Allosphingosinicella sp.; assembly: GCA_036387555.1. Taxonomy (GTDB): domain Bacteria; phylum Pseudomonadota; class Alphaproteobacteria; order Sphingomonadales; family Sphingomonadaceae; genus Allosphingosinicella. The sequence continues at coordinate 38,179 of DASVTN010000086.1, read as the reverse complement.
GTCATCGCGTTTCTCGGCGTGTTGCAACTTTATAACATCGTTGCGCACCATCAGAGCTTGCTCGACCTTTCCCAAAGCGTGAAGCTCCTGGCGGCCTGGTGGCGATATGGGCTCACAGAGCTATTTGGATTTTTGCACTTCGACCTGCCGCCTCTGGAGCGCGAGCTGCTGACCCTGCTGATCCTGTCCGGGTCCGCTGCCAATTTCGCCTTTTTTCGGAGGAATGGATCATTCCTGTTTTCCAGGATGCTCCGCGAGACCCTTACCTCCAACGCGAATTATGCCGCGATGTTGGGATTTGAGGAAAAGACGCCCGCTACTGTCCTGGGCTTCGCGTTCACGTCGATTATCCTGGTTGGATTGGCGTTTGTGGTTGTGGCTGCGATGCCGTTGTGGGTCATCCTCTATTCAGTGTTCACAATTATCGTTTTGTTTATATTGGTGACGGTTGAGCCTTCCGACGATAATTTGCTCTTCCTGATAGTGTTCGGTTTGGCTTCCCCTCTCATCTTCGTGCTAATGTGGATCTTCATGACGGCATCGTACTTCCGGGAGATTTTCCGGGCCTGCCGATATCTTTTGCTGGTGCTCGGAGCCGACCTTATGTTCCGCTACATCATCGACCCGATGTTGCCTTGGCTCTCTTCCTTGCCGGCGCCTCCACCAGCCTAATCGAAGCTGGCCCGGTCCGTCCGGGCGAGCGGATGTCCGGCGCCGCGAGCAGACCCTAGGCCGCCATCCCGTCGAACTGGAGCCGGGCCAGGCGCGCGTAGAGGCCGCCTTGGGCGCGCAGGCTGGAATCGGTGCCCTGCTCGACGATCCGGCCTTGGTCCATGACCACGATCCGGTCGGCGGCGCGCACCGTCGCCAGGCGGTGGGCGATGACGATCGTCGTGCGATCCTCCATCAGCGTCTCGAGCGAGCGCTGGACCAGCCGCTCCGATTCCGCGTCGAGGGCGGAGGTCGCCTCGTCGAGCAGCAGAAGGGGCGCGTCGCGAAGCACCGCCCGGGCGATCGCCAGCCGCTGCCGCTGGCCGCCCGAGAGCCGGGCTCCGCCTTCGCCCATGAACGTGTCCAGGCCGTCCGGGAGCTTCCTCAGGAACTCGGCGGCGTTGGCGGTCTCGGCCGCCGCCCACAATTCCTCGTCCGACGATTCCCAGCGGCCGTAGCGCAGGTTGTCACGCGCCGAGGCGGCGAAGATGACCGTCTCCTGGGGCACCACGGCGATCCTGGCCCGTATCTCGGCCGGATCCGCCTCGGGCAGGGCTATTCCGTCGAGAAGCACGGTTCCGGCTTCCGGATCGTAGAAACGCAAGGCCAGCTGGAACAGGGTCGACTTGCCCGCCCCGGAGGGACCGACGACGGCCAGGGTCTCGCCGGGCGCGACCTTCAGCGAGAATCCGTGAAGGGCGCTGACCTCGCGCCGCGTCGGATAGCGGAAGGTCACGTCCCGGAACTCGAGGGCTCCGCGGACGGGCGTGGGCAAAGGCGTGGGTTGGGCCGGGGCCTTGATCTCCGGCTCCTCGCGGAGCAGCTCGGTGAGCCGGCCGGCGGCGCCGGCGCCGCGCAGCAAGTCGCCATAGACCTCGGTCAGCGCTCCGAAGGCGCCGGCGACGAGGCCGCCGGTGAGGACGAAGGCGGCGATGGTGCCGCCGCTGATGCGCCCGGCCTGGACGTCGACCGCGCCCTGCCACATCACCATGGTGATCGATCCGAAGATCATCGCGATGACGCCCGCGGTCATCACCGCCCTCAGCAGGATCCGGCGCCGCGCCGTCTGGAACACCCGCTCCACCGCCTCGGCGAAGCGGCCGGCCTCGCGCGCCTCCTGGCCGAAGCCTTGGACGATCTTCATCGCGCCCAGCACTTCGTCAACCATGGCGCCCACCTCGGCGATCCGGTCCTGGCCGAAGCGCGAGACGTTGCGGATCCGGCGCCCGAGGAAGACGATGGGGAGGGTGACGATCGGGATCCCGAGCAGAAGCATCGCCGTCAGCTTCGGGGCGAGGGCGAGCAGGTAGAGGATCCCGCCCAGCCCCATGACGATGTTGCGAAGCGCCACCGAGATGGTCGTCCCGACCACCTGCTCGATGATGGTGGTGTCGGCGGTGAGGCGGGAGGCGATCTCCGACGGCCGGTTCTCCTCGAAGAAGGAAGGGGCGAGCCTCAGGAGGTTGCGCTGCACCGCCTCGCGGACGTCGGCGACGACGCGCTCGCCGAGCCAGGAGACGAAATAGAAGCGGGTGGCGGTGGCGAGCGCCATGACGACGACGATCAGCAGCAGATACTGGAACCAGCGCCCGATATCGCCGCCCGGCCCGGTGAAGCCCCGGTCGATGATCAGCTTGAACGCTGCCGGTATGGCGAGAGTCGCCAGAGCCGCGACGAGCAAGCCCAGGAGGGCGCCGGCGACATGGCCCTTGTAGCGCGCCGTGAAGCGCCAGATCAGCGCCAGGTTGGCGATGCGGCGCGGGCTCGCGGTCTCGTCCAGGGGTTCGGCCATGAGGCGCAGGTAGCAGGGGCGGACCCTCGCGTCATCCCGGCGAAAGCCGGGACCCCGGGTCGGAAAGGCGCCGCGGCAAATCTCCACGAGGTCCTGGCTTTCGCCCGGATGCCGAGGGGAGCGGACCCGTCGCGGCGGCGGATGGTTTCAACTCGCAACCCCTTTTCCGTTGACGGCCACGCTGCAGCGCACCAAACAGGTGACCACATGCTCTACGACGCCTATGAAATGCAGCGATCGCTGCTCGCCGGGGCCAGCACCCTCGCCAATATCGGCGCCGGCTGGCTGAACAACCCCGCCAATCCGTTCGCGTACAGCCAGATGGGCCCGATCGTGGCGTCCGCCCTGGACGTCTTTGCCCATGCCTCGGCACCGTATGGAAAGCCGGAATTCGGGCTCGACTCGACCCTGGTTCGAGGCAAGCCCGTTGCCGTCACCGAAGAAGTGGTCCTGAGGAAGCCGTTCGGCCAGCTCAAGCATTTCCGCCGCGAAGGCGTGAAAGGCGGCCCGAAGCTATTGATCGTCGCGCCGATGTCGGGCCATTACGCGACCCTGCTCCGCGGCACCGTCGAGCGGATGCTTCCGCGCCACGACGTCTTCATCACCGACTGGCGCGACGCCAAGCTCGTGCCGCTCGATTCAGGCCGCTTCGATCTCGACGATTATATCGACTATCTGATCGAGTTCCTCGAGCATATCGGCCCCGGCGCGCACATGCTCGCCGTCTGCCAGCCGTCCGTGCCCTGCTATGCCGCCGCCGCGGTGATGAGCAGCGCCAAGCACCCGGCGCGACCCCGCACGCTGACGATGATGGGCGGGCCCATCGACACCCGCAAGGCGCCCACCCAGGTCAATACGGTCGCGACCCAGCGGCCGCACAGCTGGTTCCAGAACAACGTCATCGCCTCCGTTCCCTACACCTATCCGGGCGCGGGCAGGCAGGTCTATCCGGGCTTCCTCCAGCTCGCCGGATTCATGGCGATGAATCTTGGCGATCACCTCACCGGCCATTGGGAGATGTTCAAGCATCTGGTCCAGGGCGACGGAGAGAGCGCCGAGGCGAGCAAGGGCTTCTACGACGAATATCGCTCGGTCTGCGACATGACCGCCGAATTCTACCTTCAGACGGTCGACGTCGTCTTTCAGCGCCACCTCCTCCCCAAGGGCGAGATGATGCATCGCGGACGCCGGGTGGATCCCGCCGCGATCCGCGACGTCGCGCTCCTCGCCATCGAAGGCGAGCGCGACGACATTTCCGGCATCGGCCAGACCAAGGCCGCGCTCGACATCTCGACCAGGCTCCCGCGCGACCTGAAGCATTATCATCTCGCCAAGGGCGTCGGCCATTACGGCATCTTCAACGGCAGCAAGTGGCGCGAGCGGATCGCCCCGGTCGTGGAAGACTGGATCGCCAAGCACGATTGATTCCTCTCCGGCTTTTCGCGGGAGAGGAGGGCCCCAAGCCGAAGGCTTGGGAGGTGAGGGCCTTTCTGAGTCGGATGTACAGACCCTCTCCTCCCACCGCTTCGCGGCGGGCCGCTCCTCTCCCGTAAGGACGGGAGAGGGATTTCTAAGCAAAGCCGCTCGTATATTCGGAATCCGCGTCGAAGCGCGCCCGGCCTTCGAGGCGGGTGTTGCGATATTTGAAATAACCGGTTGCCCCCAGCACTCCGACGAGCAGGGCGAGCATCCCGAGGCCCTTGCCGGCCAGCAGCAGGACGAGGAAGCCGACCAGGCCCACGATCGCCGCCAGAAGCATGATCCGCTCGTTGCCGGTCGGAATGGAGAAGGCCGAGCGCCCGTCGCGGGTGCGCATCGCGAAGAGGCCGCGATGGTCGATCGCCTTGTAGGCGTAGAATCGGCCTTCGGTCCCGTGCTGGAGGGCCGCCGCCACCTCCGGCGCGACCGCGACCTTGTCCAGCTGGATGTCGGGGCCCGCCGTGGTCTTGATGGTGATGCTTTCGTACAGGATCGTATTGGCGCCCTTCTTCTTGATTATGGCCGCCCCGATCGTGCCGTCGATGATCTCTATCGCCATGCGCTTTCCCCCTCGTCCGCCCTTGTCCGCCCGCGAGGGGCCGTTGGCAAGGCGGCGCCCGGCAAGGTCGAAGTACAAATGTAGGAAATGGTTCGATCCAGGATCGAGATGGCCCGGCAGCGTCCTCGCCGCCGCGCTTTGCGCGGCCCGGAAACTGAAACTTCCGAAACTTGCGACACTTTCGGAGGCTCTCAGCCGCTTGCGCGGCAACCGCGCGCCGCTATGTTGCGGCGCAACAGTGCAGGAGTGTGCCGGTGAAGAAGATCGAGGCGATCATCAAGCCGTTCAAGCTGGACGAGGTCAAGGAGGCGCTTCACGACGTCGGGGTTTCGGGGATCACCGTCACCGAGGCCAAGGGGTTCGGCCGGCAGAAGGGACATACCGAGCTCTACCGCGGTGCCGAATATGTCGTTGACTTCCTTCCCAAGGTGAAGCTCGAGGTGGTGGTCGAGGACGGGCTCGCCGAGCGGGTGGTGGAAGCGATCGCCAACGCGGCCCGCACCGGCCGGATCGGCGACGGCAAGATCTTCGTCATGAACGTGGAGGAGGCCCTGCGCATCCGCACCGGCGAGCGGGGAAGCGACGCGATCTAGGCGCGGGCGGGGGAGCGCGAGGCAACCGTCACCCCGGCGAAAGCCGGGGCCTCTGGGCGGAAAAGGCGCCGCGGCCAGTGTCCATGAGGTCCCGGCTTTCGCCGGGATGACGAGAGCGGTACAGCCCGCTCGGTGGAAGACCCCCGCCTCGCCTCCATGTCGCCCGAGGAGCTGCGCTCGGCGATGCGCAGCCTCGGCTACCGCACCCAGAGCGACCTCGCCGCCGCGATCGGCGTCTCCCGCTCCGCCGTCAGCCTGTGGCTGGAAGGAAAGGTCGGCGTCCCGCGGCCGGTGGCGATGCTGCTGAGAATGCTGATCGCCGCCCAGCGACGGGCGTTCTGACCTTACCCACGTGAAATGTTCACTCCGGCTGGACCCGTCGGGCCGCATCGCGAAGGCTCCAGGCGAGCACCGGTCCGATTCGGGGCGGACGCAACTCACGACAGCGAAACGAGGGCATCATGGCGAGCGACGCGGGCAAGATCCTGAAGCGTATCGAGGACGAGGAGATCGAGTGGGTGGACCTGAGGTTCACCGACCCGCGGGGCAAGTGGCAGCACCTCTCCATGGTCGCGGGCGCGGTCGACGAGGACCAGCTCAACGATGGCTTCATGTTCGACGGAAGCTCGATCAACGGCTGGAAGGCGATCAACGAGTCGGACATGATCCTCAAGCCCGACCTGGACGCGGTCTATGTCGACCCGTTCAGCGCCACACCGATGCTGGTCGTCTTCTGCGACATCGTCGATCCCGGCACGGGCGAGCTCTACGCGAGGGACCCGCGCTCGACCGCCAAGCGGGCCGAAAATTATCTCAAGGGCACGGGCGTGGGCGACACCGTCTTCGTCGGGCCGGAGGCCGAGTTCTTCATGTTCGACGACGTCCGTTTCGAGGACGGCTACAACAGCTCCTACTTCCGGATCGACGACATCGAGCTACCGACCAACTCGGGCCGCGAGTATGAGGGCGGCAACCTCGGCCACCGGCCCAGGGCCAAGGGCGGCTACTTCCCGGTCGCACCGGTCGACAGCGCCATGGACATCAGGGGCGAGATGGTCTCGACGATGATCGAGATGGGCCTGCCGATGGACAAGCATCATCACGAGGTCGCCGCCGCCCAGCACGAGCTCGGCCTCACCTACGGAACGCTGGTGCAGACGGCGGACCGGATGCAGATCTACAAATACGTCGTCCACATGGTCGCCCAGGCCTATGGGAAGACCGCCACCTTCATGCCCAAGCCGATCAAGTCCGACAACGGCTCGGGCATGCACGCGCACTTCTCGATCTGGAGCGGCTCCAAGCCGCTGTTCGCCGGCAACGGCTATGCCGGCCTGTCCGAGATGGCGCTCTACTTCATCGGCGGAGTCATCAAGCACGCCAAGGCCCTGAACGCCTTCACCAACCCGACGACCAACAGCTACAAGAGGCTCGTCCCCGGCTTCGAGGCGCCGGTCCTGCTCGCTTATTCGAGCCGCAACCGCTCCGCCTCCTGCCGAATCCCCTACGGCGCCGGCGAAAAGGCGAAGCGGGTCGAGTTCCGCTTCCCCGACGCGCTCGCCAATCCCTACCTGGCCTACTCGGCGATCCTGATGGCGGGGCTCGACGGAATCCAGAACCGGATCCATCCGGGCGATCCGATGGACAAGAACCTCTACGACCTTCCGCCCCAGGAGCTGGTCAACGTCCCCACCGTCTGCGGCAGCCTTCGCGAAGCGCTCGTCTCCCTCCAGAACGACCGCGCCTTCCTCACCAAGGGCGACGTGTTCAGCGATGATCAGATCGACGCCTACATGGAGCTGAAGTGGGAGGAGCAGATGCGTTGGGAGACGACTCCGAGCCCGGTCGAATACGAACTCTATTATTCGTCTTGACTGGTGGGCGGGCACGGCTCGACTATGCGGCCGTGCCCCGCCGGCTTCCCGTCTTGCTCGCCCTCCTGGGCGCTTCCTCCGCGGCCGGCGCCCGGGAAGCCTGGACTCCGCCGCCGGGGTTCGAGACGGTCGAGACGGTAGAGGCGCTTGCCGCCCATCACGTCGGAGCCGAGCCGACGCGGCCGCCCGGCAAGCCGATCCTGCGGCGGGCGGTCACTCTTGCCGGCGGAGCGACCCTTCAGCCGGGCCCGGCGGAAAAGGCGTTCCGCGAGCGGTTCGGCCTGGGCGGCGACGCGCAGCTGCTGCTCAGCCGATGGATCCGCTTCGGGGAGAACGGCGCGCGCGAGGTGATCGGCTATGCCTATTGCACGGTCCGGCTGAAGCTCGGAGTCGGTCAGGTGATCGACTGCTTCCGCGATTCCGACGGAGACGGGCGCCTCGACGGCGCCCTCAATTACGCTCCCACTCGGCGCCAGGAGCCGAAACTGCAATTCGCGCCGATGGCCCCTGTATCCTACGTCCGCTGGGTCGCTCCCAACGGTCCGACCGCCGCGGTTCGCCGGGGCGAGGGGGAGGTGCGGGTCGAATATGAGCCGGATCCGGCGACGGGCCGCCTGCTCTTCCACATCCGAAGCATCCAGGCCTTCGGTCGCGCCGAGGAGCGGCTGGAGCCGGCCCTCGCCGTGGATGCGGCGAGCCTGCCGACGACCATCTCGATCGCCGGCGCGCAGCTGCGGCTGCTGGCCTGGGACGGAAAGCGGCTGAGCGTCAGCGTCGGCGCGGTGGAGCCCGCGGTCGCTGTGATGGTGGAGCCGCCGCCGCCCGGCTCAGGCAAGAAGGGCGCCTACCGGCTGAGCCTGGTGCCCTCGCCGCGCTGAACCCGGTCAGCGCCGGGCCCGGCGCCTCGGCGGCGGTTCGGGCTCGCCGGGCTGGGGGCGCGGCTCCAGATATTCGGGCTTGAGCATCTGGGGCGCGGAACGTTCGCGTCGGGTGCGGGCGAGCTTGCCGAGGGCGAATTCCTCGCCGAAGTGAAGGCCGACCTGCCCCTGCTGGCACCAGCGGACCTCCGCCGGAAGAACGCCCGCCTCGGAGAGGTCGAGCTCCACCGAAGTGCCCGGCTCGAGCTGGTTGTCGCACTCGATCATCGCCCCGCCGGCCGAGATGTTGCGAAGGCGGACCGGAAGGGTCCGGCCTTCCCAGAGCAGCCGGCCGTTCCGGATCAGCCGGTGGCGCGGCGGCCGGCTGAAGCCGACAACCTCGGCGGTGGGCCGGCTCTCGTTGGCGAGCGCAAGCGCTTCCCGGGCGGGCATGGGCGTCGCGAAGATGAAGCCCTGGACCTGCGAGCAGCCGAGCCGCCGGATCAGCGACAGCTCCTCGATCGTCTCGGCGCCCTCCGCCGTCGTGTCCATGCCGAGGCTTTCGGCGAGCACGACGATCGCCCGCACGATGGCGCCGTTGCGGCTTCCCGGGCTGGCGGCTCCGCGCACGAAGCTCTGGTCGATCTTGATCTTGTCCAGCGGGGCGTCACGCAAATGGCCGAGGCCCGAATGGCCGGTGCCGAAATTGTCGAGAGCGAGTCGGACGCCGATGCTCCTTAGCCGAGTGAGGGTCGACTCCGTGACGGCCTGGTCGGCCAGGAAGACGGCTTCGTTTATCTCCAGCTCGAGCCGCTCCGGGTCGAGCCGGGAAGCGGCCAGGGTCCCGGTGACGGTCGCGGCGAGGCCGGCGTCGGTGAACTGCACCGGAGACAGGTTGACGGCTATCCGGATGTGGCGGGGCCATTTCGCCGCTTCGGCGCAGGCGGTGCGCAGCACCCACTCGCCGATCCCCGGCATCAGGCCGCACTCCTCGGCCAGCGGGATGACCAGCGACGGCGGCAACAGGCCGCGGGTCGGGTGGTACCAGCGCAGCAGGGCCTCGAAGGCGACGACCTCCTCCGAAACCGAATCGACGATCGGCTGGTAGAGGAGCTTCAGCTCGTCGTTGACCAGGGCCTGGCGCAGGTCCTTCTCCAGTATCTGCCGCTCCGCCGCGAGCGCGTGCATCTCCTGCGCGAAGAAGCGGAAGGTGCCGCGCCCGTCGGCCTTGGCGGCGTAGAGGGCGACGTCCGCATCCTTGATCAGTCCTTCCGCAAGGGTCTTTCCGGGCACCGCGACCGCAATCCCGACCGAGGTCCCGATCCGGATCTCATGGCCCTCGATCTTGTAGGGGCGCGAGACCTGCTCGATCAGCTGCCGCGCCAGCTCCGAGAGGCGGCCTTCTTCCTCGATCCCGGGCAGGATGGCCTCGAATTCGTCGCCGCCCAGCCGCCCCACCTGTCCGTCGTCGCCGAGCACCCGGGTGAGGCGCGCCGCCACCTTCCTCAAGAGCTTGTCGCCCACCGGATGGCCGAGCGTGTCGTTGACCTGCTTGAACCGGTCGAGATCGATGACCATCAGCGCACAGCCGCGGCGGCGGGCGTCGGCATTGGCGAGCGCCTGATCCAGCATCTTGCGCATCATGGCCCGGTTGGGGAGGCCGGTGAGGCTGTCGTAGCGCGCGAGCTTGCTGACCTCGGCCTCGCTCCGGCGCTGTTCGGTGAGATTGCTGCCGAGCCCCCGGAAGCCCAGGAAGCGGCCGTAATGGTCGAAATTCGGGCTTCCCGAAAGCGACCACCACACGTCCTCGGAGGCAGGGGCGCGGACCTCGACGTCGGCGAAGGGGAAGCGGGCCGAGAGATGGAAGCCAAGCGTCCGGCGGCTCTCGTCCTCCGCGGCGCAATCGAGCAGGAGGACGTCCTCGAAGCGCCGGCCGATCAGCTCTGCGGCGGCAAGGCCGAGATGCGCCGCGAGCGGCTCCGAGACATAGGTGAGCGCCCCGTCCGCATTCGTCTCCCAGAACCAGCCGCGGCCGCTCGCCTCGAAGTCGGCGACGAAGCGCCGCGCCTTTTCCGCCTGCCATTCGAGCGCGAGACGCTGGCGGGCGGAGGTGAGGAGCTGGCGCGCTCTCGAAATTCCAAGGCAGAGCAGGAAGAGGCTGAAGGCGGCGCCGATCGGAAGGACCGGCTCGGCGGTCCGCAGCATCGCGGCCACCGCGAAGGCGGTTCCGACCGCCAGGATCATCAACAAGGGGACGCTGAAGAAGATGGGGATGGCCGAGCCCGCGCCGACGATCAGCGCCGCCTTCACCATGACCGTCTGAGCCTCGGCCGGGACGGCGAGCGCCGCGGCGACCCACAAGGCCGCGGTCGCCAGGCCGTGCAGGGCGGCCAGGCCCACGATGCGGTCGGGACGAAGCTTCAGGTGCCTCGCGCCGAGCCAGAGGAGGCCGTCGAGGAGCAGGATCGCCAGGAGCAGGCTGGTGAGGGCGGCAAAGCCCGTCGCTGCGCCGCCGGCGGCGAGCCCGCCGAGCAGCACCGCCCCCCACAGCGCGTGTGCGCCGGTCAGCAGGGGCAGCGAGAGCCGGAGAGCCCGGGCGCGTTCGGAGGCGGCGCGGTGATCGTCTTCATCGGCGGCCGCAGTGAAGTCGAACAGCAGCAGCTCCGCGATCCCGGGCGGAGTGACGGGCTCCTGGCCCCTGTCGCTCAATCCGGCGAACCGCCCTTTGCGCATCGCTTCCGCGTCCCGATAATGATGCCGCTTCCTGCCGGAGCCGGTGGAAGAGCCTTAGGTAACCCAAGTTAAAAAAGCGCTTCCTCCAACCGCCGATTCATGCCGAAGCGCAGCCTTTGCGCATCGGCAGTGCGGAGAGGATCTCCCGCCTCAGTTGCCCCTCCGCCCCGCTTCGGCCGGCGCGCTTGGCCGCCGCCCGCTCGACGAGCAGCCGCGCAAGCGCGTGATTGCGGTCCCGGAAGGTCCACTGGCAGCGGTCGATGTCGATCGGAGCGAAGAAGCGCGCTCCGAACTGCCCCCCGCGCTGCCACTCCACCTGCGCGTCGACCGAGCCGATACCCGGCACGTCAAGCGAAACGCTGCCGCCGGGCTTCACCCGCGCCTCGCACTCGGCCCGGAAACCGGAGGCCGAAAGATCAAGCATCTTGACCTGGAGGCTGCTCCAGCTGTTCGGCCGAAGCCGAGTCTCGGCTTCCACCGCAAGCCTTTCCGCGCGGCGGCCGCCGTCGAAGCCGTTGTCGTCATCCGAGGACATTCGGATCCCCATCCCCAAGTTGAGGCCGGGATGAAGATTAACCGACGCGCGTTAACGAATTGCTGCCGGTGGAGCCGAGGACTCGTAAACATGGATCAATCATCGCCGCTTTCGCCGGGATGACGTTAACTGGCCTCAATAGTCCTTCGACACGCGCACGTTGACGCTTTCCCGGCCGATGGTCGAGATGCTCGACAGGAGCGAAAGCCAGCGGGTGATCTGATACTCGACCAGCGTGGCGGAGTATCCGCGGGCGTCCGTCACCACTTCGACATAGACGCGCCGGCCGAGATACTTGCCGGCGGCGATGGCCGTGCCCTGGCCGGTGGTGATGTCGGCGGGGACGATCCGCAGCCGATCGAGGCCGGTCGCGGCGCGCACCGCGTTGATCGGATCGAGCCCGCCGCCGCTGTTGTTGAGCGAGGCCACCGCCGCCGCGAGCTGAAGCGCTTCGGGCGCGGACAGGTTGGTGATCGAGGTTCCGAACAGGAGCCGGCTGAGCAGCTCGTCCTGCGGCAGCGCCGGCGTGCTTGCGAAGCTTATCTCCGGCCGCTGGCCGCGGCCGGTCACCCGGATGACGGCGTTGAGCCCCTGGACCCCGCCCTCGGCGGTGATGTCCAGCACCGGGTTGACCGGCGATTCGCCGAGGAAGCGGATCTGGCCGCGCTCGAGATCGAACCGGCGCCCGGCGAAATCGTAGCTTCCGCGGACGAGGTCGGCGCGGCCGCTGATCCTGGGCTCGGTGACGGTGCCGGCGATCTTGAGGTCCGCGCTCCATTCGCTGTTGATGCCGAGGCCGGCGACCATCAGCCGGTTGCGGGCATTGACGTCGAGATCGAGGCGCCAGGGCGACAGGCGCCGGGCCACCGGCGGCTCGCCGGCCGGGCGGTTGAGCTCGCGCACCGCCAGCCGAGGGACCTGGGTCGAGGCGGTGACCGCGCCGAGCCGGAAGCTGCCGCTGACGAGATCGACCTTGCCCGAGATGCTGCCGTTCTCGCCGTCGGAGCGGATTGCGACCGGCCCGGTGACCTGCGCCTTGATGTCGTCCCGGTCGAGCAGCTGCGCGGCCTTGGCCTGGAGTGCGATGTCGATTCCGAAGCCTTTCGGCCCGGCAAGGTCGAAGGTGGCGCGGCCGGCCACCGTTCCGCCGCGCTTGGTGGTGCCGGCGAAGCTGTCGAGGACCAGCTTTGACCCGCCGAACCGCCCGGAAGCCCGGACATTGTCGATGACCATGCCGGTGACGGCGCTCTCGATCCGGGCGCGCTCTGTTCTCAGCGAGCCGCGGATCTGCGGATCGTTCAAGGTCCCCCGCGCGTCGGCGCCGACCGCCACCGGCCCGGAGACGTCGAGAAGCTCGACGCCGGTCAGCCGCCACAAAGTGTCGGCGGGCCCGTTGTAACGCAGCTGCGCGAACAGGGGCGCGGCGCTCAGCCGCTCGCCGATATTCCCGCTTCGGCCGATCGGCGCGAGCCGCGCCTGGGCCCGTCCGATCGTCCGCCCCTCGCTGGCCGCGACCGCGCGCATCGCCGCATTGCCGTTGACGAGCTTCGCGACCAGGCCGATATCGACCGGTCGGGAAGAGAGAACGAGCCCGGACCGGGTGAGGCCGCGTACGCGCAGGTTGGCGTCGCCGCTCGGCTCACCCACCGTTCCGAACCGGTAGCTCAAGGTGCCCGAGGCGGATCCTCCCAGTCCAAGCCGCGGCCAGCCAATATCGAGGACGCCGAGCGGCATGGATTCCAGCCGCGCGTTCAGCTCGCTGGCCGATCCGCCGAACAGCCCGGAAACGGTGGCGTTGCCGCCGGCGAAGGTCATCCCGGTCGGCGCGAGTCGCCAGCCGTCGCCTTCGCGGACGAGGACCGCCGGTCGGGTGAGGACGATCGCCCGGCGGTCGACGGTGCCGCGGCCGGTCAGCCGGAGCCGTCCGGGAGCGATGTCGGCCACCGTGTCGAAGACGAAGTCCCGCCCGCGCGTGCCGGCGATCCGGGTTCGGATCTGCCCCGTCCCGCCGCGAAGCTCGCCCGTGGCAGTGAGGGTCGCGATCGACAGCGCGCCGCGGCTCAGCCCCCGCGCGGTGAGGCTGCCCTTGAGCGATGTCCCCGCGGGATCGAGCAGCGCCACCCCCTCCAGCCGGCCGCTGCGGATCACGATGGGAGGCGGGCCGGCGAAACGGGCGTTGTCGGCCGTGAGGTCGATCGCCACCCGCTGGAGGCCGTCCCACGGGCTGAACACAAGCCGGCCGGCGAGACCGCCGCCGCCGACGTTGAGCTGGCCGGTGAAGCCGCCGGGATCGGAGCGCAGCGAGCCGGAGGCCCGGCTGCTCGACACATTGAGGGCCGCGACCTGGATCAGGGCCGGCCGGCCCTGCGGCAGAAGGATCGCTCCATTCGAGGTGAACGGGCCGAGGTGGGACCGCCCCGAAGCGCGGTAGGCGAAGCCCGACGGGTTGGGATCGAGGTTGAGGAGGACGTCCTCGAGGCCCATCGCCTCGCTCGGCCGGGCGAGGCGGATCGCCAGCTTCGGCCGTTCGATCCGGCCGTCGAGGCTCATCGCGAACGCGCCGTAGGTCGTCTGGGCGCCCTTGCCTTCGAAGAAGAAGGTGCCGTCGCGCCGCCGGTAGCCGGTTCCGGCTATCCGAATCTTCGGCGCCGTCAGCACGAGGTTCCGGAAGTGGAGGACGAAATCGTTGCTCCGGACGAGATCCGCCTCGAGATAGGGCAGGCCGCCCGCCAGGCCGGCCAGGAACCTGTTGTCGAAGCGCCTGACCCAGGCGCGGCCCTTGCCGGTCACCAGCGTCCCCTTGCCGCTCGGGTGACGGACCACCTTGAGCTCCGTGACGACGTCGACGAGCCCGAGCCCGGGGATCAGGTAGCGGGTGAGGCCGCCGGAGATGACGACGTCGAAGCGGCCGGTGACCAGGTTGACGAACAGGCTCAATCGCCCCTTGAGCTTGTCCGACGTGAGGCTCAGCCCTTCGCCCGTCAGCGCCTTGCCGGTGACCTTGAGCAGGCCCTGGACCCGAAGGTTGGCGAGGATGCCGCCCGCCACGTCCCCGACCCCGGTCATGCGCCGCGCCGACATCACCAGAGGCACCGCGACCGGCGCCTTCGAGAAGCGGCCGCGCCCCTGCGCCCAGACGTCCTCGAATCCGGTCTTGTCGAACGTCACCCGCGGGCTGGTCAGGCGGTAGGCGAAGGCGAAGGTCCTGAAGGGGCCGTCGAGCCGGGCGACCAGCCGCACCTTCTGCCCCGTCATGTTGGGGAACAGGGCGGCGGGCTGGAGCAGGTCGGCGCCGACCCGAAGGTCGCGAAAAGCGCTTCGGGCGAGATCGATCGTGCCGGTTCCGACCACGTTCAGTGCCGGCGAGCGGAGCGCCAGCCGGCCCTCGAGCCGCCGGTCCTCGAGCGTCGCATTGCCGCTCACCTGCACCACCGGCGCGGTCAGCCTCGCCTTCTTGCCTTTCCAGAATTGCGCCGGCGCAACCCGCCCGGCGAGGCTGTAGCGGCCGTTCCGGGCCTCGAGGCGCAGGTCCGCGGTGCGCCGGCCGGAAAGGTCGAGCCGGGCAGCGCCGTTCCAAGCCGCCCAGCGGCCGTCGCCCTCGACGGTCAGCCCGATCGGCCGCTCCGTCCCGAGCATCATCCCCGCGACCCCGCGGGCGGGCGAGGCCAGCTTCACGTCGAGGTCGAAACGGTCGCGGTCGGGCTCGGCGTCGAGGAAGAGCGAGAGCCGGTCGCCGCCGTCCTTCACCTGCGCCTTGAGGTTGACGAGGGCGCGGCCGGCGCGGACGTCGGCTTCGCCGCCGAGGCTCGCGATCCGGGGCTGCCCCGTCACGGCTTTGCCGATGCGGAGCTGCTCGATCCTCAGCCGCCCGACATAGACGTCGAAGCCGGGCAGGACCGGCCCCGGAGTCTCGCTCGGCCGAAGCTTCGGCAGCCGGTGGAGGGCGGCGATCCGGGCGTCGAGCCGGTAGATGACGAGGCGGTTGGTGATCCAGCCGAGCGGCTGCCAGTCGACGTCGATCGCCGGGGATTGCGCGAACAGTCCCTGCGGGTCGTAGAGGCGCACGTCGCGAAGCCTGGTATCGCTCCAGATCGACCCTTCGATCCGGCCAATCTGGATTCGAAGCCCCGACCGGGGCGCCATCGCGGCGATCCGGTCTGCGATGAAGCGGTGGCCGGCGCCGGTGTCGAGAAGCACCGCCGCCGCGGCGGCGAGCAAGGCGAGCGTCAGCGCGATTCCGACCGCCCATTTGGCCAGGCGGGACGGCCAGCGGCGCCGCCGCGGCGGCCGGGGCGGCGGCGGGTCGCCCTCGTCCATCAGAATGCCTGGCCGAGCGAAACGTAGACCGCCACCCGCGAATCGCCGCTGCGCGGATTGAGCGGAGTGCCGACATCGACCCGGATCGGCCCGAAGCGGGTGTGGTAGCGCACCCCGAGGCCGGCGCCGAAGCGCAGGTTGTCGAACTTGGGAAGCGGCGAAGTGGAGATGTTGCCGCCGTCGAGGAAGGGGACGACGCCCCAGTTTCCGAAGCGGATCCGGGCCTCGATCGCAAATTCCGTGACGCTTCGGCCGCCGATCGGGTCGTCGAACACCGGGTCCCTCGGCCCGAGCTTCTGGAAGCCGTAGCCACGCACCGAGCCGCCGCCGCCGGCGTAGAAGCGCCGCGAAGGCGCGATCCGGTCCCGCTGCGCGCCGAGGATCGTCCCCAGCCGGACCCGGCCCGCGAGGGTGACGGTGGGGGTGAAGGGCTGGTAGAGGCTGGCGTCGATCTGGGTCCGGGCATAGCCGAAGGTGCCGGACTGGAGCGAGGCTTCCGGGGAGAGGCGGAAGGCGAGGCGGTAGCCGACACTGGGGTCGAGCAGGTCGTTCGAGCCGTCGTAGCTGAGACTGGCCGGAAGCGCTCCGATGAAGAAGGTCCGGCGCCGGGTCGTGCCGCTTTCGATGTCGACGTCGCGCTCGTCGGTCGCCACCAGCTCGGCGCCCGCCGACCAGGTCCATTTCTTCTGCCAGATGATGTTGGTCTGCCGCTCGATGGCGCCCGAGAGGATGGTCGTGCGGGCGTCGTAGGCGGCGCGGTCGATGTGGCTGATCGCCACCTGCGCCGTCAGTACCTGGTCGCGCCGAAGGAAATTGTTGCGTCTGAGGACGGCGCCGATCAGCTGCTCCTGGGTGCCGATGACGCCGCGGAAGGTGACCGCGCCTTCGGGCGGGAGCAGGTTGCGATGCTGCCAGCTGGCCTCGACCCTTATCCCTTCCCCGGTTCCGTAGCCCGCCTGGCCGGCGATGGTTCGCATCGGCGCGCGCTCGAGCGACACGGCCAGGTCTACGCTCCTGCCCTCGCCGGCCACCGGTCGTATCGCCACCGAGGAAACCAGGCCGGTGGCGATCAGCGCCCGCCGCAGATCCTCGACCAGAGGGGCCTCATAGGGTGCTCCCGGCTTCCAGCGCGCGACGGTCTGGACATGACGGGCGCTGAACAGCGGCCGTCCCTCGATCACGATCCGCCCGAACTTCCGGCTCCCGTTCGGGTTGACCGGCAAGGTGAGGGCGGCGGTGCGGGTCTCATGGTCGCGCGCGATGTCCATCTCGCCGATCTCGGCGAAGGCATAACCGCGCTTGCCCAGCTCGACCCGCAGCGCCGCCTCGCCGGTCGTCACCCGGGCGGCGTCGACCGGTTCGTTCGCCGCCACCCCGAAGGCCTCGCGGAGCGCCGCCATGTCCTCGCCCGCGGCCTCGATCCCGGGGAGGCTGACCTCGGCGAAGCGGTAGAGCGGGCCCGGCTCGGCCTCCAGCGTGACGACGATCTCTCCTCCGGCCGCGGCGCCTTCGACCCGGGTGCGGACGAGCGCGTCGTAGAAGCCCCGGGCGCGGAGCAGCTCGGCGAGCAGATCGGAATCCTCGCGGGCGCGGCGGTCGATCTGGGCCGCGTTGGCCGGATCCTTGCGGCTCCGCGCCAGCGCCGAGAGCGGGTCGAACTGCAGGGTCACCGCCGCCTGGGTGTCGGGGTCCAGCCCTTCGATCCGGACGGAATAGGTCCGCTCGGCGGCCGAATCGGCGATGGCCGCGCTGGGGGTGTCGGCGATGGGCGCGTCCGCGGCCTGGTCCATGTCCGGCCAGTCGACGCCCAGGTCCGGCAGCGGGTCGAGGGGAGCCGACGGGTCGAGCGGCGGCTGGTCGAGCGGGTCCTCGGGCCGCGGCTGCTCCTGGGCGAGCAGCGCCCCGGGGCAGGCGCACAGCAAAAGCGCGGCCAGCGCGGCCGCCACCCCCCGCCCCGCATCGATTTGAAACATGGGGCGAATCTAGCGGGCGCGGGAGGGCGCCGCCAGCCGTAAGATTGCGGTGTGAGGGAGGAGCGGAAACGACCGTCATCCCGGCGAAAGCCGGGACCTCGTGGGGTGAAGAACGCAGCGCCTTGGACTCGCTGAGGTCCCGGCTTTCGCCGGGATGACGGTGGTTCAGTGCACCGAACCCGTCACCGCTTCGTCGCGAATCACCTCGATCAGGCGGGCGACCTCCCGCCACCGGCAGAAGTGGATGAAATTGCCGAGGCCGCGGCTCTGATCGGCGCGCAGGGCCGCTTCCGAACCGGCATGGTCGCCGAAACGTTCGATCAGCCGCGCCGCCTCGGTGAAGGCGGCCGGCGCGAATGCAGTCTGCTGAAGCAATCTTTCCCCCGGATCCCGTTTCCGCCGCTCTAGTGCGCCGACCTTTCAAAAAGGCGCAGGCGAATGCTTGACGGGCGATTCACCAGAAAAATGCTCGCCGGCCATTGCCGGAGAGGAATTGAGTGGCGGCTTCCTTCCTGCCAAAGACCGCCCATGTCCAAGCGAACCCGCTCCACCCAGGCCGCCGGGTCGGTCCTCGCCCTCAGCATCCTCGGCGGGACCGTGGCCGGAGTGATTGTCGGCCAGCCGAGCATCGGGGTCCTGGCAGGGACCGCCGCCGGCATTTTGCTCGCCATCCTCTTCTGGCTGAACGACCGCCGCCGCTAGCGCGCCGCCGCTTTCCCTCACCGGAACGGCCTCCCCGAGCGAAGCGGCACCGGACCCCGGGGGGGCGTGGTTAGTCCGTTTTGGTAGGAATATTCCTAGACAAAATAGGAATTACGAATAAGAGGAACATATCACGAACATAGATTCGCAGGGGAGTGCTGGTGACATGGTCGTTGCGGCGGAGGGTAGAGGTTTATCTCAAGCGCAGCCGGATGCGGCCGACCCGGTTCGGGCTGGAGGTGAACGGAGATCCCCAGCTCGTCTTCCAGTTGCGGCGGGGGCGGGTTCCTCGCGAGCCCCTGAGGGCGAAGATCCTCGCCTATCTGGAGCGCGCGGAAGCCGATCGGGGGGATTCGCCGCGCCGCAGCCGCCGCTGACCGACGCCGCCACCGCCTTGTTGCGGGCAATTCGCGCGCATCTCGTCCAGGTCGTCCACTTCGCCGGTTTCGTGCTGGAGGAGATTCACAGCCGGCGGTGGGCGAGCGTCACCTTCCAGGGCGCCCGCCACAGGATCGCCTTCCGGCTTGAAGGCGAGGGGGCGGAGGCCGCGGCGGCGCGGTTCCTGAGCGGCCTTCAAGCCCGCGACTTCCCGCTCCGCGGCCACCTGCTCGCCGACCTGACCCTGGTGGAGGAAGAGCGGCGGCCGGACTGGGCGCACATCCGGCTGGAGGCGCTGACGGTCGAGGAGAAGTGAGAGCCTCAGGCCCCGCTCGAGGCGATCTTCTGGAGGTCGTTGATCGCGCTGCGCAGGCGGTGGCCGACCTTTTCCGGCTCCGGCGCCGCTTCCTCCACGGGGGGCAGTTCCGCCGCGGGGAGGGCCTGGCGCTTGCGCGACAGCCCGAATTCGATCCGGTGGACGAGCTGCGACAGCGACTGATCGGGATTCCCATCCGCCTGGGGCAGCTGCGCGGCCAGCTCGGAAAGGGGCAGCGGCGCGGCCTGGGCCGGGCGCGCGAGCTCCGGCTCGGGCTGGTGCTCGGGCTCCGGCTGGTGCTGGGGCTCCGGCTGGGGCTCGGGCTCTGCCGCCGCCTCTTCCGGTTCGGCTTCGATGCCTTCGGCCGAGGCCTCCGCCACCGGTTCCGGCGCCTGGGGGATGAGGAAGCCCGGCAACGGCCGGTGCCCGGCCTCTTCGAACTCGGCCTCTTCGAACTCGGCCTCCTCGAACTCGGCCTCCTCGGGCTCCGCCCTCGCCTCCGGGAAGTCCTCGAGATCGAGCGGCTCGCCCAGGTCGCGG
Source organism: Allosphingosinicella sp. (assembly GCA_036387555.1). Taxonomy (GTDB): domain Bacteria; phylum Pseudomonadota; class Alphaproteobacteria; order Sphingomonadales; family Sphingomonadaceae; genus Allosphingosinicella. The sequence goes on along the minus strand of DASVTN010000086.1, from coordinate 18,820 downwards.
GCAAGAAGCGGGCGCCGCGCCGGTGCGTCGGGATGGGCGTCCGCGCGACGTATCCGGGGCGCTTCGGCTTCGGGCTCGGCTTGCGGCGCTCGGCGCGCCGGAACCCGGCCGGCGGCGGCCATCAGGCCCCAGACGGAGGAGAAGGTGAGCAAGGCCGCCGATCCGACGGCCGCCAGCCGCGCCGTCTGCCCGAGCGGCGGCTGGGCCGCGGCGAGCAACTCGGGAAGGCGGCTGGCCTCGACCAGCCCGGAAAAGAGCGGCTCCGGCATCGCGAAGGCGACGAATCCGGCGGAGACCGCCGCTATCGCCGCAAGTCCCGCGTCGAACGCGCGTCCATTGAGAAATGAGAGTTTCGGCATCAGACCGCCTTGCCCGTGAGCTTCTGGTAAGCGGGTATGTAACTGGAAATATTTGACGACCAGTTACGATCCCTTTTGACGAAGGCTTGCGCCGTGTCGCGCCGCTCGTCCCAGCGGCCCCGATTGGCGAACAGAGTGTCGAGTGCGTCGGTCAGCGCCTGCGGATCGCCGGCGCGGAACAGGGTCCCGGTCACGCCGTCCTCGATCAGCTCGCGATGACCGCCGACGTTCGAGGCGACGACCAGCTTCCTCTGCGCCATCGCCTCGAGCGGCTTCAGCGGAGTAACCAGCTCGGTGAGGCGCATCGCCTTTCGGGGATAGGCGAGGATGTCGATCAGGCCGTAATAGCGGTCGACCTCATGGTGCGGGACGCGGCCGGCGAAGTGGATCCGGGCCCGCGCGGGCGAAGCCTGGGCCTGCGTCTTCAGCGCCTCCTCCATCGGTCCTCCGCCAACGAGGAGGAGATGCGCGTTGGGGCGCTTGCGCAACAGCAGCGGCATCGCCGCGATGAGATCGTCCAGGCCCTCGTAATCGTAGAAGGAGCCGATGAAGCCGACCACGTCCGCGCCGGCCAGGCCGAGCTTGCGGGCGAGGTTGAGGTCGGCCGCGAGCGGGTTGCCGAACAAGGTGAGATCGACTCCGTTGGGCGCGACGATGATCTTCTCCGCCGGTATTCCGCGGCCGATCAGGTCCCGCCTCAGGCCCTCGCAGATCACGGCGACGCCGTCGGCCCGGCGCGCCGCCCAGGTTTCGAACATCCGGATCAGCCGGTATCGGGCCGAGCCTTCGCGGCCCGTGCCGTTGCCGACCGCCGCATCCTCCCAGAAGGCCCTTATCTCGTAGATGAGGGGCAGCCCCCTGCGCTTCGCCACCGGCAGTGCGGCGAGGGCGTTGAGGACCGGCGAATGGACATGCAGCTGGTCCGGCTTCCACTCTTGGGTGAGGGCGTCGAGCCGGGCCTCGAGCGCCTTTATCTCGCGCCATTCGCGCAAGGGCGAGGGCGCGGGCGCGGGCTTAGGGGTCCGGTAGAAGTCGATGCCCTCGATCGTCTCGGGATCGTCGCCGCCCCGCCAGTGGCGCACTCCGGTGAGGCACGCGACTTCCATCCCCCGGGCCTTTTGCGCCGTGACGATGGCGCGGGTCCGGAACGTGTAGCCGCTGTGGAGCGGAAGGCTGTGGTCGAGCACGTGGAGGATGCGCATGCCCACCTTCTGCCACAACGAGCTTAACGGCCCGTCAACCGCGCCGGCGAACTGTGTCCCGCCAAGGGACGGCGCGCCGAGGCGTCTTCCCCTCTCCCGCCTTTCGCGGGAGAGGAGGGGCCCGCCCGCGTAGCGGGTGGGAGGTGAGGGTCTGTACCGGTGACTCAGCAAGACCCTCACCTCCCACCGCTTCGCGGCGGGCCCCTACTCTCCCGTGAAGCACGGGAGAGGGTCAGGAAGGAGAGCGGCATGAATACCAGGATAGTCCTCCTGCTCGGGCTCGCCGCCGCCGCCGGCGCCGGGCCGCTTCAGGCGCAGACGAAGGCGCCGTTTCTCGTCGCTGAGACCGGCCGCTATTTCCCCAGCCTCGAGCAGGCGGTCGCAGCGATCGGCTCCGGCGAAGGCACGATCCGGATCGCTCCGGGCCGATACGGCGACTGCGCCACTCAGGAAGGCGGCCGAATCGCCTTCGTCGCCGAGGAGCGGGGGACGGCGGTGTTCGACGGGGGCGCCTGCGAAGGCAAGGCCACCCTGGTCCTGCGCGGCCGCTCGGCGCGGGTCGACGGGCTGGTCTTCGTCAACGTCCGGGTCGCCGACGGCAACGGCGCGGGGATCCGTCTGGAGCAGGGCGACCTCGAAGTCGCCTACACCCGTTTCGCCGACGGCCAGTGCGGGATCCTCAGCCACAACGATCCCAAAAGCGCGATCCGGATCGACCGTTCGACCTTCAGCGGCCTCGGCAAGGATCCGGACGGCAACGGCGCCCACTCGCTCTACATCGGCGATTACGGCCTGCTGAGCGTGACCCGGACCCGCTTCGAGCGCGGCACCGGCGGCCATTATCTGAAGAGCCGGGCCGCGCGAATCGAAGTCCTCGACAGCAGCTTCGACGACAGCGGCGGCCGGCGCACCAACTACCTCATCGACCTTTCCAACGGCGCCGTCGGCCGGATCGCCGGAAACACCTTCGTCAACGGCACCGGCAAGGAAAATCACGCCACCATGGTGACGGTGGCTCCGGAAGGCGCGGAGAACCGCTCGGCCGGGCTGGTCATCGAGAATAACGACGTCTCGGTCGTCCCGGACTTCAAATGGCACACCGCCTTCGTCGGCGACTGGAGCGGGGAGAAGCTGGTGGTCCGGGGAAACCGGGTCGCGCCGGGCATCGCGGTCATCGAGCGGCGATAGACTTCCTTGCCCCCCCCATGCGCAGCATGGGGAGGGGGACCAGGCTTTGCCTGGTGGAGGGGTGACCTTCGAGGCCTCGTCAGGTCACCCCTCCACCACCTTCGGTGGCCCCCTCCCCATCTGCGATGGGGAGGCAGATCAACAAGCCAGCTTCGACCCCAACCGCTGCGCGAAATATTCGAGGTTGGCGATCCGGCGCATCAGGCTCGAATCGTTGATCCGGTCGACGTGGAAGAACCGGCGCATAACCGGATAGTCGAGGTCCACGACCCGTCCCATATAGTCGGGGCTGAGCAGCCCACCATGCTCGTCGGCCACCGGTCCCAGCCGCCGCCGGATCGCATAGCTCTTCTGCCGGAGCCAGACCGGCCGGACCCTTGTCGACCATTCCTCGAAGCGGTGCCGGAAGGTGGGCGGCGTCGCGAAATCGTGGCCGTAGACGGAAGGGAGCCGGGCAAGCCCCGGATCGATCGCCTCGAGCAGCCTTGCTTCGAAGCGGCCCGCGTTCTTGAGCGCGAGCGGCACCGTCATGGCTTCGGCGACGACGTCGCGATCGAGGAATGGCACCAGATAGGCACCGTAGCGTCCTTCGAGGCTGATCTCGCGCCCGAACAGCGCCCTGCAGCGCACCCTGGGATAGATCTGCTCGATCACCGCCCGGGGAAGCGGGCGGCGATCGCCCGGCAGGCCGAGCGCGGCGAGGATCTTGTCTTCGACCGCGCGCTGGAACGCCCCCTCGTCGAACTCCGCCGTGAGGTCGCCCAGGGCGTAGCGGGAGAAGAAGGTGCGGCCGACCGCGCCCGCCCCGATGCGCCGGTCGGGCAAATAGAAGAAATTGCGGTATATCTCGCCGCAGCCGCCGCTCGCGGAGAGAGCGCCGCCTTCATGCCGGGCATCGCGCGCGGCCGCATTGCTGCCGTTCTCGAACAATTCGCCGAAGTTCGGAAGGCCGTCATATTCCTGGAAGTTGCGCTCGACCCGGCCCGGGAATTCGTCGGGCGTGATCCGCATCGCATTCTCCTTGTCGAACCATTCGACCTCGAAGCCCTCGGCCTCGCCGATCAGCCGGGCGATCCTGACATCGCCGTCGCCGTCGCCGCCATAGACGTAGGTGCGCGGCCGGCACCCCTCGGAACGAAGGGCCGCGAGCACGAGCCGGGAATCCAGGCCTCCGGAAATCGGGCAATGGACATGATCGCCGAAGTGGCGGACGTGGCGCCGGACGACGGCCGCGAGCCGGGTCCGGTGCCGATCGAGCCGCTCCTCCATCGGCATCCTCGAAAGGCTTCCCGGAAGCGGCTTCGCCACCGGATGCGATCGGGCGCCATCGGGCGTGAGCTCGACGACCCGGTCGGGCCCGAGCGTCTTGAGCTCGTTGAAGACGCTGTCGTCCCCGGTCGCGGCGGCGTTGAAGGCCAGCTCGTAGACGCCCTGAGGGTCGAACGTGACCCGCGGGAGAACCCCGACCGCCGCGAGCAGCGAGGTCGAGAACAGGCTCATGTCCGAATCGTGGAAGATCTGGAACATGGCGAAATGATCGGTGAGCAGGAAGCACCGTCCCCGGCGGCGGACCAGGGCCGCGAACTGGCCGCTAAGCCTCGACCAGTCCGGCTCGGGCAGGGCCGCCTCGCGGAGCAGGGCTTCGAGCGCGGGCCGGCCCATGAGATCGTCCCAGGTGAGGGTCCCGGCGACCGCCACCAGATCCTCCCCCTCCTCGAGCAGGCTTTCGGGTCCGCCGATGATGTGGGGCGCGTGGAGCAGGCGCCAGCCGGGCAGGGCCCTTTCGGAGAGGCCGGAAAAACCGTGCAGGGCGAATTGCGAGCGAGCGCCGTCGATCGCGGCCTGCGCGGATTTCGGGTCGCGGGTGCGGACGAGGAAGAGCGCTGCCATCGCCAACCGTCTCTGCCACGGCAAGCTTAACGGCCCGTCAACCGCCGCCGCCTAAGGAGAGGCCATGAGGCGCGCTGAGGGACGGCTCCAATGATCGACAGCTTCTCGCTCGCGCTGACTCACGGGCTGCTTCTGCTCGTCGCCTGGCGCCTGCTCTCGCGTCCGGATCTTGACGAGGATCCCGTGCCCGGGTCGGAGCCGCCGCCGCCGAAAAGCCGCGGGTGGACGTTCCGAAAAGGTCCCGCGGATGCGTGATCTCGCCTTCGTCGCCTTTCTCCTGGCGGTGCTCGCGCTCGGCTTCCGGCGCCCGTTCCTGTTCGTCCTCGTCTACGCCTATATCGACACGGTCGCGCCGCAGCGCCTGTCCTATCATCTGCTGAACAGCCTGCCGCTCTCGATGATCGTCGCCTGCCTTGCCTTCGCGGGCTGGCTTCTGACCGAGAAGAAGACGGACCTGCGCTTCAGCGTCCGCCAGGGATTGCTGGCGGTCCTGCTCTGCTATTCCTTCTACACAACCGCCAATGCGGATTTCCCGATCGAGGCGGCGGAGAAATGGGACTGGGCCTCGACCGCGCTCGCCTTCACCATCTTCCTTCCGCTGACCCTCCGGTCGAAGCTGCGCCTCGAGGCCCTTCTCCTGTTCCTGACCCTGTCGGCGGCGGCGATCATCATCGTCGGCGGGCTGAAGACCGTCGCCTCGGGCGGCGGCTACGGCGTCCTCAACCTGATGGTGACCAACAATTCCAACCTCTACGAGAGCAGCACCATCTCGACGATCGCGATCGCGCTCATCCCGATCATCCTGTGGCTTGCGAAGTTCGGCACCGTCTTCCCGCCCGACTGGCGGGTGAAGCTGTTCGCCGCCGCGCTCGTCTTCGCCTGCCTGCTGATGCCGATCGGGACCGAGGCCCGGACCGGGCTGTTGTGCATCGGCGTGCTCGGCCTGCTCATGCTGCGCAACGTCAAGCGGCGGTTCCTCTACCTCGCCGGAGCCAGCCTGCTCGTCCTCGCCGCGATCCCGTTCCTTCCGCAATCCTTCACCGGCCGGATGTCGACCATCCAGGGCTATCAATCGGATTCCTCGGCGAGCACCCGCCTCGCCGTGTGGGGCTGGACCTGGAATTACGCGCAGGAGCATCCGCTCGGCGGCGGCTTCGGCGCCTATCGCGGCAACAAGATCGAGGTTCGAACCGTCGCCACGCAGGGCGAGGGCGGAGTGCAGACGATCACCGCGCGCACCGAGATCGACCAGGGGCGGGCCTATCACAGCGCCTATTTCGAGATGCTGGGCGAGCAGGGCTTCCCGGGCCTGGCCCTCTTCCTCCTGATCCACATCCTCGGCCTCGTCAGGATGGAGGTGCTCCGGCGGCGCTACAGGAAGGCGGAAGGGGACAAGGCCTGGATCGCCCCGCTGGCGACGGCGCTCCAGCATTTCCAGATCATCTATCTCGTCGGCGCCTCGTTCGTCGCGATCGCCTATCAGCCGTTCACGTTCATGATCCTGGGCGCGCAGATCGGCCTCGATTCGCTCGTCGCCCGCCGGGAGCGGGGCGAGCGGCCCCGCGCGGCCTTCGCTCCGGCCGCGGCGCGCGCGAAGGGCGGGGCCGCGCCGGCATGAGCGGCGCTCCCGCCGAACCGCGCTGCGACCTTCCGGCGCTGACCGGGATCCGCGGGCTCGCGGCCTGGTTCGTGGTCCTCTACCACACCAGGCTCGGCCTCGCGCCGCACCTGCCGGAGGGCGCCGATTACGCCCTGTCCAAGGGCTATCTGGCGGTCGACCTCTTCTTCATGCTCTCGGGCTTCGTCCTGTGGCTCAATTATTCCGATCGCCTTCGCCGGGACGGAATGAAGGCGGTCCCCAAATATCTGGCGAGGCGGGTGGCGAGGGTTTGGCCGCTTCACCTCTTCATCCTTGGGCTGACGGTGGCCTATGCTTCGGTGGTGGCGGCGGCCGGTGAGCTCAACGTCGTCCATTATCCGTGGGAGGAGCTCCCGCTTCACGTCCTCCTCGTCCACAATTGGGGGTTCACCGGCGGCCTCACCTGGAACGATCCATCCTGGTCGATCAGCGGCGAGGCGGGAGCCTATCTGCTCTTCCCGATCATCGTCCTCGGCCTCGACTGGCGGAGGATCGCGCCCGTCTGGTCGGTTGCCGCCCTGCTGTTGCTGGCCCTGCTGCTGGCCGCGGTGATGGGGTGGAACGGCGCCGCCGTCCTCGACCGCGACATTCCCCGCTTCGGCCTGCTGCGCGCGGTGACCGAATTCACCATGGGCACGGTCGTCTGCGCCTTGTGGCAGCGCTGGTGCGGAAGGCGCGGCGCGGCGGCCGGCCTCGCCGCCGCCTTGGTCGCCGGGGCGCTGCTCCTCGGCCTCGCGGCGGGCGCACCGGAGACCCTGGTCGTGCCTCTGCTCCTCGCCGGCCTGCTGCTCGCGCTGGCGCTCACCGCCGAGAGTCCCGGCAACCCGCTCGCCGCGCGGCCGCTCCGCTACCTGGGCGAGATCAGCTACTCGACCTATCTCGTCCACTTCCTGCTCTACATCCTCTTCAAGATCGCGTTCGTCGAGGATCCCGCGAACGTTCCGCCGGAGCTGGTCGCCTTCTTCCTGCTGCTGACCTTCCTGGCTTCGGTCGCACTCTATCACGGCGTCGAACGGCCGGCGCAGCGTGCGCTCAACCGCCTGTTCGACCGCCGCCTTTCGCGCCGGGCGGCGCAGGTGGCGGTATAGCCGTCATCCCGGCCTTCGCCGGAATGACGGATCAGCCTAGACCGTCTCGAGCGGCGCCTCCGCCTTTTCGACCAGCGCGATCACGGCCTCGGTGAAGGCGGGGATGTCGTCCGGATTGCGGCTGGTGACGATGTTGCCGTCGGTGACCGCCTGCTCGTCCACCACCTCGCCGCCGGCGTTGCGAAGGTCCGTGCGGATCGAGGGCCAGCCGGTGACCCTCCGGCCCCGGACCAGGTCCGCTTCGATCAGCAGCCAGGGGCCGTGGCAGATCGCGGCGACCGGCTTTCCGGCGTCGGCGAAGGCGCGGATCGTCGCCACCACCGTCTCGTCCATCCTGAGCTTGTCGGGGTTCTTGGTTCCGCCGGGCAGCACCAAGGCGTCGTAATCGGCGGCCTCGACCTCGCCGATCGTGAGGTCCACCTCGACTTTCGCGCCATTGTCGCCCTCGATTTCGCCGCGTTCGAGCGAGGCGAGGGCGACCTGCGCGCCGCGCTCGCGAAGGATCCGCCGGGGCTCGAGCAGCTCTGAATCCTCGTAGCCGTCGGTGGCGATCATCAGGATCTTCGATTCGGACAGGGTGGCCATGAAATTCTCCTTCGCCGCTCCCAACGGAAGGCGCCGGGCGGCGTTCCCGGAACGAAGAGGCCGAGCGGGCGCTTAAGGGCCTCATGCTCTGCTTCGTCGACGACCAGAACCTCCCCGGTATCACCCGCAAGCGCCGGGGCCGCTATTGGCAATATTTCGCGCCCGACGGGAGCCGGATCACGGACCGGGAGGAGATCGACCGGCTCAACTCGGTGGGGATGCCGCCGGCCTACGAGCGCTGCTGGTTCTGCCCGAAGCCGAACGGCCATATCCTGGCGACCGGCTACGACGCCAGGGGGCGCAAGCAATATCGGTACAACCCCGATTTCCGGATGCAGCAGGAGGCCGCGAAATATGAGCGGCTCGCCGCCTTCGGCCGCGCCCTGCCGAAGCTTCGGAAGAGGGTGGAGGAGGATCTGACCGGCAAGCCGACCGCTCGCGACACCGTCCTGGCCGCGGTGGTCAGGCTCATCGACGAAACCAGGATGCGCGTCGGCAACGAGGAATATGCCAAGGAGAACAAGAGCTTCGGGGCGACGACCCTGCGCAACCGCCACGCCAGGGTCGAGCGGGGGCGGCTGAAGATCAGCTACACCGGCAAGCACGGAGTCAAGCGCACCGTCACCCTCACCGACCGCAATCTCGTCCGGATCGCCAAGCGGACGCAGGACCTGCCGGGCCAGAACCTGTTCGAATATGTCGACGCCGGCGGCGGCGTCTGTCCGGTCACCTCCGGCGACGTCAACGCCTACATAAAGGCGGCGATGGGCGACGCGTTCACCGCCAAGGACTTCCGCACCTGGGGCGCCAGCACCATCGCCTTCGAGGAGATGATCCGCCGCTACCGCAAGCATGGCAGCGTCAAGCTCAAGAGTGTCATCGAGCCCGTCGCCGAGGCGCTCGGCAATACGGCCGCGATCAGCCGCAAATCCTATGTCCACCCCGCCCTCATCGAGGCCGCCAAGGACGCCGGAGCGATCGGCGAGCGGCCGTTGCCGCGGGCGTCGAAATATCTCAGCCCGGCCGAGCGCGGCCTCATCGAATTCCTCGACGCGCTTCCGTGCGAGCAGGCGAGGGTGGACGAAAAGGGCAAAGTTCCTGCAAAGGCCGCCTGATGGCAGCCACCGGTTCGAACTTCGCCGAGAAGAGCAGCGCCCTGGCGGCCGAGGCGCAGGTCTGGATGAGCGGCAACATCGTCGGGATCCTGGTCGCCGCGTCGATCGGGGTCGCCATCGCCCTGGCGATGCTCGCCGTGCGCCACCTCGGCTGCAGGTTGATCGCGAGGCTCGGCGGCGATCCGCACTGGCCGGCCATCTTCGCCCGGGCGCTGGCCAAGACGAAGATCTTCTTCATCGTCGCCACCTCGGCCAATCTGGTCGCGGAGCATGCGAACACGCCTCCGGCGCTGATGGGCGCGATCCACATCGCCTTCGTCATCGCCGCTTCGCTTCAGGCGGCGATCTGGGCGCGCGAGCTGATCCTCGGCTACGTCGCCCACCGCACCGGCGATCAGGAGCAGAGCACGCTCGCCTCCGCCATCGGCATCATCCGGCTGCTGGTGACGGTCACCCTCTTCGCCATCGCGATCATCCTCATCCTCGACAATCTCGGAGTGAACGTCACCGGCCTGATCGCCGGCCTCGGGATCGGCGGAATCGCCATCGGTCTCGCCGCCCAGGGCATCTTCTCCGACCTTTTCGCAGCCCTCTCGATCATCTTCGACAAGCCCTTCCGGCGGGGCGAGACGATCACCTTCGGAAATCCTCCGATGACCGGAACCGTGGAGCGGATAGGCCTCAAGAGCACCCGGATCCGCGCCGTCAACGGCGAGGAGGTGATCATGTCGAACGCCAACCTCCTGAACGCGCTCGTCCAGAACTGGACCCGTCTCGAGCGGCGGAGGGCCCTGATCACTCTGCAACTCGTCTACCGGACGCCGGTGGAGGTTCTCGCCAGGCTTCCCGGCGAGCTTCGGGCAATCGTCGAGGGCCAGGAGCTCGCGCGCTTCGACCGGGCCCATGTCACGGCCTTCAACGTCTCATCGATCGACCTGGAGCTGGTCTTCTTCGTTGAGGCCGCCGATCTTCCCGATTTCCTCGAGACCCGGCAGGCGGTGATGCTCGGCATCCTGCGTCGGTTCGGAGAGCTCGATATCGAATTCGCCTACCCGACCCAGACCTCGTTTACCGCCGGGCCGGACGGCCGCCACATCATGCCCTATCCTCATGTGAGGATGATCGGGGAATGCGATCCCGAATAGCCGTCATTCCGGCGAATGCCCTGATCCATGAACTCCGCCGGTGGAAACCTCGTGCCGCCGTGTTCATGGATCCCGGATCAAGTCCGGGATGACGATGACGAGGCCTCGGCGTAGGCGTCCAATTCCGATATCCGTGCCGCCTTCTCCGCCTCGCCGAGGAACGACCCCTCGAAGCTGTTGCGCGCCAACGTCACAAGGGCATCTCGCCCCAAGGCGCCCGCGACCGCGCGGTAATTGTCGTTCACATAGCCGCCGAAATAAGCCGGATCGTCCGAGTTGATCGTGGCCCGCAAACCCGCGTCCAGCATCCGGCCGATCGGATGCGCGGCGAGATCGTCCACCACTTGGAGCATGTGGTTCGAAAGCGGGCAGACGGTAAGGGTCATCCGCTCCCGCGCGAGCCGCTCGACCAGCCTCGGATCCTCCAGCGACCGGTTGCCATGGTCGAGCCGGTCGACCTGGAGGATGTCCAGCGCCTGCCAGACATATTCGGGCGGCCCTTCCTCCCCCGCGTGGGCCACCCGCTTCAGGCCCCGCTCCGCGGCGGCGCGGAAGACTCGGGCGAACTTTTCCGGCGGATGTCCCAGCTCCGACGAATCGAGTCCAACCGCCTCGATCCGGTCGAGCCACGGTTCGGCCTCGCGCAGGGTAGTGAAGGCCGCTTCCTCGTCCAGGTGGCGGAGGAAGCACAGGATGAGCTTCGAGCCGACCCCGAGCCGTTCGCCCGCCTCCGCCATTCCCGACGTCAGTCCCGCCATCACGACTCCGAAAGGCACGCCGCGGTCGGTGTGGGTCTGCGGGTCGAAGAAGATTTCGGAGTGGGTGACCGAGTCGGCGTCCGCGCGGTCGAAATAGGCCAGCGCCAGGTCGCGGAAATCCTCCTCGGTCCGGAGCACGGCGGCGCCTTGGTAATAGATGTCGAGGAAGTCCTGGAGGTTCGAGAAGCTGTAGGCCGCCCGCACTTCCTCGACGCTCCGGAAGGGGATCTCCACCCGGTTGCGCCGGGCGAGCTCGAACATCAGCTCAGGCTCGAGGCTGCCCTCGATATGCATATGAAGCTCGGCCTTGGGCAGGCCGGCGATGAATGCTGAGAGATCGGTCATGGGGGGAGGGTTAGCTGGGGAGGTGGCTTAATTCCACCTCTCCCGCTTTTCGCGGGAGAGGAGGGGCCCGCCGCGAAGCGGTGGGAGGTGAGGGTCTTGCTGAGCCTGGGTACAGACCCTCACCTCCCAAGCCTCCGGCTTGGGCCCCTCCTCTCCCGTAAGAACGGGAGAGGGGATTAAAGCCCCACATCCTCCAGGCTCAGCAAAGTCGCGTTGCCGCCGGCGCTGGTCGTGTCGGTGCTGGTCACCCGCTCGGCGCAGAAGCGCGGGAGGTAATGGGGCCCCCCCGCCTTGGGGCCGGTGCCGGACAGGCCTTCGCCGCCGAAGGGCTGGGAGCCGACGATGGCCCCGATCATCGACCGGTTGACGTAGAGGTTGCCGACCGTCGCGAGCTCTTCCACGGTCTCGGCCGCCCGCGCGATGCGGCTGTGAAGGCCCATGGTCAGGCCGAAGCCCGAGCGGTTGATCCGCTCCACCGTCTCCGCCAGCCGGCCCGCCTTCCAGGTCGCGACGTGGAGGAGCGGGCCGAACCATTCCTTCTTCACGTCCTCGACCCGGTCGACCCGGATAATGGTCGGCGGGACGTAAAGGCCCTCGACCGGAACTGCGATCGTGTGCACCCAGCGGTTCCGCGAGGCGTGGCGGTGCTCCATCAGCCGGTCGTAGGCGCCCTGGTCGATCACCGGCCCGACGTCGGTCCGGGGCTTGGCCGGATCGCCCACGATCAGCGCATCCATGGCGCCCGACAGCATCTCCAGGGTCCGCTCGGCGATCTCTTCCTGAAGGAGCAGCACCCGAAGCGCCGAGCAGCGCTGGCCGGCGGAACGGAAGGCGCTGGTCACGACGTCGACCACCACCTGCTCCGGCAAGGCCGTCGAATCGACGATCATCGCGTTGATTCCGCCCGTTTCCGCGATGAAGGGGATGATCGGGCGCTCGTCGTCGTTGAGCAGCTCGCGCGCGATCCGCTTGGCGGTGGCGGTGGAGCCGGTGAAGGCGATCCCGGCGATTCGACCGTCCTCGACCAGCGCCGCACCCATGTCCGGCCCGCCGGGCGCGAGGACCAGCACGTCCTCCGGAATGCCGGCGCCGTGGGCGAGGCCGACCGCATAGGCGGCGATCTCCGGCGTCTGCGGCGCGGGCTTGGCGACCACGCAATTGCCGGCGACCAGGGCGGCGCTCACCTGGCCGAGGAAGATCGCCAGCGGGAAGTTCCAGGGCGCGATGCACACCCAGACCCCGCGTCCGCCCATCCGAAGCAGGTTCCGCTCTCCGGTGGGCCCGGGAAGCTCGACCGGCTGAAGGCCTTTCCGCGCCTGCGCGGCATAATAACGGCAGAAGTCGACCGCCTCGCGAATCTCGGCGAGAGCGTCGGGGATGGTCTTGCGCGCCTCCTGCACGCAGATCCGCATCAGCGCATCCCGCTCCCGCTCGAGCAGGTCCGCGAGCCGCTCGAGGCAGGCCGCCCGCTCGCCGACGCTGCGCTCGTCCCAGGCGGGGAAAGCGGCGAGGGCGCGCGAAACCATGGAGTCCGCTTCGGCCTTGCAGTCGTCCGAATGCTCCCCGGTGGAGGTGACGGCCGGCTTGAGCCCCTCCCCTTCAGGGGAGGGGTTTGGGGTGGGGGCTGTGCGTGCGGAGAACTCGGCGGATGAACCTCGAGCGACATCCCCCACCCCAACCCCTCCCCTGAAGGGGAGGGGCTTTGCGGCCACCGCCGTCGCCACCCGCGCCAGCTCCTCGCGATCCTGAAGATCCAGCCCCCGGCTGTTCGGTCGCTCCGGAGCGAACAGGTCGCCGGGCAGGGGAATGGCCGGGTGCCTCGTCCCGCCGACCGCGGCGATCTTGGCGACGGGATCGGCGATCAGGTCCGAATCGCTCAGCCGCTCGTCGGCGAGCTGGTGCACGAAGCTCGAGTTGGCGCCGTTCTCGAGCAGCCGCCGGACGAGATAGGCGAGCAGGTCGCGGTGGCCTCCCACGGGCGCGTAGATGCGGGTCTGGTAGCCCTGCTCGCGAACCAGGGTCTCGTAGAGGCCTTCGCCCATGCCGTGCAGCCGCTGGAACTCGAAGTCGCGGCTCTCGCCCGCCCATTCGAGGATCGTCGCGACGGTAAGCGCATTGTGGGTCGCGAAGGCGGGGAAGATGTTCCTGGCCTCCAGCATGTCCCTCGCGCAGGCGAGGTAGGAGACGTCGGTCGACGCCTTGCGCGTGAACAGCGGGTAATCCGACAGCCCCTGCTCCTGGGTGCGCTTGATCTCGCTGTCCCAATACGCGCCCTTGACGAGGCGGACGGCGATCCGCCGGCCGGTCGCGGCGCCGACGGCGTCGGCCCAGGCCACGGTCGGGCGGCAGCGCTTGCCGTAGGCCTGGACGGCCATTCCGAGCCCGTCCCAGCCCCTGAGCGAGGGGAGGCCGGCGACCGCCTCGATGATGTCGAGGCTCATCTCGAGCCGCTCGCTCTCCTCCGCGTCGATGGTGAAGGCGATCCCGGAGTCCCTGGCCAGCGCCGCAAGCGCCTCCACCTGGCCGATCAGCGAGGGCACGCAACGTTCGTACTGCGCCACCTCGTAGCGCGGATGGAGCGCCGAGAGCTTGACCGAGATGCTGTGGCCGCGCTCCGCCACCTTGCCGACGGCGCGGATCGCGTTCTCGTAGGAGCGGAAGTAGCGCTCGGCGTCGGGAAAGGTGCGGGCCGCTTCGCCCAGCATGTCGAAGCTGGCGGTGAAGCCCGCGTTGTCGCGCTTCTCCATCCGGCGGATCGCCTCCTCGATGGTGCGGCCCATGACGAAGATCTCGCCCATCAGCCGCATCGCCGCGCCCACCGCCTGGCGGACGAACGGCTCGCCGGCGCGCGAGAGCAGGCGCTTGAGCGCGCTCGCCTGCTCGCTCTCGCTGACCAGCGCACGGCCGATCACCAGGCCCCAGGTGGCGGAATTGACCAGCGTGGAGTGCGACTTCCCCTTGTGCGAGCGCCAGTCGGCGTTGCCGAGCTTGTCGGCGATCAGCTGATCGGCGGTCTCAGGATCGGGGACCCGAAGGAATGCCTCGGCAAGCGAGAGCAGGGCGATGCCTTCGGAGGTGTTGAGCCGATATTCCTGGAGGAACTGGTTGACCCAGCCGGAGGACTGGGCGGCGCGGAGCTCCGCGAGCATCGCGAGTGCCCTCGCTTCGACCCGCTTGCGCGAATCGGCCGCGAGGGCGGAATCGCGAAGCAGCGGCCTCAGCACCTCCGGCTCCGGTGCGCGGTGCAGCCGCCTCAGTTCAGCGCGCGCGGTTGCCGTAGCGTCCGCCATGTCGTTTCCTCGCAGGGCTTGAGTCTCGTGTCCGGGGCGCTCTAGACGGCCTCCATGCCCATCGCCAGCATCGAAGATATCCTCTCGAAAGTCGGCAGCGAGGTCGGAGTCTCCGACTGGATCCTGGTGGACCAGGCGAGGATCGACGCCTTCGCCGAGGTCACCGAGGATCCGCAGTTCATCCACGTCGACCCGGTCGCCGCCGCGAAGACCCCGTTCGGAGGCACGGTCGCCCACGGTTTCCTCACGCTCTCCCTGCTCAGCCGCATGGCCGCCGACGCGATGCTTCGGCCGGAGGACGTCAAGATGGGCGTCAATTACGGTTTCGAGCGGGTCCGCTTCATGGCGCCCGTCCGCTCGGGCAGGCGGATACGCGGCCGTTTCACGCTGGTCCGCTTCGAGGAGAAGAAGCCGGGCCAGTGGCAGTTCGTCCACAACGTCACGGTCGAGATCGAAGACGAGGACAAGCCCGCCCTCGTCGCCGACTGGATCGGGCTCATATTCGTGTAGCGCTTTGCCTCCCCATCGCAGATGGGGAGGGGGACCAGGCGAAGCCTGGTGGAGGGGTAACTGGCAGAAGCCTCGTCAGATCACCCCTCCACCATCCTACGGGTGGTCCCCCTCCCCGCCGCTTCGCGGCAGGGAGGCAAGAAACTGAAAGGAACCCCAATGGCCACCCGCGAAGCCGTCATCGTTTCCACCGCCCGAACCCCGATCGGCAAGGCCTATCGCGGCGCGTTCAACGCGACTCCCTCCCCCACGCTGGCGAGCCATGCGATCAGGGCGGCCGTCGAGCGCGCCGGGATCGATCCGGCCGAAGTGGACGACGTGATCATGGGCGCGGCCCTCCAGCAGGGCGTGCAGACGACCATCGGCCGCACCGCCGCGCTCCGCTCGGGCCTCCCGGTCACCGTCTCGGGAATGTCCATCGATCGCCAATGCGCCTCCGGCCTGATGGCGATCGCCACGGCCGCCAAGCAGATCATCGTCGACCGGATGCCGATCTGCGTCGCCGGCGGCGTGGAGAGCATCTCGATGGTGCAGACTCCCGAGATGCGGGTCGGACCGGATCCGGAGCTGCTCTCGATGCACAACGGCGTCTACATGCCGATGATCCAGACCGCCGAAGTGGTCGGCAATCGCTACACCGTCAGCCGCGAGCGGCAGGACGCCTATGCCCTTCGGTCGCAGCAGCTGACGGCCAGAGGCCAGGCGGAAGGCAAGTTCGACGACGAGATCGTGCCCGTCACCGCCAGGATGATGGTCAAGAACAAGGAGACGGGCGAGACCTCGATGCAGGAGGTCACCCTGACCAGGGACGAGGGCAACCGGCCGCAGACCACCCTCGAGGACCTGCAGAAGCTCCAGCCGGTGATGGGCCCGGAGTCGATGATCACCGCCGGCAACGCCAGCCAGCTTTCCGACGGCGCTTCCGCCTGCGTGCTGATGGAGGCGGGGCTCGCCGCGGAGCGCGGCCTGCAGCCGCTCGGCCGCTACGTCGGGATGGCCGTCGCGGGCACGGATCCCGACGAGATGGGCATCGGCCCCGTTTTCGCGGTGCCCAAGCTGCTCAATCGCTTCGGCCTCGCCGTCGACGACATCGGCCTGTGGGAGCTCAACGAGGCCTTCGCCGTCCAGGTCCTCTACTGCCAGGACAGGCTCGGGATCCCCGACGACCGCCTCAACGTCGACGGCGGCTCCATCTCGATCGGCCACCCCTACGGGATGTCGGGCGCGCGGATGACCGGCCATGCCCTCATCGAAGGCAAGCGCCGGGGCGTCAAATATGTCGTCGTCACCATGTGCGTCGGCGGCGGCATGGGCGCTGCGGGGCTGTTCGAGGTCTTGTAGAATCTGCCTCCCCATCGTCAGATGGGGAGGGGGACCACCGAAGGTGGTGGAGGGTGATCCGACAAGGCATCAGCAGGTCGCCCCTCCACCCATGCTTTCGCATGGTCCCCCTCCCCATGCTGCGCAGGGGGGAGGCAAAGATCAGCTCGAATAAAGCGCCGCTTCGGCGGCTCGCCGGCGGGTGAGCCCGGGCAGGACCTTGCCCGCGGCCTTGTTCCACTTGGCGAATTCGGCCGCGGCGCCTTTATGATCGGCCGCCTTGTGCTTCTTGAGCAGGGTGCTGGCGGAGAGGTTGGCCGGACCGACATTGTAGGCGAAGCTCACCATCGCATCGAACTGGTGCTGGGTGGTCGGGGTCCTGCCCAGGATGTTGCTCACCTTGCCGGCGAACTGATCGAGATGCTCGGCGAAGCGCTCGTCGCATTGCTGCTGGGTCCAGACGACGCCTTTCTTGATGCCCGGCCCGGTGGAGCCCCAGCCGATGGTCCACGGATCGCCGCCCGAGCCCGGGTCGGGATAGGCGGCGAACGAACCGTCCGCGCGCTTCTTCGCGCACCCCTCGAATTGCTGGATCAGCTTGGTGCAGGCTTGACTGGGCTGCATTGCGGTTCCCCCTCCGTCTCCGACGGCGCTCGCGGGGAGACTATCGCACCCCCCCGGGCTGTCAACCGGCGCAACCCGTCGCCTTCTTCTCCGTTGTCCCCTCGAAACGAAGGAGGTTCGTCAATGCCCGTCTCGAATCTGACGCTCGTCGAGCGAATCGCAAGGGTGCTCGCCGGCCGGGCGCACAGCATCAACGCCGATGGGGACGATCCCTCGGCCGGGCCGAACGTGGACGAAACCTGGCACGAATATATTCAGGACGCGCTCTCGATCCTGCGCACGATGCGCGAGCCCGATCCGGTGATGGCCGCGGCAGGCGACCCGGAGGTGTGGGAGCGGATGGTCGAGGCCGCTCTCAACGTCGAGCGGGCCGTCGGCAGCGCCTAGGCCGAGGGAGCCGAGTCCGCGCCGTCCGGCGGGGCGATCCGGACGACGCCCTTGCCGACGAGCTGGTCGAGGCCGGCGCGGGCCTCCTCCGCGCCCGCTTCGGCGCCGGCGATCTCGAGCAGCTCGCCGACGGGGAGAGGGCCCGCCTTCAACGCCGACAGGATCGAGATCGCGCCGGCCCTGGGCTGGAAGTCGATCCCGCCCACCTTCCAGCTTCGCCCCGGCCGCAGCGCGCGGGTCATGGTCACCATGAGCTCGGCGACACCCTCCGCTGAATCCGCGTTCGACACGCCCCTCAGGTCGAGCCCGGTGACGCTCGCGCGGGCGGCGTTGGCCTCGTCCAGCCAGTCGGCGATATCGGCTTCTTCGATCCGGGAGATGAGGTCCGCTTTCAGCGCGGCGACCTGCCGCTCCACCGACTCCCTGCCCGGCAGGGGCCGCAACGGCCTGTTCAGGGAAGCATGCTGGCGGAACAGGTCGTTGAGGAAATCGAGGAGCGTCTCGTGCTTGATGATGATCCCGACGTGGAGGGAGACGCCTTCGGCTTCGCACTGATGGTGGAGGCCGGCCGGGACGAACATCACGTCTCCTGGCTGCATCGTCACGGTCGCCGAAACGTCCTTGGGCACCTTGACCCGCGGGTGGAAGGCCACCCCGCAATCCGCCGGCTCTCCAAGGAAGCGCCACACCTTGGTCCCTTCGACCTGGATGATGATGAGATCCTGCGGGTCGTAATGGGCGGGAAGCGCGGGCAGCTTGCTGAAGGAGGCGATCGCGGCGATCGCGATCCGGTCCTGGAGCACGCGCTCGGCATCGTCGGCGAGGGCGGCGAACTTCGCCTCGTAGCGATGGAGGTCGTTGACGATGATGCTCGCGCCCTGGCGCGCCAGCTGGCGCAGCACCAGCGGGCGCAGCCGCTCGTCCTTCACCAGGCCGAGCGACTTGAGGTTCGGGATATGGCCGTTGACGGTGACCCGGAAATATTTCCGGTCCATGCCGTCGCGGAGCACGAGGCTCTCCAGCTCTTCCAGCGAGAACAGCGCGGCGGGCGCGACTGCGCAGGCTTGCGGAAGATGGATCAGGCGGCGGCTCTCCATCCCCTCCGCGATCGCGGCGGCATCGAAGCTGCCCAGAACATCTGCGAACGTCAGCGACATCGCCGCGCCACTATCACGAGGTGCCCCCGATTGTAAGGCGACAGCCGATCGCCCGAAAATGCGAAAGGCCGCCCCTTTCGGGACGGCCTTTCCATTGTCAGCCGGAATGCGGCCTGGTCTTCAGGCGCGAACCCCCGTGGAGGCTGCGCTCACCCGACCCGCCGCTTGCGGCATTTGACAATGAGACATCAGACCACCTCCTTTCCGTTGTTGAACGA
>DASVTN010000085.1:0-5650 GCA_036387555.1 Allosphingosinicella sp. | reverse complement strand
TGGGCGCGTTCGCCTTGACGAAGATGACCCGGATCGTGTCGCGGACTCCGCCGTGGATCATCCGCCACCGCTCGACCGCGTTCTGCTTCATCTCGAAGGTCGGGAGGACGTAGCCGTTGATGCTGGTGTAGCGGCCCGACTGGCCCCAGCTGGAGAACTGGCCGAAGCCGACTCCGTTCTTGTCGGCATAGGTCTCGATCTGGCCGACGTCGCCGGCGTCGCAACGCCAGCGCTTGATCGCCGTGCCGGCGGCGTTAAGGTCGAACTTGATGTCCTGGTTCTGGTCGAAGCAGCCATATTGGATCTGCTGGAAGACCAGGGTCCGCTCCTTCATGGTGCGAACGCCGGCGAGCAGGGTGTCGAGGTCGCCGTTGGTGGTCGCGGTCGGGACCCTGTCGCCCCGGATGATCAGCGCGCCGGCCATTCCGCTCGAGACCTGGAGCGCGGTCGAGCCGTGCCGGTGCGTGTGGTACCAGAAGGTGCCGGCGGGATGCTCGGGCGCGATCGCATATTCATATTCGAAGCTGACGCCCGGGTTGATCGACAGCAGCACGTTGTCGCCGTTGCCCGACGGGTTCACCCAGAGACCGTGCGTGTGAAGGTTGGTGCCGTTGAAGCAATGCGGAACATTGTGGTCCGCGACGGCGCCGCAGCCCGGATCGTAGGAAGTCGACACCGGCGGCAGCTTGTTGTTGAGCTTCACTCGAACGGTGTCGCCGGGACGCGCGACGATGGAGGGCGACACGAAGCGCTCCGGAAGCGGCAGGCCGTCCTGCGTGTAGGCGCGCAGCCTGACCTTGTCGTCCCGCCCGGTCGTCGGGTTGTAGATGGCGCCCTCGACATATTCGATGTTGAGGTCGAGCCGGATTTCCTTGCTTGCCGGGTCGAACGGGTGGTTCGGGGAGGCGCCGCGCTTCTTCAGCTCGGGCGGATTGGCGACGTCCTGCCCGGGCTGCGCCGACGCGGTTCCGGCCATGAGCAGCGCTGAAGCGGCCGCCGTGCCCAAAGCCAACGCACGCAGGCTAAGCGTCATCGTACCACGACTAAACATATTGTCCCCCCCTGAAGGTGTCGGATCGAGATTCGTCCGACTCGCCCGTGAGGCTATTTGGCGACCTTCAATTAAGCAACTGGGCCGCAACGCGAAATTGCATCCGATTCAGGAACGAATGCTGCTCTTCCGGGAATTAACCATGGGATTTGAAACAATGAATGTAGATTTTCAACTATATCCGTTGTTGGACCCATCGTGCGTTTCGGCCACGGCGCCGCAGTTCGAACCGAATCTTTCCTCCTGCTATGAATCCCCCGCGAGAATTCATCTTATTGGTGGATTCGGGAGCCATCCGGCCACCGTGTCTGGTCCGCGTTCAACGAAGCCTTGCCCTTCCGACTCCCGCGTCGGCATGCTCTTCGAGCCGCAAGCAGCGGCTAGCCTCGCCGTCCCGCCTCCCCTAAAAGCTCCGCAAGGGGGAAATCAGCCATGGGATTATGGATTGCGCTCGGCCTGCTCGCGCTGGCCCTTCTCTACGCCGTCATCGTCTACAACCGGCTGGTGCGCCTGCGCGCGCTCGCTCGAGAGGGTTTCAGCGGGATCACGGTCCAGCTCCGCCGCCGCGCCGATCTGGTGCCCAATCTGGTCAGCACGGTCGAAGGCTATGCGACGCATGAGCGCGAGGTCCTGACCGAAGTGACCGCCCACCGCACCGATCCCACCAAAGCGGGCGGCGTCCAGGCCACGGCCCAGGCGGACAATGCCTTCGGCGCCCTGCTCGGCCGGCTGATGGCCGTCGCGGAAGACTATCCCGACCTCAAGGCGGACGAGAATTTCCGGGCGCTCCAGGACGAGCTCGCCGAGATCGAGGAGGAGCTGCAGGGCGCCCGGCGCTATTACAACGCCACCGTCCGCGACCTCAACACCAGGGTCCAGTCGTTCCCGGACGTGCTTCTCGCCGGGCCGATGGGGTTCAGGGAGGAGCCCTTCTACGAGGATGGCGACGCCTCCATCCAGACGGCGCCCAAGGTCAGCTTCGGCCGCGCCGGCTGATGCGCCGCCTCCTGCTGCCGCTCCTGGCGGCGCTGGCCTTGCTGTGGCCGGCCGCCGCCTCGGCCGACGAGCGGATCCTCCATTATTTCAGCGACGTCCTCGTCAATGCCGACGCAAGCGTCGAGGTGACCGAGACGATCCGGGTCCGCTCCGAAGGGGCCCGGATCGACCATGGCATCTATCGCGACTTCCCGACGCGCTACATCAGCCGGGCCGGCTCACGGATGCAGGTCGGCTTCGAGGTCCTGGGCGTGCAGCGCAACGGCTCCGACGAGCCCTGGCACACGGAGCGCCTCGGCAACGGCGTCCGGGTCTATGCGGGCGATGCCGAGACCCACGTCCCGGCGGGCGAGCATGTCTATTCGATCCGCTACCGGACCACCCGCCAGCTCGGCTTCTTCAAGGATCATGACGAGCTTTACTGGAACGCGACCGGCAACGGCTGGGACTTCCCGATCGACGTCGCCGAAGCGCGGATCCGCCTCCCGGAGGCCGTCCCCTTCCTGCAGCGCGCCTTCTACACCGGCCCGCAAGGTTCGACCGCGGCGAACGCGCGGGTTGTCTCCGAAGCGCCCGGCGAGATCGTCTTCCGGACGACCGCGCCCCTCGGGCCGGAGGAGGGGCTGACGGTCGCGGCCGGCTGGAGCAAGGGCGTGGTGGCCGCGCCGCCGCCGCCCTCGGCCGCCGCCCGGTCTCTCCGCGAAAACGGCCCTTCGGCCGCGGGCGTGGCCGCCCTCCTCGCGCTTCTCGCTTATTACATCCACGCCTGGCGCCGCGTCGGGCGCGATCCCAAGCCGGGCACCATCGTCCCCCTCTTCAGCCCGCCGGACGGCCTTTCCGCCGCGGCGATGCGCTACGTCACGAGAATGCGCGCCGACAGCCGCGCCTTCGCGGCGGCGCTGGTGGAGCTCGGGGTCGGCGGCCACGTCCGGCTCACCAGCGAGGAGGGCGGGTTCTTCGCCCGGGACAAGACGAGGATCGACAGGACTCCGGGCCGGACCCGGCCGGCGGAGCCGGAGGCCTCGATGCTGTCCCGCCTGTTCGCGGGCGGGAATTCGATCCGGATGGAGCAGGAGAACCACGCCACCTTCAGCGCCGCCAAGGAGGCCCTGGAGGCCGGCCTCAAGCGGAAATACGAAGGCCGGCTTTTCGTCCGCAACCAGGTCTGGGCGGTCCGCGGCCTGGTCCTGATGGTCGGGGCGCTCGCACTCCCGGCCGCGGCGGACCTGCTCTCCGCGCCCGGCGATTACGGCCCGAACGACATTCTCGCCGCCGTCGCCGCGCTGCTCCTCCCGGCCGCGGCGCTCGCCCTCTACTTCCTTGCCAGCGGCAAGGCCGGAGCGATGGCGATGTCGGCGAAGATTTCCGCCGCCTTCCTGGGCGTGATCGGGGTCATCGCCGGAGCCGTGACCATCGGCAATTCGGTCGAAGGCATTTTCGCTTATGGCGAGGGCATGCGCCTCATCCCGCTGGCGCTTCCGCTCCTGGCGCTGCCGGTGGTTCTCACCGCCTTCAGCTGGATGGCCGCCCCGACCCGCGAAGGGCGCGCCGTGCTCGATCGGATCGCGGGTTTCCGCCACTATCTGTCGGTCGCCGAGGAGGAGCGGCTGCAGACCCTCCATCCGCCCGAGAAGACCCCCGAATTGTTCGAGCGCTATCTTCCCTACGCCATCGCCCTCAAGGTCGAGAACGACTGGGCCTCGCGCTTCACCTCCGTCCTCGCGGCCGCGGCGGCTTCGGGGCAGGCGCAGCCGATGAGCTGGTATTCGGGCGGCTCCGATCCCTGGAACGATCCGGGCGACTTCGCCGACAGCGTCGGCTCCTCCCTGGCGAGCACCATCTCCTCGGCCTCGACCGCGCCGGGCTCGAGCAGCGGCTCGGGGGGCGGCGGATCCTCCGGCGGCGGCGGCGGCGGAGGCGGCGGCGGAGGCTGGTAGGGCAGGCGTCCTGCCCGTCATTCCGGCGGATCGCCTCCGGGGTCCGTGTTCATGGATTCCGGATCAAGTCCGGGATGACGGCCCCGACTCTCCCTAACCGCCCCTCGCGGCGAGGATGCGCTCGGCCAGCTCGAGGTCGGACTGCTTGTCGACGTCGATCGCCGCCTCCGCGAACGGGAGCAGCACGGCCTTGAGCCGGAACCCCGCCTTTCGCCCGACGCGTTCGGCGGCGGCCTCGAGCGAGATGGTGCGGGTGACGGCCCTCAGGAATATGCCCAGCCCGAGGAAGCTCAGAAGCTTGAGGGTGCGCTTCCGGTCCTTCTCGGCCCGCGCCCAGAATTCGGCGCCCCGGGCCGATGCCGGAGTCATCAGAGCGAACAGGTTGGCGCCGCTGAAATGCCCGTTCGCCGCCTTGATCCAGGTCCTCCTGGTGTCGGGATAGGCCTGCTCGACGGTCTTGCGCTCGACCATCGCGAAGGCCACGTCCACGCCCGCGGCCGCGGCGATGAAGGTTTCGACCATCTCGGGCTGAAGCAGGGCATGGTCGGCGGTGGTGACGAGGACGGGATAAGGCGCGGCCCCGGTGCCCGCGATCCGGCCGACGCTCGCGGAAATCCCGTCTTCCGATTCCGCGGCGGTGATCCGCGGCTCCGCGGCCATCCAGCCGAGCTCGCCCGAAAGCAGCGTCTCCGAATCTTGCGCCAGGACGACGATCCGGCCGATGGAAGGGCAATCGAGCAGGGTCCGGGCCACTCGGCCGAGCATCGGCTCGCCGCCGGCGCGGATCAGCGCCTTCGCGGCCACTCCATGCGAAGCCGCGAAGCCGTTCTCACCGGGCCGCCGTCCGGCCAGCACGAGCGCGGTCCATTCCCCCATGTCTCCAAGTCAATCACAGCAAGCGGCCGTGGCGGCTATCGAAAATTGCGCGCCGCGGCCGTTAATGCCGCCGCCGTTGCCGATCCGCCACGCCCGTCCGCGCACGGCATCCGCGTCCGCGGCGCGCCGCCGGCCCGCCCTAACTTCGCCCAAGTCCAATCATAATGGGCCCGTTACGTTACGCGCCGGCCCGCGGGCCGCGACCTGGAGGCGGCCTTTTCATGACTATCCGCAAGGCCATCGTCCTCAGCGCCGGCAAGGGTTCGCGGCTACTCCCGCTGACCGCGGAGCGGCCGAAATGCCTGATCGAGCTGAGTGGCAAGAGCCTTCTCGAATGGCAGCTCGACGCCCTCCAGGGGGCGGGGATCGAAGACATCGTCGTCGTCACCGGCTTCGCCGAGGCGCTGGTCGCGGAGGTGGCGGCGCGCCGGAACGGCGTCCGCACCGCGTTCAACCCCTTCTACCATGTCGCCGACAATCTCGGCTCGGTGTGGATGGTGCGCGGCGAGTTCGACCGCGACGTGGTGCTCCTGAACGGCGACACCCTGATCTCGCCGACGCTGGTCCGGATGGTGCTCGGGGCCGAGCCCGGAGCGATCGCGGTCACCGTCGACGAGAAGGACGATTACGACGCCGACGACATGAAGGTGCTGCGCGAGGGCACGCGCCTGAAGCGGATCGGCAAGGCGCTGGAGCCGGGCGAGTATAATGCCGAATCGATCGGCTTCCTCGCCTTCCGCGGCGACGGGCCGGCGACATTTGCCGCCGAAGTCGACCGGATGATGCGCAC